>JASJCY010000256.1 GCA_030065825.1 Nostocaceae cyanobacterium | reverse complement strand
GTAAAGCCTACGGCATAGCTCCGCTTACCGCGCAGCGTGTCGCTTGCGACTCAGCCTTCTCCGAAGGAGTAGGGGTACAACTACCGTAGCTTGCTTCTCGCGGAGCGAGTACCCGGAGGGAAGTTCCCTCCGTTGTAGCGACTGGCGTGGTGAGGGTAGGAGAGGTAGGGAAGGAGGGATAGGTGGGTTAGGTTTACGCTTGTTTTAATGTTAATAACAATACTTTTGAAACATCCTCTAACTCCCAACTCATATCTTTGCCCCTCCTAACTCCTTTCCTTCTAACTCCCAACTCATAACTTTGCCCCTCCTAACTCCTAACTCCTAACTCCTAACTTCTAAATCCATTCTACCAGAAGCCGCTGAGTCGCTTTCGCGACACGCTGCGCGGTAAACAAAGCTATGCCGTGGGCTTTACGCGTCTACACTCCTAACTCCTAACTATTTTTATCAGTAATAACACTTAATCAATAGAATCTATATGCATTATCAAAATAAATAATTTCTTGCTGATAATTCCCCAAATAATATGGGTAAAAGAATATATATGACAATTTCATAATTTATATTGCACCATTGTGAAGTATGATATTCCGGTGTAAGTAATATCAATCAAAAATAATACATATGATATTGCTGATTGGGGTGCAATTAAAAGTCAGGTAACAAAAGACTGGAAATTGAGGAATCAAAATGAGTAAACGGCAACACAGAATCACCCTTTCAAAAGCCATCCTATTTTTATTAGGTTTGATTATTGTAACTTTAACTACTTTGTTGCCCAATCTAAAACCTTTAAAGGCTCTAGAATTTAACTCCAATCAGTCATTAGCTAGCAATACTTGGCAACAAGCTTCCTTCCCCGTGGAAAATTTTCAAGCATATACATCTCCCTTTGGCTATCGACGTTCTGCTACTGGGGGTAGGGGTTGGGAATTTCACAGTGGCTTAGATATTGCAGCACCTATGGGTAGTTATATTCGTAATTGGTGGACGGGTACGGTAATTAAAGTTGGCGATCGCGGTCGCTGTGGGACTTATATAGTTATTAAATCCGGTCCATGGCAACATACCTATTGTCACATGCAAGGAAGGGTTGAAACCGCACAGAGGCAACGTTACCTAGTTGATCGTCAGGGAGGAATTAAAATTGCCCAAGGTCAGCAATTACCAACTGGCTTCCGTATTGGTCGGGTAGGTATGACTGGACGCACTACTGGACCTCACCTGCACTGGGGGCTAAAGTATGGAGGTAATTACGTAGATCCAGCTCTGGTTTTGCGAGAAATGTTCTCTCAGCAGCAACTGGCTAGACGTTCAGCACCTAGTTTAAAACCTCAACAGTCACAAGTCATTATGGAAGAGTCAAAATTTATTCGTAATCTAGGATCTTAAGATAATTGGTAATTGGTAAATGGTAATTGGTGAATAATGAATGTTAAACAAATTACGTAGCAAGCTTGCTGCATAGCACCATTACCCATTACCCAATAATAAGTAATAAGTAATAAGTAATAAGTAATAATTAATAATTAATAATTAATAAGTAATAATTAATAAGTAATAAGTATTTTGGTTCTCCCACAGATTTTTTTCGTTCACCCCCCATTACCCATTAACCATTACCCATTACCTATTACCCAATAATAAGTAATAAGTAATAAGTATTTTGGTTCTCCTACAGATTTTTTTCGTTCACCTCCCATTATCCAATAATAAGTAATAAGTAATAAGTAATAAGTAATAAGTAATAAGTATTTTGGTTCTCCTACAGATTTTTTCGTTCACCTCCCATTACCCATTACCCATTACCTATTACCCAATAATAAGTAATAAGTAATAAGTATTTTGGTTCTCCCACAGATTTTTTCCGTTCACCTCCCATTACCCATTACCCATTACCTATTACCCAATAATAAGTAATAAGTAATAAGTAATAAGTATTTTGGTTCTCCCACAGATTTTTTTCGTTCACCCCCCATTACCCATTACCTATTACCCATTACCCATTACCAGACACTGCTAATTGCTTCTCAGGTAATTGGGTATATTCAGAGACAATTTGCCGGAATTGCTCCCCTTCAATTGTTTCTTGTTCTATTAGCAAATCCACAAGCCGGTCTATTAAGGAACGGTTTTCACGGATAATTTGACGGGCTTCTTGGTAGCAAGAATTGGCAATTTCCCGGACTTTACGGTCAATATTTGTTGCCATTTCTTCGGAATACTCGTTGCGAGACATCCAATCTCTACCCAAAAATACGTCTTGATTTTGGCTTTCTAACGCCACTAAGCCCAAATCTGACATGCCGTACATGGTTACCATCTTCCGGGCTAAATTGGTCACCATTTTTAAATCATTGCTGGCTCCCCCTGTCACCTCCGCTTCCCCAAATACTTCTGTTTCTGCTGCCTTTCCACCCAAAGTCATGGTAATATTATCTTTTATCCAAGCACGGGTATACAAACCGCTGTCGATGAGGTCTTCATTGAGAATCAACTGGGAAAAACCACCCACACCACCAGAACGGGGAATAATGGTGACTTTATTTAAGGCATCTGAGTGTTCCAGTAATGTGGCTAACAAAGCATGTCCCACCTCGTGATAGGCAATTAATCGCTTTTTCTTGCTATCCAATAGGGGATTGAGAGTTAAGCCAATGGTCAGCCTGTCAATGGCATCATCTATTTCTACTGGGGTAATTGCCTCTTTGCGTCTCCGTGCTGTGAGAATTGCTGCTTCGTTGAGGAGATTGGCTAAATCTGCACCAGTAAAACCTGGTGTGCGACGGGCTACTACTTCTAAGGATACCGATGGATCGACTTTCTTGGTACGGGCATGAACTTTTAAAATTTCTAAACGTCCTTTGCGATCGGGTGCATCCACAATTACTTGTCTGTCAAAACGTCCCGGACGCAATAATGCTGCATCTAACACATCGGGACGGTTAGTGGCAGCAATAATAATTATACCTGTGTTGCCTTCAAAACCGTCCATTTCCGTCAGCAATTGGTTGAGGGTTTGCTCCCTTTCATCATTACCACCACCAATTCCTGCACCCCGCTGTCTACCAACGGCATCAATTTCATCGATAAATATCAGACAAGGGGCATTGTCTTTAGCTTTTTTAAACAAGTCTCGTACCCGGGAAGCACCCACACCCACGAACATTTCCACAAATTCTGAGCCAGAAATGCTAAAGAAGGGAACAGCAGCTTCCCCAGCAATGGCTTTTGCTAGGAGAGTTTTACCAGTTCCAGGAGGTCCTACTAATAATACACCTTTGGGTATTTTAGCACCAATGGCGGTAAATTTTTCTGGTTGCTTAAGAAAGGTGACGACTTCTTGCAGTTCTTCTTTGGCTTCTTCAATTCCGGCAACATCCTCAAATTTGACGCCAGTTTTTGCCTCCATCTGGAAACGCGCTTTAGATTTGCCAAAATTCATCGCTTGGCTAGAGGCATTAGCAGAACGACGTATAAACAATAACATTAAAGCTACTAAGGGCAAAATCCAAATCAGGTTAATCAAAAAGCCAACAGCAGCTCTATTACCAGTAGAGGAAACCCGCTCTAAAACCACATTATTGTTTTTAAGTACAGTAATCAACTCCGTGTTGCGATCCAAAAGCTCTACACGTATGGGATTAGCACCTTCGTTTTGCCCATCTCGATAGACTTTTGCGATTCTTTCGGTTTCGTCAATCTGTACTTTTTTGATTTTTCCCTGCTGTACTTCCTGGATTAATTCGCCATAATTGAGGGAACTCTTATCTGTTTGTTGTCCTAAAACAGGAGAACTCCCAAACATTACTGGTAACATCATTAACCCAGCAGCCAGAGTACCAGTTAAAACTGCGCGCTTTGCAGGTTGCCTTTTTTTCAATCCCTTTTCCTCAAAATTTTTCATAATAATTAACTTTCCTCAGATGCCATAAGCTGAGCATTGGGTTTTATGGCTATTTCCCTAGCAGTAAGTTGAAATAACTTGTTCTTAATCTAGTGTAGCTTTCATAAAAATTCCCGTACTCTGTGGTTGCCTTTCAATCTAAATAATATTGGAATATTTGCTGTTACCATCCGCACAGATGCATCTGTTGAAGCAGCAATCCCTACTAGCGATACAGCAATAAATAATGAATAATGGGATTTCCACAGTTTACACCCAGGATTCCCCTGTTCCCAATTGGCTTTAATTTTTAATTTTTCAAGGCTCATGGGCTAGTCATCTTTTGCTTTGAAAACTGATTCTTTCAAGCCCACACTGTACTGTACTCAGTCAGTGTGGGTAGTTGACGTTGGTAGCTGTTAACGTTCCTCCTCCATCATCAATAATTGTAATTTTTACTGTAACTATTTTGACTCAATTTTGAACCCTACGTTCCTCAATGTCATACCAAAAAATCCTTTTGTGGGCTGTCATTTGACATATTACGTCATAAATGGCTAATATATAACAAGTCATACTCGTAATGACTTCATTTTAATCGAATTATTCAATTTACTAGTTTGTAGGTTAAGTATGGTAAGGATTGTTGGCATTGCAGGTAGTTTAAGAAAAGATTCTTATAGCCACCAAGCTTTAAAATTAGCAGCGCAAAGGGTAGAAGCCCTGGGTGCAGAAGTGGAAATCCTGGATTTGCGGGAAATGCAGTTACCCTTTTGCAATGGGGAAGATGAATATCCCGATTACCCGGATGTGAAACGGATGCAAGATGCTGTCAAAGCTGCGGATGGATTGATTTTGGTGACACCAGAGTATCACGGTAGCGTTAGCGGAGTGCTAAAAAATGCACTGGATTTAATGAGCTTTGAGCATTTATCTGGTAAAGTATCAGGGTTAATTAGCGTTTTAGGTGGACAATCTAACAGTAACGCCTTAAATGATTTAAGAGTAATTTTGAGATGGGTTCATGGATGGTGTATTCCTGAACAAGTAGCTATTCCACAAGCTTGGAAAGCCTTTAATCCTGAAGGTAAACTTTTAGATGAAAAACTCTGCCAACGGTTAGATAAATTAGCTCAGAGTTTAGTTGACAATACTCGTAAACTACGAGGAGTTAGTTGATATCTGACCGAAGGTCTTCGACCTTCAAGGAAGAAGGAAGAAGTAAGAAAGAAGAAGGAAGAAGGAAGAAGTGCTAAAATATAGCTAGTTACTTCAAACATCGCCCAATGGTGTAAGACGAACTAGTAACAATGAGTATTTTCGTTGAGTATTTTCGTTTTCTTCAAATAGCTTTAGGCAGCTTCAAAGAACTTGATACACAACGCTCTAATTGCACGCATGAGGTGGTTTAGAAGCGTGAACCTCAACTATTTTCGTTCAGCAATGAATGAAGTTGATCAAATGCAAAGAATAATAGTTTCTGTGCCCAACAAATTGAACAAATCTCCTAACAACTCAATTGGATTCAAGTTAAGCGTCGTAAAAGACGGGTAAAGTTTGGTAGGAGTGCAAGCTTCAACACAAACATAAAACCGCTCAAACCCTCTTGTGCTCAAACCCTCTTCCTTCCCTTTGACACTAGGATTAGAAACCGGGTTTATTGAGAATAACTCTAATAGGGAAAACCCCATATTGTGTATTCAAAAACCCGGTTGATTTACTTTCTTTAGTATCCTAAATTTTCAGATTATCCAACAGTAACTTCCTTGGTGTAATATTCTTTCTTTTCATAGACACTCACAATAGTTTCACCTACTTCAAAAAATATCCCTCCTTGCTCATCTTTAGAAAGCTGCAAATCAGGATATTTAATAGTAAGTTCCTTAGCATTCATCGCTTTTGCTTCCATGTCATTGGGTAACATACCTGTAGAACCAATGTAAAATACTAAGGGAGAAATTTTATGCCGATAAATTTTTTCTACATAGTTTTCTAATTTCCGATTTGCTGCTGTCAGTGCTGTAACCATTTTCTCTTTTCTGACTTTTTTCCCATTGCGCTTGTCTTGCAATATCCGCACCAAACTATTAGTACCCAATTTTGTAAGTACTTGGGAAACAATACCGTTATTATCTAATCCCAGAAAATCATCAAAAATTGGTTTCATAAAACTATCTACTGGGGTAAATTTTATCCGAGATGACAGTTGTTTGTGACGAAAAGCAATATTTGGGTTAAAAGCCATATCAAAAGTAGGTTTAGAAAAAATCTCCCCTGTTTCAATGTCGTAAACCTCATACATCCTGTCTAGAAATTTGTTAGCAGAATGGAATTTATCTAAGTTGAGAATTTCTTTGCTACCAATGTCAATTTTATAGCTAACTCGCGAATCAATAATACCGTTAACTAAAGCTGATTGGATGTCTTTATATTCCTTAGTTGTGGGGAAATTGATGTAAAGATTCTTGGAAATATAATGCTGTTGTAATTCTTCCAATTGTTCTGCTAAAAATGTGTCTGATTCTGTTTTTAAATGTGCGGAAATAATACTAGAAAGGACTTTGAACTCCCCTAACTGTGAGAACAAACCATCAATACTGCGATAATTTACATCAGCAGGTACGAGGGCTAAATTATCTAGTCGAATAGTGTATTCTTGATGAAAGTCGAATTTTTCTGCTGTCAATACTCCCTTTTTCTGGAGTAAATCAAAGACTTTTTTGCTGTGAATTTTTACCTGGAGTGACTTGACATTCACTTTACCGTCACTAACGATGGTGTAATTATTAAATTTATGCAAGTCATTTAACAGCAATCCTGCAACTTCGATAATCGGGGTTTTATTCTCAGCTTCTACTAATCTAACTCTACGAGTAATCAGCATATTGATGGTAGCGGTATTGCGGTTAAATGCAAAGGTACCCATGGGAACATATTCAGTTTGATCGATATGTTCTGTTGTTAGCGAAGGTTCAAGAAGGTTACCATTGTCATCCCTACAACCAGGAATACGTTTAATACCTCTTCTTTGGTAATTCGACTGTAGATGCTGCAAGTTAATGATGATATTGTGGCGATGTTTTTCTAGGATTTTAATCAGTTCAATGAGGTCAATTTGAGGGTTTTGTTTCAGCATTTTGATATTTTGATGCTTTTGGAGTTTTGATTTAATTGGGGTGATTTTATTGATAATACTTTTAGTTTTCATGGCTATTTATACTCCAAACATTGATAATCATCTTGGACAAAGTTTGTACAAGAAAAACAAATCACAGATGCACACTAATACACACAAATGGGTGTATTTTATGAATTTAAAAACCCAAAATTTACATAGAAATGTAGAGCTTATGTAGTTAGGGAATACCAAAAAACCCGGAGGGAAACGGCGTCAGTAGGGGCACGGCGTCAGCAAAGTTACTTTATAGACACCAGAGTTATCAATGCCGTGCCCTGACTATAAACACCAGAGTTATTTATGCCGTCTCCTTACCTATTGTTGGTTTTTAATTTGGAAGTCCTTTATATAGCAGTTTTTGCTAGAGGTCGCCTACTTGCTCCAAGCCACGACCTGTCTACCCAGAGGATACATAATACAAAGGGAATCGGTGAAGCTAGGACAGGCACCAGAAGAATGTATTTGATAAGCGTGAAAACTGCTATATTTACGACACTTGTGGATTAACCATTGACTTAAATATTCATATTTATATAGTACAAAAATACTAAAAAAATGTCAAGTGCAGGTGTAGGATAGGTTATGACATGTGCTTAACGCACCATGATTGAGAAAAAGGTGCTTTAGGAGTAACATGTAATTAATCCATAAACCATCAATATCTTGAGTGCGCCATAACATCATCAAAAATTATTGATTTAGCTTGTTAGATTTAAAAATAAAATCAATAGGTTATTTATGTTAACTTTAGTTAAGATTTTATTGATAACAATTATTATTTATTCGACGTAGTTGCTTTATTTCAGCTTTTAGTATAATATTAATACACTTGATAAGTTGGATTCTTGTTTGCAATTTTTTGACATTAATAGCCTCAAATTCAGCAAACTCGTAGATTTATAATCCAACACACAGAATTTAGACTCTTCAAAAAATCAGTCGCTGTCGCAAGTTGATTTTGACCCCAATTTGTAGATACTTGACAAAATGCTGATTTTATGATTTTTAGGCAGATTGTAGTAACTGTAGCGTGAAAAAATCAAATCTGTAATTATATCTAGACAAGCACAATGTTGGTTTATCAGCTTTCCGATGGATTTAGAAGCACAAGAATCAAATGGCAATGATTCTGTAGTAGGACTAAATTTGGAAGTTAACCCTGTGGTGTCACTCTGGGAAAATAAAAAATAAGCCCTGTTAGGATTGGCTGGTACGGTACTAAAAGTTGAGCATTAAAACCTGGTTTAAGCTCTATATAACTTGATACGGGAATCAAATTTTGTTTTGCCATATTTATAAACAAAGAACTTGTAATACCAAATCGAGCTAACAAGTAATTAGCAAAATCATCTTCAACAGAATTAGAGTAAAAAGCTTCAACTTTTACCACCCAATTTCCAGAACCATCGTCTATGGGAATAAAACCCAAAGAATGAGTCGGTAAACCTGCGGGAAAAGCAAGTTCAAATATTTAAAAATCTTCTCTGGGTGAGAAATAGCTAGGTTCAAACGTATTTACTTTGGAGTTTTCATCAATAAAACCTGTGGCAATAGTTGCCCGTGGCTTTGATATAATACCACCATCAAGAAAATGAGATATCCTAAAAATTTCACTATTTTTCGGTTGAAGAAAACGCCACTTATTAATTAGCATATACAACCTTAGCGTTTCCCACATCGTTAAATTGAGTAATCAAAAATGTTGTCTATTTTGTTTTCGATTCTGTCTAAAGTCTTGCAAGTCTCGCAATCATCAGAATTATAATTATGCCAAATTTGTAAATTTATTTCTCTGTGCCACCAAGGAAACCAAAAATTTAATTGATAACTACTGCTACTTTTATCAATATCTATATGTGCTGGTTCATTTAAATAAATTTTTTCAGAAAACAGCTTGATTCCTTAAATAAATATTGTGGCACTACTTACATACCGCCAAGTAGCAGGAGCATATCTATTTTGTATTTTGATTACACAAAGTGGTTTAGAAATAAAAACAGTTTGAGGTGGAATAGGCTCCCATCGACCGGAACTAATTTTTTTAGCCCTGTATGTTCTTCTTACTGCTAAATCCCAATTGCGTAAATCAAAATCAATCATTAGATAAGAACACGGCGTTTTGGAATATAAGCCCGTTTAATTTTGGCATTGTAAACGTTCTTTCCAA
>JASJCY010000255.1 GCA_030065825.1 Nostocaceae cyanobacterium | reverse complement strand
CTTGTATAGCTTGACTTTTGAGCTTTTGATATACATTTTTAGCATAATACGTACTGAAGAGCCAATTTAATTAGTATTTGGGATATTGCCAATGAGGATTTACTAAACTAGTTAAAATGTGGTCTTCCCATTTACCATTAATTAATAAATAGTCTCTAGCATAACCTTCCACGACAAAACCTAGTCTTTTCAAAAGATTGCCACTGCGTTGATTATGAGGCATATAATTTGCCATAATTCGGTGCATATTTAATTCTTGAAATACATATAAAATGGCAGATTGCAGTGCTTCTGTCATATAGCCTTTACCTTGTTCATTTTCTGCTAAACTGTATCCTAAAGTGCAATAATGAGCCGCTCCCTTAACAAAATTACGGAAATTACTGGTGCCAATAATCTGATTTGGATTTGCTTTTTTATAAATGAACAGATTTAAGGAAGAGTGATGAATAAAATCATATAAATCCATATCTACTTGATGCTGCCAATATTTTAGGGTAAAAAAATTTTCTGTCCACAATGGGTAGAAAGGAGTTAAAAAGGTTTTATTTTGAGTGTAGTATTGGATAATAGCAGGAATACTTTCTTCATTTCCTATGTTTAATAACAGACGTTCGGTGGTAATTAGTGGGGATTCTAATTGCATAAAGTATATATTTTTTCTAATTGATTATTTTGAGGCAACTGGCATAATAGTTTGTTTTTAGTCAGGGATTTATCGCTTTTTGGATGCATAAAAGTGCCAATTACAAATTTAAATTTATATCTGACTGATGACAGTTATTGTGTAAGTGCTGATTTTTACGTTTAATCTGCTAAATTAGCAAAATTTTGGTAAGCTAATTGCTAATATCTACAGCGTCAGGAATAAAAATTCCAGTTGCTGATAAAGTACAGCGTGCAGCATCAAATTCAATATATAAAAGGACAGATATCGGTGGGAATACGCTACGATTGGCAAGAAGCAGAAATCCGCAGCATATACGATACGCCATTGTTAGAGCTAGTTTATCAAGCTGCTACAGTGCATCGACAATACCATAACTCCAAACAAATCCAGGTGTGTAAGTTAATATCAATCAAAACCGGGGCTTGTCCGGAAGATTGTAGTTATTGTGCCCAATCTTCTCGCTACCAAACACAAGTGAAGCCACAAGCACTGTTGGAGAAGGAAACCGTAGTCAACATTGCCCAACAAGCCAAAGCTAAGGGTGTGAGTCGTGTTTGTATGGGTGCAGCTTGGCGAGAAGTACGGGATAACTCGCAATTTGAACATGTCCTGGATATGGTTAAAGAGGTGACAGGATTGGGTTTAGAGGTATGTTGCACCTTGGGTATGTTAACAGAAAACCAAGCGAAGCGCTTAGAGGATGCAGGACTTTATGCTTACAATCACAACTTAGATACTTCACAGGAATATTACAGTACTATTATTACCACAAGAACTTATGATGACCGTCTGAATACGATTAACAATGTCCGTCAAACCAATGTCACTGTTTGTTCTGGTGGAATTCTCGGTTTAGGGGAAACTATTGCAGACCGTGTATCTATGTTACACACTTTAGCAAATCTGCGCCCCCATCCTGAATCGGTTCCGATTAATATTCTTTCCAAAGTCAAAGGTACACCGTTGGAAAATCAACCCGATATTCCCATTTGGGATGTGGTACGGATGATTGCTACAGCACGAATAATTATGCCAGCTTCTGACGTGCGTTTGAGTGCAGGGAGGGCAAATTTGTCCCAGGTAGAACAGGCTTTATGCTTTATGGCAGGGGCAAATTCTATCTTTTCCAGCGATGATGGGCATATGTTGACGGTTACCACACCTTGTCCCGGATATGATGCTGACCAACAAATGTTAGATTTATTAGGGTTAGAGGTACGTCCAGCCTTCGTCCGTCAACCGGTTGTATAAGACCACAAAAACCGGGTTTGTAAACGCAAAATATAGGCTTTTAGCATTAGGTTGTTATCAATAAACCCGGTTTTTAGTGGAATTAAAAATTAGTTGCTTTCGCAATACGCTGGCTCCCCAACACCTAACACAAACATCCCTACTTTTAAGCTAGGTGAGATATTGATAGGGGTTGTCTGCAATAAACATATTTTTTTCGCAATTATAACGAAAATAGCTTGTTTTTGTTTTGCGTATTCATATTTTTAGTGTGATTATAAAAACCTGTGTCTTATTTATCATTGCTATCTTGAAGTGAAACCAACTACATATAACTAAAACTTATTCTAAGAATAATTTACTTTTGTAATCCAAATATTAACTCATTTTTTGTCAAATTTTTCCAGATAAATTATTCACGTAATTACGTTGTTTGATGCTATGATATAAAAAACTAGTTTTGGGGTCTCTCTGACCATTGGTTGCCCAAAAAAGCTGAAACCATATTTCTTCCGTCACAGCTAACCGGCAAGTCAAATTTCTCTAACATCAAGAAAGACCAATTTTTATTCACTCAATTCACCTCACAAATACTCATGCTTGACAAAATCTCTATAAGATGATATGAGCAGAGTAAATATAACTTTTTCAGTTTAATGCAAGGGGATGGATATTTTGTCCATCCCCGATAAAATTAAAGAATCTTAGCAGCACGCAAACCGAATAATAAACCAGCTGCGATGCCTACGAAAACTGCTAAGAAGACAACATATAGTAATATGCCCATTGAGGTTTCTCCAGAATAGTTCATCAATTCGATTGAACCATAATATTACAATTAGTTGCTATCTGTATAAAAACCATTTTTTTGAGTATCGATGGCGATATGATGCATTTTAGTAATAAAAACCGCCACAGAGAATTTTCTGATGAGCAAAAACACCGGCATCAAAAGCAACGGCAAAAAGAAACAAACGGGGTTGGCATCAAACAATATTAACCAAGCACTTCACCCAGTCACATGTGACATTGAAATCCAAACAATTTTCTATCAAACCACTTTTCACTTCACTCCTAATCACGATATAAATGATAATGTTATTACCTTATATTTTAGTACTTTAGAAGACATTGATGATTGTGGTAGTTTTTATGAATTTTCTTTCAGCCTTGAACAAGGCAAAAAACTGGTTGATTCTCTTAAATTAGCTATAAATTATGTAGATGAATTAGAGACTAATAATCAATTCACTAATCAAGACTCAGCCCAAATTTTGCAACTACCCCTTAAAAAAGCAAAACAAAAACGGCTAAAACTAATTCATAAATTTGCTTATAGTCCGGTTTCCGAAGTATTAGTTGATGTTGTGCAAACACCTATTGTATCTTCTCCCTTAGTGCGTTTGATACTTCCTGACTACAAAATAGTTACCTATGGTTTTACTAAGAAAGCAGCACAACAATTCATTGATGGAATGAATAATGCTCTTGAATATTTAAAACAGAATCCTACCCAAATTATTAGTGATATTTTTGTTGGTAAAGTTATAGCAAACACAGCTTTTAACAAGAGCGTTTATTTGCAAGTAGGTGTTGATGGAATTTGTGGTATGGATCAGCCTCGTAGTGTATTCATCAATATATATGATGGTGCAGCTGGATACATTAGAATGAGTCGCTGGTTTACGAATCAAGAAATTTTAATAGTTCCTAAAATACTAGAAAAAGCCGCTAGTGAAGTAGTAAATCTACAAACATTAACTGCCCAAGATTTCATCAAAGAACAACACAAACTACCAATCAACTTTTTGGTAACATCTACTTTAATGATTGCTGTTGATAAATTACCAAATGATGCTGAATCCTTGGGGATAAAATTTGTTTTCAAAGATGAATATAGCTATAAAATAGATAATAATGATGTTTTTTGGTTAATTGCAGATAATGCAAGAGAATTGAGCAAATTAATGACAAATGCTTTTGCTGCTAAAAAAACTCACCCCGCACATAAACTGATTCCCAATCAACCAACAACCCTCATAATTGCCAATTTACCACTTTCAAGTTAATAGTTAGGAGTTAGTAGGGGCACATCACTGCTGTGCCCCTACAGGAGTTAGGAGTTACCAATTTTGAATTTTTTCGGGTTTTTTGGATTCTACTAAGAATGCAGTCATAGCGGTAGTTTTGCAATACGATCAACCCACTCTTCCGCACTGGATGCTGCCCAAATTAGCAACAATTCTTCGATAACGACTTCAATCGATAACTTTCTGGAAACGATGATAACTCCTGAACTTTGATTTTTGGTAATAAATTGAGCAAACTCTGATGGCATCGTCTTTCGAGAAAATTACTCCTTCTACCACTTACTAATGTTGGGTTTCACGTTGTTCAACCCAACTTACTGGCTATCGAACAAGACTTGGATCAACTCTTTCTAAATAATCCCTAAAAATTTGATGTGCAGTTTTATGGTCACCTTCTTTTGACATATTGCATAACCACCACAGAAAACTGCTTTGATAGCATCTTGGCTGATCAGTTGCAATTAATCGCCCAAGATGTTCACAATTCCAGCCAGTGAAAGTGTACTCCCAATTATAGAAAACACGAAGAGCTTGTTTTAGCCGCTCTATTGTTTGCTGTGGCTCAAAAGCAATCTGGTCAATACCCAAAACGAATTTTGCTTCCTTTCTTTCAAATGGACATAACCCTTGACCTGTATCAAAAATCTGTGTATCGGAAAGACCAATTCCGTAGTGCCAGAATGGATCAGGTGGATTTTGCCAGTTGAGTAAACGTCCGTAGCGCTCACTTAATGGGTCAGAAAGAAAATTAATTGCCTCTATTGTGTTGTCAACTTGATCTAGAGATAACGGCATAAAAGTTCTTGAACTGTAATTAGTGTTGCTAACCTCTAGATTACCCACTTGCCAACTACTAATAATCTTCACGCTCCTTGCGTGTTGCCTTACAAATCTTATTAGTGTAAAAATACGTATTTACATTGTCAATACGTTGTCCCCAAACTTTCCTGGAATCCATCCCTAACTAAACAACCTTACCACAGGACAGCTAAAACCCGGTAATAATGGGGAACTTAGCTCATCACCAGCAAACAACGTCCCTACCAATACCAACATTGCTTGTTCCCGTCGATAAACCTGAATTTGCTGTAACTGCCAATTAGCAATCCAGTATTCTCTAACACCTTGGTAACTGTAAAGTTTCAGCTTCACTTCTTTATCTGTGCGTTCGTTGATTTCTCCTGGTGAAAGTACCTCAATCACTAACTCTGGAGCGACGGTTAAATGTCCAGCATCATCTAATCCAGCAGCTAATCGCTCTTTGCTAATCCACACCACATCGGGAATAACATTATCCGCATCACTAAAAATTACACCAACACCACTAGTAGTTTCTCCTAAACCTGTTTGCTCTGACCATAAATCCAGTTCTTTAGAGATTTTAGTACAAAACTTTTGATGCTTCCAATGTGGTGTCCTTGTCACAAATAATTCTCCATCGACAATCTCGTAGCGGTTGCCGTTATCTGGGAATAATTCTAAATCAGCAGTAGTCCAACGTACACGCTCAGTGGTGGGATTCATACAAGCACTCCCAGAGTCTGTGATTTTATTTTATCAGTAGTTTCAATTCTCGACTTTGAGCTATTACAGCGATTTTGAGTTAAATAGACCATGCTGTAGGGGTAAAGCGCATTGCTAAACCCTTACGACAGAAGTGATTCAAATAAATAAAAATTGCTGTAAGAGGATAGGGATTTGGGAAGGATAGTTAGGCAATTTGCAGCGTACTGGGTTCGGGGATGGATTCACCTTCTGCTTGCCAAGCTTCCAAGTACATTTCAATAACTTCTTCACCGTTACTAATTGCTTCTGCGCGAGTTTTGCCGTGAGTGCAAGGCATAACAACGCGATTGGCAAACTCTGGAATTGTAACTAGAAAAAGCTGATCTTCATCAGACCATTGAATAATCATGCTGTATCTATTCATGAATCCTCGTCCTCCCTTAGCTCTTCTAGTTCAGTTAATAACTGCGTTAACTGTTTTTCTAGGTAAAATGGTACATCATCTCCATCTTTGCCTGGAATTGTCAGTGTTTTTCTAAGCAAAGGATGTCTCCAACAGCTCTTGTGCAGCATGATTCCAGAAAAATACCTCAATGGTAAAACCATCATCATGCAAGGCTTCAATCGCAGCTAAAAAATCAGCATCCCCTGCAACCAAAGTAATTACATCCTCACGCTTATTCATTCTCTTATAAGCGTCTTGCATCATTGCCGTTACAATAGCTGTATCGACTTTTTTCTCTTTATTCACAACATTTCGGTCAAAAATTATAGTTTCAAATCCTGCACTTTTCGCGATTTTCCAGAGTGAATCATTTTCAGGAGGACGTGAACCAAACAAAACAATTCTCTTTATTTTGGCGGGGTCGTTTCCTGCTGTAAAGCTATGAAGTTTAGCAAAATCAAGGCGATAGTTATTGTCAGATATATTATTGTTCATCGCATCATAAATATTCTTTGCCAAACCTTTTTTAACGGCACTAACACGTTTTATTTCGATGAAAACATTAGAATTATCTACATAAACAAAATTAGACATATTGATTAATATTTTTTTGAAATCCTATAATTAAGTTTTTTAGAGTTTTATACTTACAATTTGCCAATCCTAACAAATTCGACTTAAAACTGTCTAAGCTGTTACGCATTTAAATTAGATAATCACTCATTAGTCTAACTGTTGTGGGATGGGCATCCCTGCCCGTCCAAATATTTAATTTAGGTGCTTTTTAGCTTATTCATAAGCAAATTAACTCAGGACTTCATGGATTACTCCCCCACTCCCCCCAGATTACGATAAAATACACCCCACGGCACTTGCAAAGGGGTTTGGTGATGGCTTGCACAATCAAGGTAAATCTACCGCAGCAATCTTATGAAATTGCGATCGCAACGGGTGGTTTAGATCAATTAGGCGATCACCTTTCTGGTTTAGGGTTGGGTAAAAAAATACTCCTGGTTTCTAATCCGACGGTTTTCCCTCATTATGGGGAAAGGGCTATCAATTCCTTACAATCTGCTGGTTTTGATGTTTCTACCTGCATTCTCCCTGATGGCGAACAGTATAAAAATTTAGATTCTCTGCAAAAAATATACAGTACTGCCCTGGAGAATCGCTTAGAACGTTCCTCCACTATGGTAGCTTTGGGAGGGGGAGTAATTGGTGATATGACTGGATTTGGGGCAGCAACTTGGCTGCGGGGGATTAACTTTATCCAAGTACCAACTACCCTTTTAGCCATGGTAGATGCCTCTATTGGTGGCAAAACCGGGGTAAATCATCCCCAAGGTAAAAACCTAATTGGGGCATTTTATCAACCCAAGTTGGTGTTAATCGACCCAGAGGTGTTAAAAACATTACCAAAAAGGGAATTTCGTGCGGGGATGGCAGAGGTAATTAAATATGGTGTGATTTGGGATGGGGAATTATTTCACCAGATGGAAGAGTGTGAACATTTGGATGCAATGGAGTATATTCCACTAGAATTGATGGATGCAATTTTAACTCGTTCTTGTCAAGCCAAAGCGGATGTGGTCAGCAAAGATGAGAAAGAAGCGGGACTGCGGGCAATTCTCAATTACGGACATACTATTGGTCATGCTGTAGAAAGTTTGACAGGCTATACGCAGGTAATTCACGGAGAAGCTGTGGGTATAGGGATGGTAGCTGCGGGAGAGATTGCTGTAGAATTGGGAATGTGGACGCAAGAGGAAGCGCAACGGCAAAATATCCTGATTCAAAAAGCGGGTTTAGCGACACAGTTACCAGCAGGGTTGGATATCGAAGCAATTATTGCAAGTTTGCAGTTGGATAAGAAGGTAAAGGCAGGGAAAGTCAGGTTTATTTTACCCACCCAGATTGGTGTAGTTACTATAACTGACCAAGTGCCAGCAGATACTATCCGCAAGGTGTTGATAGGGATGGTAAAAAAGGATAGATAAGGAATTCTGTTTGCAAAAAAATCCCAAAATATCCTGTGATGTGGGCATCTTGCCCGTTAATAATATTGTGTCATTAAAGGTAGTTTATGACTTATTTAGGAATGCTGTAGATTAGGTAAGATCAAACTATAAATCAAGATAGATAAATTAATGTCCACTCCTGAGGATCAAAAAGGCAAAAAACAAGATACAGAAAAGAACTCAGAACCATCTCAAGCAGATGAAATGAAAGTTCAACCTGTATCTCAAAAAACAGGAGTCTTGCCAAGGTCGATTGGTAGGACTATTAACAAAATCAAAACAGAATTAGACCCAAAAGCGGAAGAAGATTTTGTCAAAAAATTTAGAACTTCTAGAAATAGAACTAGAATTGCACTCAGATTTGTCTTGTTACTAATTATTTTACCATTATTAACTCATCACTTTTCCAAAATTATATTAATGCCTCTAACCGAAAGAGTGAGAGGTGAAGATGTGAGTCAAACTTTTATCAATAGAGAAATGGAAGAGGAGGCATTACATGAATTAAAGCTTTATGAGTCTAAGCTTAAATTTGAAATGCTACTTCACAAAACCCCTAAATTAGAAAAAGAAGAAATACAAGAAAAATTAAAAGAAAAATCTCTAGAAATATCTGAAGAATTTCGCCACAAAAGTAATCTAGCGATTACCAATATTTTTGCTGATTTTTTATCTCTAGTTGCCTTTGCCCTTGTCATTAGCAATAGCAAAAAGGAAATTGCCATTGTCAAATCATTTATTGATGAAATTATATATGGTCTTAGTGACAGTGCTAAAGCTTTCTTGATTATTTTATTCACAGATGTATTCGTAGGATTTCACTCACCACATGGTTGGGAAATTCTCCTGGAAGGATTAGCACAACATTTGGGAGTGCCAGCATATAAAAGTGCAATTGGTATTTTTATTGCCACATTTCCCGTGGTTTTAGACACTATATTTAAATACTGGATATTCCGTTATCTTAGCCGCATTTCTCCTTCGGCATTAGCTACTTATA
This sequence comes from Nostocaceae cyanobacterium, assembly GCA_030065825.1. Lineage (GTDB taxonomy): Bacteria > Cyanobacteriota > Cyanobacteriia > Cyanobacteriales > Nostocaceae > JASJCY01. The sequence continues at coordinate 235 of JASJCY010000255.1, read as the reverse complement.
AAGAAATGAATGAATAATTGGTAATGGGTAATGGGTAATGGGTAATTGGTAATTGGTAATTGATAATTGGTAATTGATAATGGGGGGTGAACGAAAAAATCTGTGGGGGAACCAAATTATTTATTACTTATTACTTATAGCCTTTCTCAGTCTGGTGAAGTACAGATGAAATTACTAAAATTATTGTGGGGTAGGCATCCTTGCCTGCCCTTTTGTACTTCAGCAGATTAGGAAG
>JASJCY010000254.1 GCA_030065825.1 Nostocaceae cyanobacterium | reverse complement strand
AATAGTTACCTGTCAAAACCCTAATTTTTCGTTCAAAAACCCGGTTTCTAACCCAGGTTAGTTCCGATTATTCAAAATCGTTGCATTGAAAGTTGGTTTCTCGGAAATCGAAAGATTTACTCAAGAAATCCTCAAAACCAACTATTATTAGAATACACTCGTTATTATAATGTTGAATTAGATTGTCCAGAGTTAATGGGCAGATATCATAATTTTAATACTCATGCTCAATTTCATGAGTCTTATTTAAAAGAATTATTGAAAGAGAAAAAAACTAGATATTCCAAGACTAATCCTGGTGATGTATTGAAAGAATATTACTTGAAGCAATTATTGACAAGGATTGAATCAGAAACTAGTCATTTGCCTAGCTTTCAAAAATTTATACAATTTTGTAAGATGATTAAAACTAAGCTTAATTAATCAAATCATGATACAAAATTTTTTTAAAAATCAACTCTCGATAAAAATTATTGCCTTAATTACTTTTGTCCTTGTGATTACTCAAGGAATTACCTACCGCGCAATTAGTCAAGATATCGAACATTTAGAATGTTTAACCATCGCAACTTTAACCAGGGAAGGAGAATTTAAACAATCCTGTGCTAAAAAGGAAGAACTAGAATTATATCATCCAATTTTTCCCAACAACTCCAACCTTAAATTAACAGAAAAAGACCGTTTTTTAACAGCAGTCACAGATAAATTAGGAATAATTCCCCAACCTGGAACTTTTGAATATATTTTGTTAAAAGCCTACGGTGCTGTGTTTGTAAATCAAAAGTCTGAAATTAAACTACCTTTGAAAGTAAGATTTAATAACGAAGAAGAAACTAAAAATTTTCAGGTAACTTTCGCAAAAGGTAAAGTCAATGGAACAAGAAACTGTTATTTACAAAAACCTGCTGCTGATGCTTTAAATAAAGCGCGTTCCCAAGTCAGAATTCCCTTAAAATCTGGGTATGCTGCTAGTGATTGTATTCGGAGTTTTGCGACAACTTCCAGGTTTTGGAGAAAATACGCTAACGATAAAACTTTAGCGAGGGTACGAGAGGGTAAGGAAACAAGAATTCTCGGTGTCGTTGCACCTCCAGGTGCTTCACAACATTTATGGGGATTAGCCATGGATTTAAAAGTATCAAATCAAGTGCAGGTAAAAGCTTTAAATGAAAATGGCTGGTTTCGCACTGTAGAAAATGATGTACCCCATTGGAGTTATATAGGTTTGACAACAGAAAAATTACCTGAATTTGGTTTTAAATCTAAAGTTATCCGGGGAATTACTTATTGGGTGACACCACTTTAAATGTTAGATGCAATGGCATTTTGGGAACAATAACTCAAAAGATTACATTGTCAGGGATATTAGTCATGTCAATTGCATCTGGAAATTATGAGCAAAACTTACTCCTGAATTTGTTAAAAGCAACAGCAAGCCAGAAAAACGAAGAAGTACGTGAATTTTTGCAAGCAAATTTAGATAAACTAAATGATGAGTTTGCTTTACAATTGCGACAATGGACAAAAGAACAATTTACCAAAAATCCAGCGAAAGCCATTGGAATAGCCAAAGTTATTTATAATTTTAGTCAATTTCTTCATCATTTTGAGTTAGGAAATCCTGCAAGTAATCTTGAAATTGCTATCGCAGGTTATGAAATAATTCTCCATAATTTTAACAGAGAGAGTTTTCCAAAAGATTGGGATACTATTCAGCAAGCTTTAGTTGATGCTTATCAAAAACGTCAAAAAATTCTATTTCACAATGTTAATTCACTCAAGCAAAATATTATTGACAATCACTTTGATATTAAGAACATCACTGATAATTTACACCAAGAACTACAGCAAGCAAAACTGGAAATTGAAGATTTAAAAACTCAGATATCACAATCTAAAACTAAAGCCTTTCTTGATAATTATCAGGATTTATCTGGTGTTATTAATGAAGTAAGAGAACTCAAACAAAGACAGTTTTTGTTAGAAGAGTTTGCCAGTAACATCAAAATCACAAATATTGACCAATTTAATACCGCTGTTTTATATGATATCGAAAACCTGACGATGGGTTCATCTAATCCTGATTTTGATAAATTCTCTTTTGAAACAATTCAACAGAAAATAGAAGAAATATCTGTGGTCAAGAACATTGCTTTTCAATATGCATATGCTGATTGGACTAATCCAAAATTTAAAGTTTTTAAAAAACAAACCCAAGAAATTGGCATTGAAACAATTCAAATTTTTGATTTACCGAATAAAAAGAATTCAGCAGATATTCATCTAGCGATTGATGCAATTGACTTAGTCCATAGTAAACCATCTCTACAAGTGTTTGTAATTGTATCGGGTGATGGAGGATTCGCTTCTTTAGTTAACAAGCTACATAAATATGGAAAAGTAGTAATTATATGTGCTTACGAAAAGCAGACTAGTAAAGTGCTTTCTGCTGTATGCGATCAAAAAATTTGGTTGTCTAAAACCAAAGTAGAAACTTCAAAAAATACAGAAAAATCAGAACTAATTTCTGACTACCAAAAAGTTTTACAATATTTAAAAACTCATAAACATTACCGGAGTTCGTTGATAAAAAATGGGATAAATATCAGTAAAATTTTGCCAATTTTCAAGGAAAAAATTAAAGGTTTTGACTACAAAAAAGAAGGACACCAAACATGGAAGAAATACTTAAAATCAATTTGTACAGGTACAGAGTTTGAAATTGTTGAACTCAATGGAGACAAAACAAAAAGCTTACTAAAAATTAAAAAATAATCATGATTATAATTATGAGCAATTATCTGATGTGATTAATGGTAAAAATCAGCAGATGGAAACAACTCTAAATTAAAGTTACGGAATTAGCATCATAATTACTACAATGTGATTATACACCTAACCTCTGGAGTTCTAACAGTGGGCTTATTTGACGACTTGAGTCGATTTCTGGAAAACCGTTTAGAAGAATTCTTACGTAATAATCCGCATTTGGAGTTAGAAGCGCTGTTGGAACAGCTGCGCGAACAAGAAGAAGACACCTTAAAGCTGATTGCAGATTTACAATTACAAGAAAAGCGATCGCAAGATGAAATCCTCTCTACCGCACAAGAAATCCAAAAATGGCATATCCGGGTACAAAAAGCAAAAGCATCTGGTAGACAGGATTTAGCTGCTGCTGCACAGGAAAGAGAAGCTGCACTGTTACGTCAAGGAAATCAGCTTTGGGGACATATGCAAGGGTTAAAAGAACGCATCAAGCAAGCTGAGGAACTGTTACGGAAAGTTCAGATACGCAGACAAGAAGTACAAGCCAAAGCTGTGGAAGCACAAACAGCCAAAGCCAAAGCACAACAACGCTTGGAAACGGAGACTTCTGGTTGGTGGAGTTCTACCAGCAGTTATGGTAGTAGTTATGATGATTTAGAAGAGAAATTTCGTCGTTGGGAAACTGAAGCTGAATTGGAAGAAATGAAGCGAAAAATGGGAAAATAAAATAAAAGATGATTCACATCTTGCACCTGGGTGAAAAACTGGGTTTATTGAGAATTACTAATAGCAAAAACCTTAATTATGCGTTTAGAAACCCCATTTTTTTGCTCTTGTTAAAAGTGGTGCAAGATATGAGTACCCCACGAGGGGGAAGTCAAAAGTCATAGACACGAAGTGACTTCCCGCAGGGTAAGTCAAAAGTCATAGACACGAAGTGGCTTCCCGCAGGGTAAGTCAAAAGTATTAAAACTCCCTCGTAACAAATGTTTAAAAGTTCCCTATTCCATATTCCCTATTCCCTATTCCCTTAGGAAAGGCAACAGGCAACAGGCAACAGATTCAGATAATTGCTGTGTAGTAGTATTTTTTGAAATTGCTATTCCCTATTCCCTATTCCCTATTCCCTATTCCCTATTTCCCTTCATTTATAAATAACTTGCGAGCAAAGTAAGCTAAAAACACTATGATTGCGTTTCTGATGCTTGCATCTGTTTCCCCAAATTACTCCCAGACAAAGGAATAGCCTCAGTAGGTTCGGATAATGAATCTAACTGAACTTCTTCTGTAGATGCTTCCATATTCACACCAATATTATCACCAATATAGGAACCAAAAAGCTTTTCGTAATTAGAAGCAACCGCTAAAAATGCCCCAGCCAAAATATAAATGGGTAATGGTAGCGAAAGCTGTTGTACCCAGTCAAAGAATTGTGCTAAAGCAAACAGTACAAAAAAGCAAGCTAGCCAAACCCTCATGTTTCTATCCCCCTATATACAACCTTATAGCGTAGATAGATTGCATGATACTTGATGTTACTGACAACCACAATTGGACAGCAACCTACCCCTGTCAAGGTAACCTTAGAAACCATAATTGATTCCTACTGATATCTTGGATTGCTGCGAGAAACCAGGTTTATTGACAATGGCTAAATCCAGCCTTAATTTTTCGTTAATAAACCCGGTTTCTTTGCTCCTGTTGAGAATATAGCAAATTTCACTTGAGTCAAATTACACTATGAGTGGGATGGGATTCTTGCCCGTCCTAAATTTCACCAATTCGCTTTATATCATACACCCTCCGGGTAGACAGGTCGTGGCTTGGAGTAAGTAGGCTCCACCTACAACGGAAAACCAGTATAATACCAGATTTCAGGTACCACCGCACCTAGCTTAAATTTAGCCCTGGTAGGAGTTACCCACTTGATCTACAAAAACGTTGTAGGATAAGGGAAAACGACCGGGATTTAAACGAGGTTCCGCAGCATAGCCAACAGGTACTAACACCGCGATCGCTAAATCTGGATCGTCCGTTGCACCAATCACTTCCTTAACCTTGTCTTCTGCCCAACCATTCATAAAATTGGTAGACAAGCCTAAACTTTCGGCTGCTAATACCAAATGTGTTGCCGCAATCATCGCATCCTTGACGGCATATTCCCGGCGTTTATCTCCTAATCCGACTTGGAACTGAGGAATAGATGTCTTGAAATATTCTACAACCTTTTCGTTCCACGCGCCATTTGCAAGTGCTTGTTCATACATTGGGGTTAAATCTTGTTCACCAGCATGGGGAGCAGCTGCAAAGACGAAAGTCACCGGTGCTTGGATGATTTGCTGTTGATTCCAAGCTGCGGCAGATAAAGCTTGCTTTTTGGCTTCATCCTGCACAATTATAATCCGCCAATCTTGAATATTAAAGCTGCTGGGTGCGGCTACAGTTAACTCCACTAGCTGTTTTAGCAGTTCTGGAGCTATGGGATCTCCTTTAAAACTTTTGATAGAACGACGCTGAACAATTGCACTAGGTACATCCAGAGGTTTGACTTGAGTAATTGGATTCATGAAGTTCCCCTTATCTAACAAAAAAGCACCATTGGTGGGCAAGTATAGAGAAACCGGGTTTCTAAACCAAAATGTAGGATTTTACAGGTCAATAACCTTAAGAAACCCGGTTTCTGGACTTGGTGCAAGTTATCAGACTTATGTTTGTGATTAAAATTGCATCATTATTCTAACTAATTATTCTTTTAACTGCTGCAAGATTACCTATCCTCATCTCTTGCACCCAGCAGGTGTAACCGGCTTGATTCAGAATCTTGACCGATAAAAACCTTCATTTTTCCTTTATAAACCCGGTTTTTTAAGTCTTGCCCCCTCCCAATCTCCAAAATCAAGAATTGGGAATGGAGGAATGCCAATTCTCCATTTCCCAACACAAATCTCAATTTTTGAGTTACAGATACTGTGCTAAAGTCTTAGTCAAGGTTGTTTTTGGTACAGCACCAACAACCGTATCCACCTGCCGACCTCCCTTGAACACCATTAGTGTGGGAATGCTACGAATCCCATAATGGCTAGCAACCGTGGGATTTTGATCGGTATTCAGCTTTACCACTTTTACCTGTTGTCCGTATTCGGCAGCCACCTCATCCACTACCGGAGCAACCATGCGACAAGGACCGCACCAAGGTGCCCAAAAGTCTACTAGCACTGGAATCTCACTTTCGATGACTTCTTGCTTGAATGTGGCTTCTGTCACATTTGTAACGGATGACATACTCGCCCTCCTTTTATAATTCGATTATTCGATAATCTCGAATAATTAAAATATAGTCTAACATACGAGATAATGCAAGAATGCGATTCTTATATAACCCAGACAGAAAACAAATTTCTTTAGCGGGAGTACTATATGCCTTAGGAGATCCCGTGCGTTTAGAGATAGTAAGACGACTAGCCACTACAAAAGAGCAATGCTGTGCTGATTTTGATTTTGCCATCGCTAAGTCTACCATGTCTCACCACTTTAAAATTTTAAGAGAATCGGGGGTAGTCTGGACTCGAAAAGAAGGCACCCAGCACTTAAATAGCTTGCGACGTCAAGATTTAGAGGTGCTGTTTCCAGGATTGTTGGATGCAGTATTGCACTCGGCACAACCATTGATGAGTCAAAAATCGGAAGTAGGGGAACATGGCAATTTGGCTGTAGAAGATTCGGCAGTTATAAGTAAATAATAATGGACATACAGATAGGGTTTGGGACTGGATTTTGGGCATAGGTAAATAATACTAAAACATCCAGATTCCATACCCCTGTTAAATGTTTCGCTAATGATATAATGGCATCAAAATTAGTTCCATGATGTTTAAATTATTATTAGATTTTTCCAAGCCAAGTTTAATCTTGTCTGGATATTGAGGATAATAATGTAATTTAAACAATTTATCCCAAATAGTCAGAAAACTGGCATAATTGCTTTGAGTTTCCTGCCAGGATTGGGAATGATGGGCACGATGATAATTAGGTGTAACAATAAAATCGCTCAAGCATTTGTCAATTTTCAAGGGTAAGGCAAAATTACTGTGATGAAATACTAATTCTATGGCGTATAAAATTTCATAAATTAACAAATGACTAGGTGAAATACCAAATACCCAAATCAAAAATAACTTAGGAATACCAGATAGAAATACTTCCACAAGATGGAAACGGTAAGCAGTAGATATATTCATAGAAGCATCTGTATGATGGACTTGATGAAACCTCCACCCCCAAGACACAGAATGCATTAATCTATGCCAAGTGTACATATATCCATCAAGCAATAAAAAAGATAAACAAAAGTGTGAGAACGCTTACCCACAGCGCAATAAGTAACTAACTTCTTCCCAGAAGGTAAAGAGCTAATTTTGGTAATACCTCTGCCATTTTCAATCTCTCTGTGTTAATCGTACTAAAATAGCTCCCGGAATATGAGAAATTGCCTATTCTTCAGGACTGCGCACATCAATAACTAGAAAATTATTGTTTTTACCATCGATTAATCTTTTAAGTTCTTGGACAGTTATTTGGGGAGTTACAGCAACTCTAATACAATCTCCTAAAATTGGTAATCCTGAAAGGAAATTTACAGGTACACCAGCTTGAATTAGAGGTTTTAATACTTCTGGTTTATAAACAAACCACATTAAAATAATTCCTCCCCCCAAGACTAACCACAAACCAATTCGTAACCACAATTTGAGCATTTATTTTCATTCTTACTTCTGGCTTCTCATTCTTAAAATACCCAGATTATTAATTTGATGCTCACTCCTACCTGAATTGATATAAATCGGAAGCACAAGTAGGGATACCATTTTCATAGCTAGGTTTGGCTGGAGGTTGGGTAGTGGGAGATTTGATTTGACACAGAATTGCTATAGTCTGAAATTCTGATGATGAATTTTTCCCAAGGGGAGTAATAAATACAGCACCAACAAAACTTTTTAGGGGTTGTTTGTTAAACCAGCCAGAATCAACATACTCTTGCTTCGCAACTCCGTAATTCAATGCAGCTTTTGCAGTAGTATTGGTGGAATATTTATAATTCTTTGTCGGTCAAAAACAATTAAATATAACAGGTATTTATAACAGGTCTAAGCGCATCTCGTTGGTATCTGAAAAACCAAGGCGTGAATATACAGGTTTTCCAGAAGGGGAAGCATGGAGAATGGCTCGGGTACAACCTATGGTTTTCAGGTATTCAACAGTCATACTTGTAAGTTTCTTGGCAATACCTTGACCCCTGTGTGCTGAGTCAACATAGACACCCCATATATAACCATATTTACGGTATTGGTCTGCAAGAATGTTGGGATAAAGACCAGCAAATAACTGACAACCAGCTGAACCTATTACTTGACTATCTAACTCCGCTACAAATGCCTTGTATAATAATTCTTGACGAGCGCGATTGATAAACTCAACAGTAATATGCAGCCAGTCAGAATGAATTAAATCTGTGGAAACATCATTATCCCGCCACATGTAATAAAAATGTTCGGCTATTAAGTAATCTTCCTGGGGTTTTGCCTCTCGAAAGCTGATAGTTTGTCCTATAGTCATTTATTAACCGTAAAGCAATATAACGGGCAAGACATCAATTACCATATTCAGCGTATTTTGTCAAATACCCATATTTATCTAGTCTGTCTGAGGAAGTGAAAGTAAGCCTTTTGCGATGTCATCAAAGTTTGACTTTTAGGTTAGTTAGTACGGCAAAAATAGGGTTGTAGCTCTTTTTATGGAATAATAGTTACAATAATCCTAATTATGATTTTTTCATTATACCCTACAACAACGCAATTACGTTAATAAATAGGAAATATTTTCGATAAAAACTTGACAAAAAAATGTCTAAGATTAGTATTTATAATTTAAATGCTTATATACATGATTTTAGATTATGAATTATCGTAGAGGTTTAGCAAAGCGACGGGAATGCTGCACCCTGAGTGGCTGTAGAATCAAGTTGTCTCCTTCTATGTAGGTAATGGGTAATAGACATCTGGTGGAAAAGAATGTTCGGTGAGGTTGCAATGCAACGTCACCGAACAAGGGTTTTGGACAACGCATATTTAATTTCCACGCCTAGTAGTCCACCACACCAACTTTGCGGGGTAAAGGCAGAGAGGGGGAAGAGGGGGGAGAAAAAACTTTGTTCTTTCCTTATTAACCCCGCATAGTTTACTTGGTGGAGTACTAGTGTTCTGTCCCATTAGTTTTGATGGCTAGTTTTATAGTCATATTTATATGACTTTGACTATTA
>JASJCY010000253.1 GCA_030065825.1 Nostocaceae cyanobacterium | reverse complement strand
ATACGATATACACAAATCTTGACCCAAATCATGTACTCCTTGAAACTAGAACTAAAACTAAATAATCAGCAACGTTCTTTTCTCAATGGTTGTGCTGGTTTCTCTCGCTTTGTGTATAATTTTGGTCTTCACCTACTTACCAATTTGCTCATCAAAAAATGGGGCAGGCTTGGTTAATTGGTTATTTTGGCAGCCACACGAGTTAGTTTTGTTTGAAGCCTGCCCCATTTTTTCTGACAACGCTCGGTCACCCAATCATGGAATTTTCCAGACATTAAACAAACTGATTCCCAACGATTAGCATCTATTGAAAAAGTTTTTACTAATCACGTCAAAACTAAAGGGGAATATTCTTGGATGCAAAAATATCCATCTGCGATTTATTCCAGCAGTTTTCGGAATTTAAAGAAAGCTTTTCAAAGATGGCGTCAAGGTTTATCTGGGTTTCCCAGGATGAAATCCAAGAAATTGGGAGATAGTTTCACAGTCTTGAAAAAATCTGGTATTTATCCAGTCAAAGGTGAGAAAATGCTACCTTTTTCAAATCGCCAGATACTTTACCCTGGAAAGAGAATCACCATTCCTGGATTGGGTGAATTCAAATTAAAAAGACCAATTCCTTATCTATGTTCATCTCAAACATTTACTATTTCTAGAGTAGCTGATAAATGGTATGTTTCCTTTAGTTTAGATATTGAGAGAATTCCCCCAATTAGTCATGAACAAGAATTAGTAGGAATCGACCTAGGTGTCAAATGTTTTGCGACCTTGAGTGACGGAAATACAATTACAGCACCATTGTCATTGAAGAAAACGAAAACCAAGTTAACTAAATTACAATGGCGAAACAGAAATAAAATTTTAGGTAATCGTCGTCAAGGTATTAAAGCATCTAATAACGCCAAAAAATATTATCAAAAATTAGCTAGACATCACGCACATCTCAAAAATATTAGACAAGATTTTCTGCAAAAAACAACAACAGAAATTAGCAGAAAATACTATCGCATTCGCATAGAAGATTTGAATGTGTCAGGGATGATAGCTAATCATAAATTGTCAGCAGCAATCTCTAATTTGGGCTTTTATGAGTTCCGTAGAATGCTAAGTTACAAACAAGCTATCTACGGAACTAGAGTAGAAGTAGTTGATAGATGGTATCCATCAAGTAAAACCTGCTCAGTTTGCGGTCATGTTCAATCCATGCCATTGTCAAGGAGAATCTATGATTGTGGTAGTTGTGGACAAATACTAGACCGGGATTTGAATGCTGCGATTAATTTAACAAATGCACCTTTAAACAAAATACGTATGGTGAGACAGCGCGTTGGGCGGGTTCCCCGACTTGAAGCGACTGCGAACCCGAAGGGCAAATGCGGAATTTACGCCTGTGGACAAGTTACCCGCCGACGGGCTTGTAGGAAACAGGAAACAAACATCAAATTGCTCTATTTGTTGAGATATGAGCGATTTGTGTAAGTTTTGTGTTGCACAATATTGGAACTAGCTGCAAAATCGATTTCAAAATCGCTTCCTCCTACCGCAGTGCTTTCAGAGAAGTCAAAATCAATCGCTAATCCTGATGTGGGAGTAGGTGCAGTTAGATTAAAAGTGGCAAAATGTCTATATTGTTTATTAATTTTTAATTGTTAATTTTTTTAACTTTTTATGTTGATGGCAAAAGCTGCTGTAAAGTATTCAATAATTCCTTCACAGTATAAGGCTTAGACAAAAATGTTTTGACACCAATAGCCATAGCTTCTGCCATTTTACTACTAGACATCAGTCCACTAGTAACAATAATTTTCACCTCTGGATTGATTTTGTGTATGGTGCAAATTGCCGTTAAACCATCCAGAGAAGGTAACATCATATCCATCAGCACCGCACTAATTTTATCCTTATTTTGGGCAAATAGAGCGATCGCTTCAATGCCATCAGCAGCAGTTAAGATTTTATAATTGTAATGTTCTAGGGATGCTTTAGTAATTTGGGCTATCGAGGTTTCATCTTCTACCAGCAGAATTAATTCACCATGTCCCGTTAAGGGTTCTAAGTCTTGTTCTAACTCTGTTTCTGTTCCTTCTGTGGCTGGTAAATATACCTTAAAGCTGGTACCATCCCCCGTCTCGCTATATACATTAACAAAACCACCGTGACTTTTAACAATGCCAATTGCCGTCGAAAGTCCCAACCCTGTACCCTTTCCCAGTTCCTTGGTGGTAAAAAATGGCTCAAAAATCCGATCCAAGATTTCTTTAGGAATACCCACACCAGTATCCGACACCGTAATCACCGCATAGGGTCCCTCTTTTGCCTCTAAATGCATCCGCGCATAGTTAGCATCGATATAGACATTCTCCGCAGAAATATTTAATTTACCACCCTTAGGCATAGCATCCCGGGCATTGACGCAGAGATTCATCAATACCTGATGTATTTGTGTACTATCTCCAGAAACCATCCATAGATTTGACGGTACATCAATGCAGACTTCGATAGATTTGGGGAATGTTTCTCTGAGAATTTTTGCTACTTCCTTAATTAAATGTCGCACTTGCAAATTGATGCGTTTGCCTTCCACACCCCGAGCAAATGATAACACCTGTTTGACTAAATCTGCTCCCCGTCTAGCACTATCTTCCAGAATTTCAAACAAATGCTGACTAGATTCATCAGCATCAGGATATTTTAATGGTAATAATTGTGCCGCAGCTAAAATTGGTGTTAAAATGTTATTCAAATCGTGAGCAATACCACTAGCTAAAGTACCGATACTTTCTAAGCGTTGGGTACGGAAAAATTGGTTTTCTAATTGTTTCTTTTCTGTAATATCAGTATCAACAGTCAGAATTGATTTTGGTTTACCCTCTTGGTCATAAACTAAAGTCCAGCGACTTTCTACCAAAATTTCCTTACCGCTTTTAGTAATTCTAGTTAACTCCCCTTGCCACTGTTCTTTAGTTAATACCTTTAACAAAGCTGTTTCTACTTCTGGGGGCATTTCTTTGTAAAATAAATCATTGGCTTTTTCCCCATATACTTCTTCTGGTTGCCAACCATAAAGATTTTCTGCCCCTTTGTTCCAAAATAAAATCCGGTTTTCTAGATCCCTAACAATAATCGCATCAGTGGTAATATCTAGTAATGCTGCCTGTTCCCGGATTTTCTCTTGTGTCTGTTTGCGTTCGCTAATATCAATACTGGCACCAGTAATTCCCACTACCTCTTGGGATTCATTGCGCAACGGTTCTATAGTCAAGTCAAAATACTTAATCCCTTCTTTCGTCGTAATTGCTACTTCTTCTCTAATACCAATACCAGTTTTCAGAACACCCATTTTGATATCCGTCAGATATTGTGCTTCTGGTGCAGGAATTAAATCCCCATCCTGTTTACCCAGCATCTGTTCAGAATCAAATCCAAAGGCAGGATTATAAACCCAACTGTAGCGTAACTCTCGATCTTGATTAAAAACAACAATTGGCGAATGTTTCAATGCTACCCGAAATCGCTCTTCACTTTGCCTGAGAGCTTCTTCAGCACGCTGTCTTTCCATAGCATAACGCATACAGCGCACCAGCAAATCCCCACTAACTTGTCCTTTGACTAAATAATCTTGTGCCCCCTCCTGCATTGCCTTAATCGCTAGATTTTCGTCATCCAAACCCGTCAACACAATAATGGGAATAGCAGGTACGCGATTATGCAATTTTACAAAACTTTGTAAACCTTGACTATCTGGCAGCGTCAGGTCTAAAAGAATAACATCAAATTTGTCTTTCTCTAAACAATTTAGTGCCTCTTCCAGCCGTTCAACAGGCATTAACTGACATTCGACAGAAGAGACATCCCATAAGAACTCCTCCAATAAACGGACATCACCTGGGTTATCTTCAACCAACAGGATTTTAATGGGTTGTTCTGCCATGCAATTTACTCCGGTGGCAGTTTAACTATGGTAAACCAAAAGCTTTCTATCGACTGGACAATTTTGACGAACTGATCGAAGTCTACTGGCTTGGTTATATAACAGTTGGCAGAAAGATTATAAGCTTTAAGGATGTCTCCTTCAGCCTGGGAAGTTGTTAAAACTACCACAGGAATCCGTTTAAGTATATTATCAGCTTTTATTTCTGCCAGTACTTCACGTCCGTCTTTTTTAGGCAAGTTTAAATCCAGCAAAATTATATCCGGATAAGGCATATTAGCATATTTGCCTTCCTTGCGCAAGAAAGCCATTGCTTCTACACCGTCTTCAACCACATTTAAATTTACCGAAATTTTGCTATCTTCCAAAGCAATTTGAGTTAGCTGGACATCACCTGGATTATCTTCTACTAGTAACAATTCAATGGACATAGGGGAGAACAATTAAAAATTAGGAAAAAAAAGAGTAGGGGTGGGGTTTCCCCACCCGGTGGGGTTTCTCCACCGGTGGGGTTTGTTCACCCAAAAGAGGGGTTTGTTCACCCAAAAGAGGGGTTTGTCCACCCAAAAGAGGGGTTTGTCCACCCAAAAGAGGGGTTTGTCCACCCAAAAGAGGGGTTTGTCCACCCAAAAGAGGGGTTTGTTTACCCGGTGGGGTTTGTCCACCCAAAAGAGGGGTTTGTTCACCCAAAAGAGGGGTTTGTTCACCCGGTGGGGTTTGTCCACCCAAAAGAGGGGTTTGTTCACCCAAAAGAGGGGTTTGTTCACCCAAAAGAGGGGTAAATGGGGAAATTGATAATTTCGTGGCTTTTGGGCGCAAGTTTTGCGTCCCTACGGTGGCTTTTGGGCGCAAGCATTGCGCCCCTACGGTGGTTTTTGGGCGCAAGCATTGCGCCCCTACGGTGGCTTTTGGGCGCAAGTTTTGCGTCCCTACAAAATCTATTGTGGGGTTTCTGGGGGAATGCGATCGCCAATTGTAAAAAAGAAAGTAGTGCCACATCCTGGTTGTGATTCTACCCATATGTGCCCACCGTGTCGTTCTACTATTTTCTTACAAATTGCTAAGCCAATGCCAGTTCCTGGGTATTTACCTCTAGCGTGCAAGCGCTGAAAGATGACAAATATTCGCTCAGCATACTCTGATTCTAAACCAATTCCATTATCTTGTACCCAAAATAACCATTCATCTGGGGAATTAGGAATTGCTGATTGGGAATCCTTCCCTTCTCTTTTTGTTACTCCAATATGTACCTGAGGAGTTGAGTCACTGCGGAATTTAATCGCATTACCGATGAGGTTCTGAAATAATTGTGTCAATTGCATTCCATCTGCCATGATTTGTGGTAAAGGTTCATCATGGGTAATAACTGCCTTACTTTCTTCAATGGCAATTTTGAGATTATTACATGCCTGACGTAAAATTTTATTACAGTCTATTTTCTCAAACGGTTGACCCCTAGTACTCACACGAGAATAACTCAATAAGTCATTAATTAAAGTTTGCATCCGTCTTGCGCCATCTACAGCATAGCCGATAAACTCATCAGCCCTAGCATCCATTTGACTCTTGTATTTTTTCTCTAGGAGTTGCAAATAACTCGTCACCATTCGTAATGGTTCTTGCAAGTCGTGGGATGCAACGTAAGCAAACTGTTCTAATTCAGCATTGGAACGTGCTAGTTCTTGACGGTGCTTGGTTTCTGTTTCTAAAAGATATGCTTGGGAAAGAGCAATACCCATTTGGTTTGCTAACTGCTGTAATAGCTCAATTTCCTCTGTTGTCCAATGTCTGGGACTGCTACACTGATGAGCAACTAGTAATCCCCACAGTTTGTCTCGGCATAAAATTGGCACTACTATATGTGCTTTTACTTCCATTTTGTGCAGAAATTCTCGGTGACAATCTTGAATTTCTGCTGTCTTTAAGTTAGCAATAGAACTTACTCTTCCCAGTCGATAAGCTTCCCAATAGTCTTCTTTGAAACAGTGGTCGATCAAGTTTCTTGACAAAATAGGAGTATATTCTGGTACTACCGCTTCTTTAACTACAGTTCCCGAACCATCTTGCCAAAGTTGGAAAACAATTACCCTATCGGCTTGTAGAACTTTTTTGACTTCCTTAACTGCTGTCTGGAGAATATCTTCTGTACATAAAGATTGGCGGATTTTTTGGGCAATTTCCCCTAATAGTTGCGATCGCTGATTTTGTCGCTGTAATTTTGCTTCGGCTTGCTTATGAGCTGTTATATCCGTAATCGCACTTAAATAACTTGTAATTTTTGAATTATTGTTTTTTTCCGGCACAGCTTGACCAGAAACCCAAGTTATTGTTCCATCAGGACGCTGGAAGCGATACTCCAATTGAAACGGTGAATCATCTTGTGCTGCTTGATACCATTTATTAAACACTTGTTCTCGGTCTTCGGGGTGGATGGCACGTATCCAGCCTGCTTCGGTAGCCTCTGCTGGGGAAAGTCCAGCAATTTCACACCACCGCTGGTTAACATATAGACAGTTACCCCGAACATTAATGCGGAAAATACCTACGGGTGCAGCTTGTGCCAAGGTAGCATATCGTTGTTCGCTGGAACGTAATGCTAGTTCTGCTTGCTTGCGTTGGGTGATATCTAGATTTATCCCTGTAATTTTTAGGGGTTTTTGGTTATCATCCCTAACAACTTCACCTTTAGCAACACTCCAAATTACTCTACCATTGGGTAAAACCAGGCGAAATTCTATATTGAGACAATAGTCTTTATTTTTATCAATGGCACTAGTGATACCACGTACAAACTTTTCCCGTTCTTCTGGGTGTATAAGATTGACAAAGCTTTGGTAGCGACCATCAAAACTTCCTGGTTCCATGTTAAACAGTTGTTCTAGGCTGGGAGACCAACTCATTTGTTGGGTGAGTAAATTCAATTCCCAAGTGCCCATTCCTGCCACTGCTAATGCCAATTGTAATCTTTCTTCGGCTTGCTTTTGTTTTTTTTCAACTAGCCGCATTTCCAGGAGGTTGATTACCTGTTTAGCTAATGCTTGTAATCCAGTCAGTTGTTCTGGCTTTAATGTCCTGGGGGTAGAATCCATCACAAACAGAGTGGCGATCGCTTCTCCTGTTGGTGTGACTAGGGGAACCCCAGCATAAAAGCGCACATGAGGAGAAGAAGTAACCAGGGGATTTGTTGCCCATGTTGTATTTGCGGTGGTATCATGAATAATTAATACATCTTGGTGTTGAATACAAAAGGGACACATGCCCATATCCAGAGGCATTTCGCTGATATCCCAACCCACTTTTGCCTTTAACCACTGACGATTGGCATCAATAAAATTGATTCCTGCCATGGGAGTATGACAAATTAGGGCAGCTAACTGGGCAAGATTATCAAAAGCTGACTCTGTTTCAGTGTCGAGAATTTGATACTGACGCAGTGCTGTTAGTCTTGCTACTTCTCCTTCCTTTGGTAGAACTGGCATAGCTTTTTCAGTCCCAAATAAAAATTAACTCAGCCGTTAATTAACCCCTTACTATTTCTACTCAAGCCTTAACCAAAGCTGATTCCCGTAATTTACCAATTAAATCGCTAAGGTTATCCTTATTCAAACGATAGCTCAAAGGATGGGCAATTAACCGTGCCGTACTTTCATATAGTGTAGAAATTTCCGTTAAGCCATTTTCTTGCAATGTTCGTCCAGTAGACACTAAATCTACTATAGCTTCCGACATGCCCGTAATTGGTCCTAATTCTACAGAACCATATAAAGGCACAATTTCCACAGGTAAATCCAAACTTTGGAAATAATCCCGGGCACAATTAATATACTTAGAAGCAACTCTGCTGTGGGTTGGCAAATCCAAAGGGGATTTGTAGGGACTAGATTTTTTTACCGCTACAGACATGCGACAGTAACCGAAACCCAAATCCACCAACTGTGCAACTTGGGGTTTCTTTTCCCGTAGCACGTCATAACCCACAATACCCAATTGTGCTTGTCCATATTCTACATATACAGGTACATCCTGTGCTCGTACCAGTAAACCTTTGGCTTTACCACTGGTATCGTTAATTTGCAGTTGACGATGTCCTGAGTCTAAAAAACCACTAAAATCTAATCCTACACTTTGCAGGAGACGAATGCTATGTTTGAGGAGTTCCCCTTTAGGTAGTGCAACGGTAAGCATGTCAAAGCAGTCAACTCAGCATGATCATAATAGCTGAAAGCTGCACATCAATTAACTTCAAAGCTGATTGTCAACCATGAAAATTTTGGTAGTTGATGATGAAACCGAATTAACCGATCCTTTGAGTCGCTTGTTAATTCGTGAGGGATACAGTGTGGATACTGCTTATGATGGGATTACAGGTAGCAAATTAGCACTTACAAGCAGTTATAATCTGTTGATTTTGGACTGGATGCTACCAGGGAAAACGGGGTTACAAATTTGTCAGGAATTACGTAGTCAAGGAATTTCTACGCCAGTCTTATTTTTAACTGCCAAAGATACCCTTGATGACCGTGTAGAAGGTTTAGATGCTGGTGCGGATGATTACTTAGTTAAACCATTTGAACTGCGGGAATTACTAGCTAGAATTCGAGCTTTATTACGACGTTCTCCTTCCCAGACACCTGCTACCACAGTTAATAAGATTACAGTTGTAGATTTAGAACTCGACAGCGAAAATCAATTAGCGTATCGTCAACAAAGGGTAATTGAACTTTCGGACAAAGAAAGTCAGTTACTAAAATACTTTATGGAAAATGCCGGACAATTACTCACCCATACCCAAATTATGGAACATTTATGGCAGGATGGGGAGCAACCTAGTAGTAATGTGATTGCAGCTTTAGTCAGGCTTTTACGACGTAAAATAGAAGTTAGTGGAGAAAGCCAATTAATTCATAGTGTTTACGGTAAAGGTTATCGTTTTGGTGCTTCTGAATAAATCAAGAATTGGTAATAATATGGTCCGTTATATCTTTAGACTAACGCACCATATTATCCCTCTTCTGTCACTCTCCGTTTTCTCCTATCAATAATAAATTCTCAAGAGACCTAATACCAATAGGTTGAGATGTTTTGAATCAAAAATTGATGTTTTTCTCATCTTGTGGAAATTATATTCAGAAATAACTGAGCGATCGCTTTCCACAGAAGAGTTA
>JASJCY010000037.1 GCA_030065825.1 Nostocaceae cyanobacterium | reverse complement strand
GTCGAGAAACCGGGTTTCTTTCAGTTGAATGTGGAATCTTATCGTATTCCTTTACCAATAAACCCGGTTTCTGAATAGTCAGTTTTTTTCCTAAAGCTTTAGACTTGCCAAACAACCTCTGAGAATAAACATTTTCATCCCTGTCGAGAAATCGGGTTTCTTTCAGTTGAATGTGGAATCTTCTCGTAGTTCTTTACCAATAAACCCGGTTTCTGAATAGTCAGTTTTTTTCCTAAAGCTTTAAACTTGCCAAACAACCTCTTTCAGTTGAATGTGGAATCTTATCGTATTCCTTTACCAATAAACCCGGTTTCTGAATAGTGAGTTTTTTCCTAAAGCTTTAGACTTGCCAAACAACCTCTTAGAATAAACATTTTCATCCCTGTCGAGAAACCGGGTTTCTTTCAGTTGAATGTGGAATCTTCTCGTATTTCTTTACCAATAAACCCGGTTTCTGAATAGTCAGTTTTTTTCCTAAAGCTTTAGACTTGCCAAACAACCTCTGAGAATAAACGTTTTCATCCCTGTCGAGAAACCGGGTTTCTTTCAGTTGAATGTGGAATCTTATCGTATTCCTTTACCAATAAACCCGGTTTCTGAATAGTCAGTTTTTTTCCTAAAGCTTTAGACTTGCCAAACAACCTCTTAGAGTAAACATTTTCATCGGTGTCGAGAAATCGGGTTTCTTTCAGTTAAATGTGGAATCTTCTCGTACTTATTTGCTAAGAAACCCGGTTTCTAACCCAGGTGGATTCCGGTATGCTAAGAAACCAGGTTTCTGAGATATGAATAACTTCTTAACCCTGTTCTTGGTTATCTAACCAAGTAACTAAATCAGCAACTTCAGAAAAATCAAATAATGCTTCTCCTAAATCTTCTAATTTTTCAGCAGATAATTTACGAACCCGTTCAACTAGCGATGAATCAAGATTCTGAAAACGACGATTCAATAGACGATTAATGACTTTAAACGCTTCTTTTTGAACAATATCCTGATAAATCACTGATTCCTTCATAATATCCTCCCGTAAAAATTGCTGAATCAAATCCTTTTCAAACCGCAAACCCGCTAAAATCTCTATACAACCTGCGATATTATTCCGCACCTGTATATCAGGAATTGTAGCGACTCTTTCAGCCACTTGTGTTAATAAAGTTTGAGGTGAATCACTCCGGGTTAAACTTGCTAGAGGTAAAAGTGCAGGATTGTTGAGAAATGTCGCGGAATCTTGCTCCCATAGACGCATAACTCGATAACGGTGAATAGTGGTATCATCTCGATATTCATCGGTAAAAGCTGCTTCTGTTGTCGTCTCTTGTAAGAAAATTACTACCTGTACCACCCCACAGCGATATTGACGCTTCAATCGCACTGAATAATCAAGCATTCGCAAGGGAAGGGGTGGATTAGATTTACTCAGAGTTTGAAATTCAAGGTGTAAAATTTGGTTTTCTGTTTGCAGAAAGGTAACAGAATCTGCGCGAATTGGTTCTAGAGTTAATTCTGTTTTTAATACCTTAATTTCTCGTGGTTCTATTCCCAGTAACCAACGAATAAATTCTTCTGGATACTGTTCTGCTAGATATTTACAAGCGTTGTCGTAAGTCACTTTTTTAGTTTTGCCTCACGCCACAATCATAATTAAATTACCTTAATTCTAAACAATCTTAAAAGATGCGCCTAATACACCCTACATTAATTTTATTTTGACTTGATAAATGGTCTCTATTTTTTGATACTTGTTAACTACAAACACGACTTATGAATATTCCAAACTTGGCGTTATTTGTTGCTAACAATGTATAACAATATGGATAATATATATATCGTTCCTATGTGAGAGTATAGTAACCATGACCGAGTTACTTGAAGGGGCGATCGCCAGATTGAAAACCCTACCTCCTAGTCAGCAAGATGCGTTAGCGTAAAGCCTACGGCATAGCTTTGCTTACCGCGCAGCGTGTCGCTACCCTGCGGGAAGCCCCCTTCGGGGTCTAATGCGACTCAGCTATCCGCAGGAATCGCAGCAATGATTCTGGAAGAACTGGAAGATGAAATGATGTGGGATACAAAATTTGCGCGTTCCCAAGATACTTTAGGCTATGGCTGAATATCGTGCAGGTAAAACCGAAGAATTAGATCCAGTTCCACCCACCCTGAACTAAAGTTCCGGGACCAATAAACAAAGTCTACTAAAGTAGACTGAAGAAAACCTAGGTGATTTAGTCATCTTTCAGATGACTTCGTTTATTAGCAAGGAAATTAATTTCCTTGCAGGGTATGAGTTTCACGTTAAGTTGACACTAATGAGCATTGCTCCCACCCTTACCCATCTGTCAAATTCTTTTTTCAAATTGGTATAACCCATTTCTCATAAAAAAACAGCCATCTCCCCAGAGGAAGACAGCCATTTTTTATACTTAATACGAGCAAGATGCCCGTACCACAAATTAAGCTTAGTAATCGAAATCGCCACCCATACCAGCACCAGCAGGAGCACCTTCCTTAGGCTCAGGCTTGTCAACAACGATACACTCAGTTGTCAACACCATACCAGCGATAGAAGCCGCATTTTGCAGCGCAGAACGAGTTACCTTAGCAGGATCAACCACACCAGCAGTGAACATATCTACAAATTCGCCATTAGCAGCGTTGTAACCAACGTTGAATTCCTTTTCCTTCACACGCTCAGAAATCACCGCACCATTTTGTCCAGCATTTTCTGCAATCCGCATTAAAGGAGCAGGTAACGCGCGAGCCACAATCAGCGCACCAATCAACTCTTCACCCTTGAGGTTACCATTAGCCCATTCTTCCAGTTGAGGAGCCAAGTGAGCCAAGGTAGTACCACCACCAGGAACGATACCTTCTTCTACAGCAGCCTTAGTAGCGTTAATTGCGTCTTCCAAGCGCAGCTTCTTGTCCTTCATTTCGGTTTCAGTAGCAGCACCAACTTTCACAACTGCTACACCACCAGACAATTTAGCCAAACGCTCTTGCAACTTCTCCTTGTCATAGGAAGATTCAGTTTCATCCATTTGACGACGGATTTGTTCACAACGAGCCTTCACATCAGCTTCGTTACCTTCCGCAACAATGGTAGTGTTGTCCTTAGTGATGGTGATGCGGCGAGCTTTGCCTAGCATATCAAGCTTAGTATTGTCAAGCTTCAAACCAGCATCTTCAGTAACTAACTGACCACCAGTAAGAACCGCAATATCCTCCAACATCGCTTTACGGCGATCGCCAAAACCAGGAGCCTTCACAGCAGCTACATTCAGTACACCGCGCAGACGGTTAACCACCAGAGTAGCTAAAGCTTCCTTCTCAATATCTTCAGCGAGAATTACTAGAGGCTTACCAGCACGAGCCACTTGTTCCAGAACCGGTACTAAATCTTGTACCAGAGCGATTTTCTTATCGGTGAGCAACAGATAAGGCTCATCGAAAACAGTTTCCATGCGCTCAGGATCAGTAGCAAAATAGGGAGAGATATAGCCCTTATCAAAGCGCATCCCTTCGGTAATTTCCAACTCGGTAGTCATGGATTTCCCTTCTTCCAAGGAAATTACCCCTTCCTTACCGACCTTATCCATAGCTTCAGCAATCATGCTACCGACTTCTTCGTCATTACCAGCAGAAATTGCACCAACTTGAGCAATGGCTTTAGAATCTTCTACTTGACGGGCATGTTCCGCAATTTTGCCTACCAGGAAGTTAGCAGCTTTGTCAATACCACGCTTGAGCAAAATGGCATTAGCACCAGCTGCAACATTGCGCAAACCTTCCTTAACCATGGCGTGAGCCAAAACAGTAGCGGTAGTAGTACCATCACCCGCAGCGTCATTGGTTTTAGAAGCAGCTTGACGAATCAAAGAAACGCCAGTATTTTCTACGTGATCTTCTAATTCAATTTCTTTAGCAATAGTCACACCGTCATTAACGATTTGAGGTGCGCCAAATTTCTTTTCTAATACTACATTCCGACCCTTAGGACCGAGGGTTACAGCCACCGCTTCAGCCAGGATATCCATACCTTTTTCTAAGGCACGACGGGCACTTTCGTTGTAGATAATACGCTTTGCCATAGTTCCGCAATTGTTGTGAGTTCTTAGTTTTGAGTTTTTAACTTAGTTTTGATGTTTGAGTTTTAAGTGCTGAGTTAAGTTATTGGGTTTGTAAACTGAAAACTCAGAACTTTTAACTCAATCAATCTACGAAACAACCGCTAAAATGTCCTTCTCAGACAGTAATACGTATTCATCTGTACCGAGTTTAATATCGGTACCAGCATACTTGGAGTAAAGGACTTTATCGCCGACTTTTACATCCATTGCTTGACGAGAACCGTCATCCTTGATTTTGCCTTCACCAACAGCCACAACTTCCCCTACCTGGGGCTTTTCCTTAGCCGTGTCGGGCAAATACAGACCACCAGCGGTCTTTTCTTCCGAAGCGCTCACTTTCACAAATACGCGATCGCCTAGGGGTTTAACTGTAGAAACGCTTAGAGATACAGCTGCCATAGAAATTTCTCCAGAGTTAGCACTCTCGACTCTTGAGTGCTAATTTAGCGAAAGATGGCTATAAATAGCAAGAAATGCTGGTGTACGGGTTACCGAACTCTGGGATGATACTGCACGCTCAAGTATAAGTACCCAATCTTGTTCTACATCCCGGTTTTCTTGCGTAAATGACGAATAGTGGTATATGCTCAACTCTATTTGCGAAGCTGGGAAATTGATATAGAACTGTAATCAGGAAGCTACTAAATGAATGACAACACAGTGACTCAATCCAGCCTGCAAATACCAAAAACCACCCATAGGCAACAAAATAAAAGCCCAAGTGATTGTATCGAAACCTTGGGACTGAGAAAAATTCAGCGACACATTTTTATTTGTGCTGACCAGACTGTTGCTCAATGTTGCTCCAAACAAACAAGTCTGGAATCGTGGAAATACTTGAAACGGCGACTTACTGAGCTAAAATTAGATTCTGTGCAAGCAAATGGTCTTAGTTCCATCTTTAGAACTAAGGCAAATTGTTTGCGAGTTTGTTGTGATGGACCGATAATGGTGGTCTACCCGGATGGCGTCTGGTATCGCCACGCAACCCCGGAAGTCATTGAGCGGATCCTTCAAGAACATTTAATCGGCAATCAGGTGGTAGAAGAGTATGCTTTTTTAACCCATGCGTTGTCAGAAAATTCTCCTATTTATTGTCCACAACTGATAGATACTTAAGTACCTTTAATTGTTTGGATATGAGACCGCAAAGCGCTAAGCTCTTGGCAGGGGTGGGTTAGTTTTATTTGGGTGTATCTTCAGGACACAATGATTATTGTGAATCTAAAGGATTATTATTTATTCAGTGTTTTTTAACCCGCCACTTTCAAAGCGATATATAATAGCGCATTATAAATACTACTGCTCTACGTATCCTTACTGGACATTTGCCATTGATTTAGTAGTTTCTCGAAAGCGATAATTACTTTTAGGATATTTACTAACCAAAGGCAACATAAATGGGCAAAAGGGACAACATCTCAATCATCCACCATAGAGGATAACAATTCAAGACCTTGATAGACTACCGCGCGACAAGTGCCACTGCTATGAAAGAACCCAGCATGAAAGATCTCAAACGACTGCTATTAATTGATGATGACCCCAACCTCATCTTGCTGGTTAAGGATTACTTGCAATTCCGGGGATACGAAGTCATCACTGCCGAAAATGGTCGAGAAGCTCTGGAAATTTTAGAGCAGGATCTTCCAGATATGATCATCTGTGATGTGATGATGCCGGAAATGGACGGCTATTCCTTTGTTGAACAAGTTCGACAAACCGAGCGCACCAGTTGGATTCCAGTTCTATTCCTCTCAGCTAAAGGACAAAGTGCTGACCGAGTTAAAGGTTTAAATAAAGGTGCTGATGTATACATGGTTAAGCCCTTTGAACCAGAAGAACTCGTAGCGCAAGTGGAATCTTCCCTCAAGCAAACCATTCGCTGGAAGGAGCATCAAACTAAAGGAGGAGACAGCACATCTCGTATCCAAGTTCCATTTGATGTACAGTTAACCCCCACTGAACTCAAAGTTGTACAATTTGTGGCTAGAGGTTTAGCAAATCGGGAAATTGCCGAAGAACTAAATGTCAGTCAGCGCACCGTGGAAAGTCACGTTTCCAATATGTTGGGTAAAACCAATCTCCACAACCGTACTGAACTAGCACGATGGGCAATTGAAAATCAAATGGCATAAATTTTGAGAATGGTAATTGGTAATTGGTAATTGGTAATTAGTAATTAGTAATTAGTAAGAAAAACTTTATTACCTCTTACCTTTTACCCATTGCTAATTAGGAAATACCAAAAAATCAATTATCCCAAATCGTAGGGGCGCGGTTTCCGCGCCCATTCCCTGGTTCCCTGGTTACCAGGCTGAGCCTGGTAACCAGGGGAAATGAGGCTTTGCCTCCTGCTTATCGCATAAAAGTGCAAGTTGTTAGTTAGCTCTTAGTTCTTACCCATTCTCAAATAAGTTTGAAGGGTAACAAATGCCCGACTTTTTAATTTAAAAAAGTCGGGATCTAAGATTTAAAATTCTACGTTTTGCGGTGTGCGGGGGAAAGGAATCACATCCCGGATATTACCCATTCCGGTCATAAATTGTACCAGTCGCTCAAATCCCAGTCCAAAACCAGCGTGGGGTACAGTACCAAAGCGCCGCAAATCTAAATACCACCATAAATCTTCTGGTTGCATTTCTTGTGCTAATATCCGCTTTTCTAGCACATCTAGCCGTTCTTCCCGTTGGGAACCACCGACAATTTCGCCAATTTTGGGAGCCAGAATATCCATCGCCGCAACAGTCTTTTCGTCATCATTTAAGCGCATGTAAAAGGCTTTGATATCTACTGGATAATCAGTTACAATTACCGGCTTTTTAAATTGCTGTTCGCATAAATACCGCTCATGTTCTGATTGTAAATCCAAGCCCCAACTCACTGGATATTCAAACTTGGTATCAGCTTTTTCTAGGAGTTTAATAGCTTCTGTATAGGTAATCCGCTCGAATTGATTGTTAATAATATTTTCTGCTGTTTCCAAAACAGTTTTGTCAATACGCAGATTGAAAAATTCCATATCTTCGGGACATTTTTCCATCACATATTTAAAGACATATTTGAGGAATTCCTCTGCTAAATCCATATCTCCTTGGAGGTCACAAAAAGCCATTTCTGGCTCAATCATCCAAAATTCTGCTAAGTGACGGGAAGTGTTGGAATTTTCGGCGCGGAAAGTCGGACCAAAGGTGTAAACATTGCTAAACGCCATCGCCATTACTTCCGCTTGCAATTGACCGCTAACGGTTAAGTAGGTGGGTTTGCCAAAAAAGTCTTGGGTATAATCTATTTCTTCGGTTTTGGTGCGGGGAACATCTTTGAGATCCAAATTGGTAATGCTAAACATTTCCCCTGCACCTTCGCAGTCACTAGCGGTAATAATGGGTGTATGTACCCACATAAAATCCCGTTCTTGGAAGAATTGGTGAATAGCGGTAGCACAAGCATTGCGGACGCGGAAAACCGCACCAAAGGAATTGGTACGACTACGTAAATGTCCGATAGTACGTAAAAATTCAAAGGAATGACGTTTCTTTTGTAAGGGATAAGTTTCTGGATCTGCTTCTCCGTAAACTTTTAAACTCTCGGCTTTGAGTTCAATCCGCTGTCCTTTTCCTTGGGAAGCTACCAATACACCACTCACTTCCACAGAAGCACCAGTATTGAGCTGTTTTAAGATAGCTTCATAGTCTGGTACATCTTCATTAATCACAACCTGTAAACTTGCTAGGGATGAGCCATCATTAATTTCTATAAAAGCAAAACCTTTGAGTTCCCGTTTTGTGCGTACCCAGCCTTGAACTTTTAGGGAATCATCCGGCTTACCACTGCGTAATATTTCTGCAATCCGTAAATTTACCATATCATCCAACAACAGACTTTAATATCCAGCCTATGATAACGCCCAATCCTCCAAAGCGGATGATTTGCCAAAATGCTGACTGTAAGCCAGTTTTAGAAAAGACAAACCCCCCTCCCAAAAAGGAAATGGTCAAACAACTCTCTGACATTAAACCCAAAGCGTTATCCAAGGCTTCTATTTGCTCTTTTATATTTCGTAATTCTACGGTTAATTCCCGGGAATAATTTGGACGCAGGTGGGCTTTAACATCTTCTAAACGGTGTTTAAGTTGCGCCTGACGTTGTTTATCCTCTTGAATCTGAGTGTAGCGTCCTTGGACTTCTTGCAGGGATTTTTCCACCTCAGCCAGCGCTTGCTCAAATTCCGCTTCTAACTCTGTTTTTGGGGAATTGTCCTGGGAAGAATTGTGTGGCAGTTGCATCTAAGATTAATAGAGTTAACAATAGTAGTCTTTAAACATAATATGCCCAAGAATATGGTTGAATCTAACCAGCTACAATTAACAAACAATCTCCGTGATTTTACTACCCAAGAGCTGGCACAAGCCTTGATGGAAAAGCTGACTATTTCTCCTAACGATTGGCATCGTCTCAAATCTAACCGTAAAGCCCGCGCCAGCGAACAAACAGCAGCTGCCTTGGTGTTTCTCCTCAAAGACCAACCAGAGGAAGCTTTGGCGCGGTTACAGCAAGCTACAGGTTGGTTAGATAAATCGATTTCTGCCCCACCTTGTCCCAGCCATGGAAACAAGAAGTGAGAACTTAGTAGGGGCGCAATGCTTGCGCCCAACAGGGGCAATGCTTGCGCCCAACAGGCGCAAAATTAGCAGTTAGTAGGGGCGCAATGCTTGCGCCCAACAGGCGCAAAGTTAGCAATTAGTAGGGGCGCAATGCTTGCGCCCAACAGGCGCAAAGTTAACCGTCAACCATCAACCATCAACAGTCAACCGTCAACCGTCAACATTTAGCAGTTGGGAGTTTGGAATTACCAATTACCAATTACCAATTACCAATTACCAATTACCAATTCCCTAATTACGTAACATTGGGATCAGGGATCGGTTTTCTAGCTGTTTGCAAAGCCTTAATTCCGTCCCTTTACGGTTCCACTGCACTTGGTCAAAAATTTGGTACAGAATACATAAACCCCTTCCGTTTTCAGACTCATCTGGCGGTAAGTATTCCATGGGATCGCTATCGCAATCATTATTAGATGAGGGATGAAAACCCCTACCCTGATCTGATATAACCCACCAATACTGATTATCTATTAAAGAAAAACGGACTACCACTGTTTTACTAGGATCGAGATTATTGCCATGCTTCGCTGCGTTTACTAAGGCTTCTTGGAGTCCTAAACGCAGTTCGGCTTGCATTTTGTCTGGAATCTCTGCCAGGAGTAAATCTAAGATGGGACAGAGATATAGAGTGGAGGCGAAACTTATTGTGCCCCAGTTACGTCCAACTGGACGAAGTGAAATCGTAATCACAAGAGAAACCCCGTAGCTTTCAGAGTTAGCTAGACATCAGTCTGGTGTCACAAGCACCCTGATATAAATAGAGGTGGTCGTGTGCCTTGTTGTCTTATATACAACTCAGTTTTAAAAATGCTAGGGTGCATTGACTCTGATGGATGATATTAGGTGACATAAATTTAAATAAAATTGCTTAAATTCAAGGTGCAAATGCGGTTAGGTATTTATTCAAATTTCAACTACCCAATTATCTTTTTTGAGAGTCTATGCAACTTCAATTTGTTTACAAAAATGGATTTATATTTCTAGACCAATTCGATTCTAGCATTTTGATGATGCACTAGACTACAAATTGTGAAGTTGTGTTTTGCGGATCAATTCAGTATCTTTAACCAAATGGGAACGCACCACAAAGGCAGCTGCTTCCACATGAGCAGTTTGGGGAAAGAAATCAGCGGGTTGTACCCGCACTAGGGTATATTCACCATCTTGGCACAGTAATTTCAGATCCCGTGCCAGGGTGGCTACTTTACAACTGACGTAAACGATGCGGTCAGGTTTCGATGCTAGTAAGGCGTCAATCACAGCGCGATCGCATCCTTTGCGTGGGGGATCTAGTAACACTATATCTGGTTTAATATCCATTTGTGGCAGTAATTTTTCTACTGTTCCAGTATGGAAAGTAACATTTTTAATACCGTTAATTTGGGCATTGAAAATTGCTTGTTCCACTGCTGAGCTTTGCACTTCCAACCCTGTAGCATGATGTGCTTTTTTTGCCAGTGGTAAAGTTAAAGTTCCAATGCCACAATAGGCATCAAGCAGTATTTCATTACCTTGTAAATTTAACTCCGATTGAATTTCTTGCAATAGTGCCTCTGCTACCTCTGTATAAACTTGAAAAAACGTATCCCCTCGTACTTGAAATTCCAAAAGGGCGAATTTTTCTCGCAGATAGGGAACTCCTGCCATACAACGAGTTTCGTTGCCAAAAATGGCATTAGTGCGGTGGTTATTACGGTTTAACATCACTCCCACTAATGGGGGATAGTGGTCTAACCACTCTTGTGCTTGTTCGACAATCCCTGGTATAATCCAATCTTTTACGACGAGGGTAAGTAAAATTTCCCCGGTACGGCGACCAATACGTAAACCAAGATGACGAATTAACCCAGTGTGACGTTGTTCGTTGTATGGTTCCCAACCCCGCTTTTGGATATCCTGCTTGACTTGTGCTAATAAAGGATTTAAGCGAGAGTCTTGCACAGGGCATTGATTTAAATTAACTAATTTGTGGCTACCTTTTTGGTAATAACCCGCTTGTACCTGTCCCGTTGCAGATAAACCGATGGGGTAAGTAGCTTTATTGCGATAATTCAAATCAGATTCACCAGCTAATACGGGATCTACTGGGGGATTCACAAAACCGCCAATGCGTTCTAAAGCTTGGATCACTTGCTGGCGTTTGGCTTCTAATTGATACTGATAATCTATGTGTTGCCACTGACAACCGCCGCACTTATCAGCAACAATACAATGAGGTCGAATGCGGTGGGGAGATGGTTGCAGGAGCTGGTGGAGTTTGCCGTGGGCATATTGGGATTTTACCCGTACCAAACGCACCATAGCGCGATCGCCCGGTACAGTATCGCCAACAAATACTACCCGTCCCTGCCAGCGTCCCACACCATCACCAGTATCGCTCAAATTTGCGATCGTCACTTCAATTAATTCACCTTGTCGCCAATTTGTCATTTGTCATTTGTCATTTGTCATTTGTCATTAGTTAAAATCTACTCCCCCTCTTCCCCCTCTTCCCCCTCTTCCCCCTCTTCCCCCTCTTCCCCTCTTCCCCTCTTCCCCCTCTCCACTCTTAACTCCTAACTCATAACTCTTGGGCGCAAGCTTTGCGCCCCTACAAACTCCGCACCTGGTGGGCGCAAGCTTTGCGCCCCTACAAACTCCTCCACACCTTCCCTTGTGTACTCAAGACTCGCTAAACTAGCAAATAATATTTAGTGTGATTGCAAAAATCATGACTGTAGTAAGCAAAGTTATTGTTCAAGCCGACGACGAACTGCGTTATCCTAGCAGCGGTGAATTAGAGAGTATCAAAAACTTTCTCAAGACTGGTGAACAGCGGATGCGCATTGTCACCACTCTCACCGAAAATGAGAAAAAGATAGTCCAGGAAGCTACCAAACAATTATGGCAGAAGCGTCCTGATTTTATCGCCCCAGGTGGTAATGCTTACGGACGAAAAGAACGTGCCCAATGTATCCGTGATTTTGGTTGGTACTTACGCCTTGTTACCTATGGTGTATTAGCTGGAGACAAAGAACCAATAGACACAATTGGTATAGTTGGTGCTAGGGAAATGTACAATTCCCTCGGAGTACCTCTACCTGGTATGGTAGAAGCCATCAAATGTTTGAAAACAGCCTCCCTGCAATTGCTAAATGCAGAAGATGCCCAAGAAGCAGCACCATACTTCGATTTCATCATTCAATCCTTGTCTTAGTTCCAAGTGTGCCCTTAGGAATCCTTGTTCTTCAAAGCAGGGAGAGTTGATAATAATTGTAGTTTGAACATAACATCCCCACACTTGCTAGTGGCTGTGGCACCATGTCTGTCAAGTTACTAACAGGTCGTGGGGATATTTAACAACAACGGGTCAAGAGCATGTTTATGATACCAAAAAATAAATCATCCCAAATTGTAGGGGCGCGGTTTCCGCGCCCTTAGAGGATGTTTGTCAAGTCAACAAGTATACCAGGAACCTCTGTGGGTAAACCTGTCTCCTACAAGTCCAGAGGCTTTAAAATCCCCATTCGCCCTCAGTAATACAAAAAACCGACAATTATCTCTCGTTTCTAGGCTCTAGCCTGGAGGTGCACTCACCAGAGGCTCCCAGCGACCGCCAGGATTTGAGGCAGGAGCCTCAATCGCTGCATTCCTTGCCAGAGGCAAGGAACGAGAAACGAGAAATGAGGGGCTAGAGCATTGATTTGGAGGCTAGTTATTTCTGGCATACAAAAAACCGACAATTATCTATTGGTAACTGTCGGCACTTAATGTGTTCCCTATTAATGACTCGGCTAGAGTTGATTTATCGCTTACTATTATGCCTATCCGTCCATTATCAGCGTAGGATCTCAATCATAAGTACTAGTGATTTAAATCACATATCCGTAGTTCAAAACTATTGAATTTTGAATTATATGCCGAAGGACTTTCCACTCGCCATTCCCAGGACTGGTAAAATAATGCTCTGTCCCCTTGGTGCATAATTCCCATGACCTTTACCCCCGAAACACCATTTTCGCCCCAAGAAATCGCAGCAGAAGGTATCAAGCCGGAAGAATATCAAGAAATAGTCCGTCGTTTGGGACGTCATCCCAATAAAGCTGAACTGGGAATGTTTGGGGTAATGTGGTCAGAACATTGCTGTTACAAGAATTCCCGTCCTTTACTCAAACAATTTCCCACCACAGGTTCACGCATTCTTGTTGGTCCTGGTGAAAATGCTGGGGTTGTAGACTTAGGTGATGGACTGAGGCTGGCGTTTAAAATTGAATCCCATAACCATCCTTCAGCTATTGAACCTTTCCAAGGAGCAGCTACGGGGGTTGGTGGTATTCTCAGAGATATATTTACCATGGGTGCCCGTCCCATTGCCATTTTAAATTCTTTGCGCTTTGGTTCCTTAGAAGACCCGAAAACTCAACGACTGTTTAGCGGTGTTGTGGCTGGGATAGCCCATTATGGTAATTGCTTAGTTGGGAGTGAGACATTTATTTGGCGCGATGGCAAGAGTGTACATTTTGACACCATTGGCAATTTTGTGGAATCGCGGCTACACAGTAGTTACACAACCCTGGAATTAGACGATACTGTAGCGGTGGAAACCCTTTCGGTAAATCCTGATACTCACTCTAGCTGTTGGCAGCGGGTGCGGAGGGTATTTAAGCGCACCAGCAAAACCCTGATTGAAATCCGTACTTCCTTGGGACGTACCCTGACTGTTACCCCAGACCATCCAATGTTAATACGTTACCGTGGTGATTGGGATGTTTGCCCTGCCCAGTCTTTGGAAGTCGGTCAAGAATTGCCAATACTCACATCCCTACCACAATCAACAGATGCAGCGGTTTCAGCACTGGATTTATTGGCTGCTTTGGATGTCAAAGAGTATGCAGATGCTTACGTACAATTACCAGAATATTGGCAAGTAACGGATGTTGTGCGCAATGCTTTACGATTGATTGAACCGGATGTCAGTAAACGCCATCAATATCTGAAAACTGGTAGATTTCCCCTTTGTCATTTTCTCAATTTAGAGACGGTTCTGGATGTTGAGCGGACTCAGGTTTGCTTGTTCCGTCGCGGGAAAGCAAATTACATGAAGGCAGTTATTGAACCAGATGCGGAATTTGCCCGCTTACTTGGCTACTACTTGTCATCGGGATGTATATCTCCTAACGGTAACACCTACAAAATCATTTTTACCTTTGCCCGACATGAAGCAGAATATGTCAATGATGTGGTGCAAGGACTCAAAAGTTTAGGACTTCGTCCCCGTGTGGAAAAACGATCTACCACAATTGCTGTATGTGCCACTTCTTGGCTATTTGGGCATATCTTGAAAAATGTATGGCAATGTGGTATTAGGGCAAACAGTAAGGCTTTTCCGGCTTTTGTGTTCAAATGGTCTGCAACCTTACAGCGTGAAGCTTTAAAAGGATTGTTGCACGGTGATCGTTCCCTGACCACCAAAACTTATAGTAATCATGGCAAAATCAGTTTTGCTACCACTAGCCGTAAGCTGTTTGATCAAACAGTAGCATTGATTCAAAATCAAGGAGCAATCCCATACATTGATCGCCGTCCAGCATCAACAACAGGCATCAAAGGTGGTCAGCATCCTCCCCTACCATTATGGCAGTTAGAAGTTCATAATTTTTCTGAAATCCAAGCTTTAGCTAAGGTTTACAGTCAAGAATGTCCTGTAGAATTAGCCACAGCTAATGGACGCTATGAGGGGAAAAAATATTCTTTTACCCATTTTCGTCAATCTGCGGATGATATAGATGTGGTAAAAATTACCAGTCTCGAAGTTCATAGCGTTGACGAATGTGATGTCTACGATGTGGAAGTAGACAATACACACCTATTTGTCACCACTTCTGGCATTGTTACCCATAACTGTGTGGGAGTGCCTACTGTTGGCGGGGAGGTATATTTTAACCCTGCTTACTCCGGAAATCCCCTGGTAAACGCTATGGCAATGGGATTAATGTCAACTCCAGAAATTGTTAAATCTGGGGCTGCGGGTATTGGTAACCCGGTGCTGTATGTTGGTTCTACTACCGGAAGGGATGGTATGGGTGGTGCCAGTTTTGCCAGTGCGGAACTGAGTGATGGTTCCATGGATGACCGTCCAGCGGTGCAGGTGGGAGATCCTTTCTTGGAAAAGTCTTTGATTGAAGCTTGTCTGGAAGCATTTAAAACTGGTGCGGTTGTGGCTGCACAGGATATGGGTGCAGCTGGGATTACCTGTTCTACCTCAGAAATGGCTGCTAAAGGTGGAGTAGGGATTGAATTGGATTTGGATAAAATTCCCGTGCGGGAGTTTGGAATGGTTCCCTATGAATATTTGCTTTCTGAGTCCCAAGAAAGGATGTTATTTGTTGCCCATAAGGGACGAGAACAAGAACTAATTGACATTTTCCACCGTTGGGGACTCCATGCAGTTGTCGCAGGAGAGGTAATTGAGGAACCAACGGTGCGGATTCTATTCCGAGGTAAAATCGCCGCAGAAATACCTGCTACCGCTTTGGCTGATGATACACCATTATATGAACGGGAGGTATTGACAGAAGCACCAGAATATGCAAAGAAGGCTTGGGAATGGACAGCAGATTCTTTACCTACTTGTAGTCATGAAGGGATAGAAATTCAAGGACGCCAGCACAGTTGGAATGATATTTTATTAACCCTGCTAGACACCCCTACAATCGCCTCTAAAAGTTGGGTTTATCGCCAATATGACCATCAAGTCCAAAACAACAGTGTCGTGCTTCCTGGAGGTGCTGACGCAGCGGTAATTCGCTTACGTCCCTTGGAACAAATTCCCAATCCAAAATCTAAAATCCAAAATCTAAAATCAGGTATAGCAGCCACGGTAGATTGTAACTCTCGCTATGTATATCTCGACCCCTATGAAGGGGCAAAGGCAGTAGTTGCAGAAGCAGCGCGGAATTTATCCTGTGTAGGTGCCCAACCCCTAGCAGTGACTGATAACCTCAATTTTGGCAGTCCGGAAAAACCCATTGGTTACTGGCAATTAGCAGAGGCTTGTCGCGGATTGGCAGAAGGTTGTAGAGAACTAGAAACTCCCGTAACTGGCGGAAATGTCTCCCTTTACAACGAAACCCTCGATTCCCAAGGTAATCCCCAACCAATTTATCCCACTCCCGTTGTGGGTATGGTAGGCTTGGTATCTGATGTCAGCAAAGTTTGCCCCCAAGGCTGGCAATCCCATGGTGATATTATTTATTTGCTGGGCTTACCCTTACAATCCCAAATTACTCTTGGTGCTTCCGAATATTTAGCCACCATTCACGGTATTGTGGCAGGAAAACCGCCACGGGTAGATTTTGACCTAGAACGTAGAGTCCAAAAAGTTTGTCGGGATGGCATTGATCAAGGTTGGCTGCGTTCGGCACATGATTGTGCTGAAGGTGGCTTGACAGTGGCATTAGCAGAATCTTGCATTTCTGGCAACCTCGGTGCCGAAATCAATTTGGAATTACCACAAAATCCCTCACAACGCTTCGACGAAATCCTCTTTGGGGAAGGAGGGGCAAGAATTCTTGTGTCTGTAGCACCAAAGCACCAAAAAAATTGGGAATCCTACTTACAGTCACATTTGGGTACAGATTGGCAAAAGATTGGCAAGGTTGGTGATTATAGCACCGGATTGCAAATTGCCATCAAAAATAAACAACATTTAACCCAAATCAAATTGATCGAGGTTAACATTGAACAGATGAGTAAATCATACTCCCAAGCCATTCCTAGCCGTCTCGCCACTTATTTCTCTGCTGATGAAAGATAAAAAAATTAATAAATTTTCCCTGACTCTTCCGACTTCATTGGCTTTCCTGAGCATAATTGCGGTACTGTTTAAATGGAGTGGTTAACGATTTATTAAGATTTCTTCAACCATTCATTAATAGAACTTAATACCTATGACTAGAACAGCCCATCAGGAGCAAAGCTAGCATGATTCCCAACCATCCCATCACTCCGGACGATCCCAACCAGCAGCATCTTACCTTCATGAATCACCAGGAAACTCGACTAGATAAGCCAGAAGAAGCCTGTGGCGTTTTTGGTATCTATGCACCAGCAGAAGATGTAGCCAAACTAACTTATTTTGGATTATATGCCCTGCAACACCGGGGTCAAGAATCAGCTGGCATTGCCACCTTTGATGGTACACAAGTACACCTACACAAAGACATGGGTTTGGTTTCCCAAGTCTTTAGCGAAGCAACTTTGGAAAAATTACCTGGAACCCTTGCTGTTGGACACACCCGCTATTCTACAACTGGTTCCAGCCATAAAGGTAACGCCCAACCCGCTGTAGTCCATACCCGCTTAGGTGACCTTGCCTTAGCACATAATGGTAATTTAGTCAATACCATGCAGTTGCGCGAGGAACTACTACACAACAACTGCAACTTGGTCACAACAACGGATTCGGAAATGATAGCCTTGGCGATCGCCCAAGAGGTTAATCAAGGTGCCGATTGGTTAGAAGGTGCAGTTGCCGCCTTTAACCGTTGTCACGGGGCATTTAGTTTAACTATAGCAACACCTGAGGGTGTAATGGGTGTGCGGGATTCCTATGGAATTCGTCCCTTGGTAATTGGGACTTTGGCGGGTAATCCCACACGTTACGTCCTTGCTTCGGAAACCTGTGGTTTAGACATCATTGGGGCAGAGTACCTACGGGATGTAGAACCAGGTGAATTGGTTTGGATTACAGAAGCAGGTTTAGCTTCCTTCCACTGGAGTCAAAAACCCCAAAAGAAGTTGTGTATTTTCGAGATGATTTACTTTGCCCGTCCTGATAGTATCATGCACAACGAAAGTTTGTATACCTATCGGATGCGCTTAGGGCGACGGTTAGCCCAAGAGTCTCCCGTGGATGCGGATATTGTGTTTGGCGTACCGGATTCTGGTATACCTGCGGCGATTGGTTTTTCCCAAGCTTCTGGTATTTCCTACGCCGAAGGACTGATTAAAAATCGTTACGTGGGGCGTACCTTTATTCAGCCTACCCAACATATGCGGGAATCGGGCATCAAAATGAAGCTGAATCCCCTTAAAGACGTACTAGAAGGTAAAAGGATAATTATCGTCGATGATTCCATTGTGCGGGGAACTACCAGCCGCAAACTGGTAAAAGCCTTACGAGATGCAGGTGCAGTGGAAGTACACATGCGGATTTCTTCTCCTCCTGTGACTCATCCTTGCTTCTATGGGATTGATACTGACACTCAGGATCAATTAATTGCTGCAAGTAAATCAGTAAAAGAAATTGCCCAGCAAATTGGAGTAGATTCCCTTGCATATCTAAGTTGGGAAGGAATGCTAGAAACTACCCAAGAAGATACTAATAATTTCTGTTCTGCTTGCTTTACTGGAGATTATCCCGTAGTTATTCCCCAACAGGTAAAGCGTTCTAAATTGATGCTGGAAAAAGTGCCAGTGTAGTTGGACACAAGTAGGGGCGCAATGCTTGCGCCCATAAGTTTGGAATTACCAATTTTTAATTTTTAATTTTTAATTGTTTTGACAGTTATCAATTACCAATTACCAATTACCAATTACCCATTACCACCATGTTGTAAAAAATCAATTTTAGGCAACAATGGGTCAATAACAATACCCACACCATTAAAACCCCAACGCTTTAACAAACCCCCGATTTGCGAACCTGAAATTGATTCAACCCCCAAGCGATTACTTAGTTCACCAGCATGGGTATTGAGGTAAGAGAGGGCATCAAAATGTTCTTTAAATAATAACAGATAACTTAATCCATCTTGGTTAGGATAAGCTGTAAGATAACGACCATCTGCTTTTGAACGTACCAGGTAATAAACTTCTGAATACATGGGGAATGGAAATTAAAAGTTAGTAGGGGCGCAATGCTTGCGCCCAATTTTGAATTTTGAATTTTGAATTTTGAATTTTGAATTTTGAATTTTGAATTTTGAATTTTGAATTTTGAATTTGAATTTTGAATTTGAATTTTGAATTGTTTTAGAAGTTAGTATGGACGCGGTTTCCGCGTCCATACAAAGTTTGGAGTCAGAAATTCAAATGGGAAACTAAGAAACGGTGTTTGTAGGTCATTTAGGGCAAAATTTTTTGATTACAACCTCAATCAACCCGGTTTGTGGAATTAATTCAAGTTTTCCAAACGAATGCGCGGATCGGCAACCTTGAGTAGCAAATCAGCAACCAAATTGCCGACAATTAATAATACTGCGCTCATTACCAAACTTGCCATGAGTAAATATAAATCTTGGTTTTGTACCGCTTGTAGAGTTAATCTACCCAAACCGGGCCAGTTAAAGAAATATTCGGCAATGAAAGCACCGCTTAATAAACTAGCTAACTCAAAACCCAATAAAGTAATTAAAGGGTTGATGGCGTTACGCAAAGCATGAACATAAATTACCTTATCTTCTGGTAATCCTTTAGCCCGTGCTGTTTGGATATAATCTTGACGTAGCACATCTAACATTTCCCCACGGGTAATGCGCTGTAAACCGGCAAAACTGGTGATACTCAGGGCAATAGTAGGTAAAACCATGTGCCAGCCAGTATCAAGGATTTTCCCAAACCAGTTTAAATCAGCGTGATTAATGCTGGTGACACCCCCCACTGGAAACAAAGGAGCAGTCATTTGGGCAAAAATCAATAAGAATAAGGCAGTGATAAAACTGGGAAATCCCTGTCCGGCATAGCTAATCACCTGTAAAATTCTATCAGCCCAGCGATTCTGCTTCACAGCGGCAATAATACCCATGGGAATAGCGATCACCCAGGTAACCACTAAAGATGCGATCGCCATCAATAAAGTTACCTGCACCCTTTCTCCAATCAGTGAAATTACTGAGCGTTTGTAAGCAAAGCTGAAGCCAAAATCTCCTTTAGTAACCACCCCCGATAACCACATAAAATACTGTTCGGGCCAGGAACGGTCTAAACCATACAGTTTCCTGAATTGATCGATTTGTTCCTTGGATATTTTTGGATCTGCTTCCAATGAACTGACGAAATCTCCAGGGGCTAGTTGAATCACAAAAAATGAGAGTGCTGACACTAATAATAAAGTTAAAAGTGCCTGGGATAGTCGCTTGATTATATAAAGAAATGTTTCACTGGTGACCAGCTTCAGCACCCAATCTCGAATTGATTCCCCAGAAATATTTGATGTTGTGGTCATTTGTCCTATGTCATTTGTCCTTGGTCATTGGTTATTTGTCATTGGTCATTTGTTCTTGGTCATACCCTGCGGGTAGACACGCAGTGGCTTCTGTAAGTAGCCGCTTTGCGTCTATGTCCTTGGTAATTTTTCTTGGTCATTTTCTTTACCAATGACTAATGACTAATGACTAATAACTAATAACTAATATTCAACAAGAGTTACAATGGGCACATCTGGTAGACTTTTGCGTCCTTGTAAATCTTGTAGCTCGATAATAAACCCAAATCCCACTAAATCGCAGCCAATTTTCTGTACTAATTTTGCTGTAGCGCTAGCGGTTCCACCAGTAGCAATTAAATCATCTACAATCAGTACTTTGCTTTGGGGTGGTAAAGCATCTTGATGTATCTCTAAACAGTCCGTACCATACTCCAATTCGTATTCAATGGAGTGGACTGCTGATGGTAGTTTACCGGGTTTGCGCACGGGAATAAAACCGGCTGACATTTGATAAGCCAAAGGAGTACCAAATATAAAGCCCCGTGACTCCATACCCACTATGTAATCTGCTTCAAGTCCAGCGTCAACAAATTTTTGGGTAAAAGAGTCAATGGTGTGACGTAGTCCCTTAGGATCTTTGAGAAGGGTGGTGATATCTCGAAATACAATTCCGGGTTTAGGAAAATCAGGAATGTCACGAATCAGAGACTTTAAATCCATAAAATAGCTTGGGGGAATTTGAGTTTACAACCAACTCCCGCATTTTGATTTCCAAGAAGTAATTTTTGGTATGGCTGCGGGTACATATCTGAAAAATCGTACACTTTGACACTCTCCTGCCTAAAGGCGAGGAGATTCTTGGTTCAACGAGTCCACTTAAACTAGACTCCTTGCGGTATCTAGCCCAGAGGTGGTTCTCTCCTCAAGCTTTAACTTCCCGTATGCCCTACGGTAGTTGCATTACTGCAAAATTTGCTTTGACTAAAATGCTGGTCGTCTAGTTCCCATGAAAATTTTATCTATTCCTGGGTGTCATCTAGAACTGTGGAATAGAACCCCATATTTTCAGTTGTCAAGGTGAGCGCGTTTGCGTGTTAGGCAACAATCGGGTTTTTTGAGTGGTTGATTACCCTTCCACTATGATAATTCTACCATGTTGACGGCAAATAAATTTGCCGTTGGCGCTACATCTACTGCCTTAAGAACATATGTGAGTGACTTAGTTACTCACATACTCAGGAGTTTTGCGCCTATTGCCTAACCCGATAATGTCATACCCTTAAGTTAAACCATCAATAATGACTATGGATTGACGATTATCTGAATCTACAGGAAGCTAGGGATGTAGAAGCTAGGGAAAAAGGAGCGATATAGTGATGCTATAAAACAAAAGCTGTGATTATACGGAAACCTTTACTGCTAATTAGTAAGTAATCTATATATCAGGGCATGTTTTAATGCCGTTCACACAACTAAACATTTTTATTGTTAGACAATAATAATCTTAAATTAGTTTTACCTAGTCTGTCGCAGCCATATAAGGTATTTATAATGAGTGTCTCCGCTAGTTTAACACCCGCTAATAGTCCAGCTCCCCAGCCCATGCCAATGATTTTGGATTCTTTACCCGAACCAGGTATTGAGGGACAAGTATGTCCCCGGACTACCAGTTTGCAAATTGACCTGATGTTACTGGCAATTGAAGCTTTGGAACTTGGTAGTTCTGAGGCTATTTTGACATTTGCTCAGGAGTTGGATCTCAAAGGAATTATTAAAAATCGGGTGAATTTATGGCGTATGCGCGGTACTAACCCCATACGTCGGGCACATATTCGCCGTCCGTTAACTATTATGGAGGCAAAAGCCTTAGTGGTGATTACTTGCTATATAGCGCGGCGATTAACGGTTGTCATTCGCCAATTGTTGACAATTTACCAGCAACTGTATGAAAAGCAAATTCCCCTAGAACAGAATTTGCGACTTGCTAATTATCTAGAACGATTTAGATCCCATTTTAAAAGCCGGATGAATCCCAGACGTTCTGGATTTATGGCATTGAGTTCCGATGAAAAATTAGATGAATTAGCTATTAGTTTACTGGGCAAATTACTGTTTTGTACAGGTACTGCGGGAATGCAGCGGTTCTGGATTAGTTTGTTTGATGGTGAAGTATGAATATTCAAAGAAAATATAGTTTACCCAATTGCACGTTAATTTTAGAGGGTTTAAGTGACGCTACCCGGGCTGCTAAATTTCAGGAAATGCGCCCCCAACTCTCAATTTTAGTCAATGCAGAATGTCATGTATCTGGTTTGAAGCAGCCACTGGCGGGAGGGCGGGAATTTTTTGAAAGTTTGGTGAGGACAGTTAGTGCTTATGCTCAAGAATTGCTCAGCAATATACCCCACCCCCAAGCACATAACTTGGAATCAGAGTTGGTACAACTACAAAAAATTGATACTAACCAACATAGGTTGATTGTACATAGAGAAATTCCTACCCAAGATGCACAATCCGATACTAACAATCATAAACCACCGATTGAAGTTGACTTAAATACAGTACAATTTTTTGACCTGGTGGAAGCAGTAGATCAGTTCTTTGCTGATAGCCAAACCCTACCAGAGTTATCACTGGAACTACAACCAGTTTCCAAGGGCTATGGTGATGCTACTAAAGCCCTGCTGCAACAGGCTGTACCTGCTGGTGTAGGTGCCACAAGTTTGGCTGCAGCGGCGATCGCTTTTGCTTTAGTCCCAACTCCCCCAGTGCGTACACCAGAAGCAGCCTCTGAACAACAGCCCCAACCTACAAATACAACTACAAATACAACCTCTAGCACTAGTAATTCTACGGAATTATCCCCGGAAACTATAGCTGAAACTCCTACACCAACTCCTATTGCTAATGTAACTCCTACACCAAATACCCCATCATCTACAGTTCAAGATTTAGAAACTCTTTTAACACAAGCCCCCGAAATTACCGATGTTTCCTGGCTGTGGGCTTTGAGACGTCGATTGTATAACCAAATTCATCCCAGTTGGAAAAATCGTTCTGGATTGCCACAGGATTTGGTTTTTCGTGTGGGTGTAGCTGAAAATGGTGATGTCTTAGGTTATAAGGCAGTAAATAAACAAGCAAATCAGCAGGTAAATAAAACTCCCCTACCCCAATTAGTTTACAATGCTGCCAATCGCTCTTCAGAACCAATTGCCCAATTTAGAGTAGTTTTTAAGCGTAATCAAATACTAGAAGTTAGTCCTTGGCTGGGTTTTAATGGTACTCCCAAAGTTCTAGGCACAGAAATTACAGATGCCAAGGAGGTTCAGCAATTAAAACAACAGCTTGAGAGTGTCATTACCCAAACTTGGAACCGTACTACCTATCCAGGGTTATTAAAGTATCGTGTAGCGGTGAGCAAAGACGGCAAAATCCGCGATTTGGAAGCAATTAATCCCTTGGCATTTGACTATTCTGGAAGAATACCTTTAGGGACAATGGTTGAAGATTTACCTATCAATACCAAGGAACCTCTGGCACATTTCCAATTGGAAGCTTTGCCCAATGGTAGCGTAGTGGTGAAACCTTGGCAGGGATACTAAGAATAAGTCAAAAGTTAAAAGTCAAAAGTCAAAAGTATAAGGGAGTTGCAAATTCAAAAATATCCAACAATGGGTAGGGGCACGGCATC
Organism: Nostocaceae cyanobacterium; assembly: GCA_030065825.1. Lineage (GTDB taxonomy): Bacteria > Cyanobacteriota > Cyanobacteriia > Cyanobacteriales > Nostocaceae > JASJCY01. The sequence continues at coordinate 10,107 of JASJCY010000037.1, read as the reverse complement.
CATAATTTCTCGGTTTATAAACTCACTTTGCAAATTCAAAAATATCCAACAATGGGTAGGGGCACGGCATCCATAATTTCTCGGTTTATAAACTCACTTTGCTGACGCCGTGCCCCTATTGACGCCGTGCCCCGACGGGATAATTTATACCAATTTGCAAAAATGGGACACATAGACAGATATATAGTTGCTCTGTGAAGAATTTGTATGAGTTTTAGCCAAAGTCATCACTTCTGATTTTTGGCAGGATTACTATAGCGCTATAGTTACTGTGTAAAGAATTTTTCTCAGGTTTAGCTTGGGCAATCGCTTTTGCTATTCGGCAGGATTACTATAGCGCTATAGTTACTGTGTAGAGAATTTTTCTCAGGTTTAGCTTGGGCAATCGCTTTTGCTATTTGGGAGGATTTCTATAGCGCTATAGTTACTCTGTGAATAATTTGTGTCAGGTTTAGCCAAAGTCATCACTTTTGATTTTTGGCAGGATTACTATAGCGCTATAGTTACTGTGTGAAGAATTTTTGTCAGGTTTAGCCAAAGTCATCACTTTTGCTATTTGGGAGGATTACTATAGCGCTATAGTTACTGTGTGAAGAATTTTTCTCAGGTTTAGTTTGGGCAATCGCTTTTGCTATTTGGCAGGATTACTATAGCGCTATAGTTACTGTGTAGAGAATTTTTCTCAGGTTTAGCTTGCGTGATCGCTTTTGCTATTTGGAACAATTTCTATAGCGCTATAGTTACTGTGTGAAGAATTTTTCTCAGGTTTAGTTTGGGCAATCGCTTTTGCTATTTGGGACGATTTCTATAGCGCTATAGTTACTGTGTGAAGAATTTTTATCAGGTTTAGCTTGCGTGATCGCTTTTGCTATTTGGAACAATTTCTATAGCGCTATAGTTACTGTGTTAAGAATTTGTGTCAGGTTTAGCTTGCGCAATCGCTTTTGCTATTTGGCAGGATTACTATAGCGCTATAGTTACTGTGTGAAGAATTTTTGTCAGGTTTAGCTTGGGCGATCGCTTTTGCTATTTGGAACGATTACTCGCTTCGCTATAGTTACTGTGTAGAGAATTTTTCTCAGGTTTAGCTTGGGCAATCGCTTTTGCTATGCGCTTTTAGGCAGAGCCTCTAGAATTACGTTCCCAGGCTGGAGCCTGGGAACGAGAATGGCTCTACCATACTGTTCATAGCTAGGTAAAACTTCTGTAGACTTCACCCCACCTAACGGCACCCCTCTCCTTAACAAGGAGAGGGGAAGGGGGTGAGGTTTAATTACTTCACCACTTCCCCCATATACTTTCCCCACAGTTGGGCAGCTTGGGCACTACTACCAGTGGTAGGGGAGTTATTATCATTACCCAACCAAACTCCTGTGACTAGTTGCGGATTGGGGACAAAACCAATAAACCATAAATCCACACTGTCATCTGTGGTGCCAGTTTTACCACCTTCTCCGAATCCGATGGCAGCACCGCGACCAGTACCCCTTGTAATTACTTGCTGTAACAAACGAGTCATAGTATTGGCGATGCTAGTACGTAATACCCGCTTGTTGGCATCTCTATCTTGGTCGAAAGAGTAAATAACCCGGCAAGTCTTTAAATCATTGCGATCGCTACAATCACTGCTGTCTAAAATCCGGTTAATAGCATGGGGACGATTCCACACCCCCTTATTGCTAATGGCAGCAAAAGCCCCTGTCATTTCCAGGACATTCACCACACTTTGCCCCAGTACTAACCCAGGAACTGCTTCCAGCTTTGAGTTTACTCCCAAACGCTGCGCCATTTCCACAACCTTATTGAGTCCCACATCCCTAGATAACCGCAAAGCAATAGGGTTTTCCGAAAGGGCAAGTCCGGTTGCCAAATCTAAACGACCAGTACCACTGCGACAGGGTTGGTAAGTAAAACCCTGCCAGGGAAAGGCAGAACAGGAATAACTCCTGGATGTGGAAAATCCTTGCTCTAAAGCAGCTGTGTAGGCAAAGACTTTAAAGGTAGAACCGGGCTGTCTTTGGGCTTGTACGGCACGATTAAACTGACTAGTTCTGTAATCTGTACCCCCTACCATCGCCAAAATACTGCCAGTGTTGCCATCAAGGGTAACTATTCCCCCTTGGGAAAAACGAAAGGTGGAACCAGCACCACTGACGGCATTACGTAGGGCTGTTTCTGCTTTGGACTGAATTCCCCGGTCTAAATTTGTTTCAATAATAAAGTTGCCTTCTGCGGCTAAATCGGGTCCTAAAATCGATTCTAATTCTGAAAAGACGTAATTATAAAAATAAGGAGCAATGATTTTTGCCTGTTGTTCGCAAACCTTACCACTGACTTCAATGGGCGATCGCCTAGCGCGGTTATACTCATCCAGTTTGATGTTGCCCATTTCTAACATTCGTTTCAGCACCCGGTTACGGTAGTAACTAATGCGTCCTTTGCTTTTGTTATCTCCACAGAAATTAAATCCGTTGGGAGCAGGCAAAATTCCCACTAAAGTAGCGGCTTCTGCTGCTGTTAGTTCTTTTGCTGATTTCTCAAAGTAGTATTTGGAAGCATCTTCAAAGCCGGAGGTATCTACTCCCAAGTAAACCCGGTTTAAATAGGTCAGTAAAATCTCGTCTTTGCTGTAAAAGGTTTCCAACTTCAGGGCAACAATTGCTTCCCGTATTTTCCGTCCTATGGAATCCTGTCTACCCACATAATCCCGAAACAAACTACGAGCGACTTGTTGAGTCACTGTACTAGCTCCCTGCTGGACATCACCACTACGGGTATTAATCAGTATGGCTCGTAAGATACCATAGGGGTCAACCCCGAAGTGCCAGTTAAAACGGCTGTCCTCAGAAGCCACTACTGCCCCAGGCAAATAAGGACCAAAATCTTTTAACCGCTTCATATCCACGTGTGCTGTTGAACGTGGTTCCCTTAAAGGTGTAAAACCATCACGAGTGTAAATAATCACTGGGGCACGAGTAGCTGTAGGTAGGGGTCGGACGGAAAATTTCATCCATTCTACGCCAATTGCCAATGCCAGAAGTGCGGTGACACCACCAATTCCACCAGCTGTCCAAGTTGCTGCTTTGACATAGAATGGCGGTGGATCTACGTATTGTAATCTGACTGATGCTGCCAGTTCTGGGGGTCCTAAGGTAAAGATATCACCGTGACGCAATTCTAAAGAACTGACGCGACGCTTACCGCGATAAATACCATTGGTGGAATTTTCGTCTTTTATAATGAAAACTGGTCGTCTTTGAGTAGAATCCCGGGACAAGGACAAGTGTATTTGACTTACAACTGGGTTGCGGACGACAATATCGCTGGATTTAGAACTACGACCCAAGATATAGCGATCGCCCAAGAGTGGATAAATTTCTGCTTTGTCTGTCCCCGCATCCTGTACCCAAAGTTCCGGTACTCTGGCATTGGGTTTCAGTGCCAGTTTGGAAAAGTCCACCCGAGCTTGAATTGTCTGTACTGCTTGAGTTAACTGACCAAGCAAAGTTTGGGGCTTGTGAGGAGGAGGAGAACTCATCGACTATTGTAACCAAGGTTTTAGGTGGAAAATCGGGTAGGCAGCTAATAGTGGTGCTGCTATGTCACCATTTTACTCATAACCCTACCGGAGACGTGAGTAGAAGATTATGGTTCCCGATTGTATCAGGTCACCAAACAACATAAAGCAATTTTTTTGTTGATTGTCAATTTAACCGCAGGCTGATGAACTTGACGTTGGAATCACAGAAAATCCTTGAGGTAGGAGGAACTTCACAATTTCTTTACATTTTCCCATATATTCTTCATGAAAAATATACATCTTCACTTGGGCAGATTTTCTAAAAGCATTTGTTTGATTTAATGAGCGGAGTACTTCTCTTGGTGTCGAGGTTAAATTTTATGAAGGGTAAATTTATCGCTCTGCTTGTTACAGGTCTAACTGTGGCATTCACCAGCAATATTGCCTTTGCAGAATCAGGTAAGGCACAGACAAAAATGCGATCTGATGTGCTGAAAATTTTGTGCGAGCGTTTTCCCTACAATTCCCGTTGCACAGACAATGGGGAAACCAAGCCCACCATGCTTGAGGACACTACTGCACCAGAAACAAATTCTGTGGAAACTGAGACTCCCCAAAATACTTCAGAGCCAATGAATGAGGAGACTACAGTACCTACAACACCAGAGACTCAGACCATTCCTGTTGTACCTGGTGAGAATCCAACCAACATGGAAACCAGTCCTGCACCTGTTGATAATCCTACAAATATGGAAAGTCAGCCCACTGTTCCTGATGCAGAAATGACTCCCCAAACAGATGACACAATTAATGACAGTTCTAATAACATGGAGTTAGAAACACCAGAAAATACTGATGAGATCAACACTGATAATTAAAATCTTTTGACTTAATCTGGTCGAGTAGTAGTAGTCTTGATTTTGTAGAGAACTATATTGAATCTGTAGAAACACCTGCATTTTCAATGTCTCTACATTTTTTTGTACCTATATAAATGATAAAAATCAACGGGATTTGCGGGAAGTGGGTGTTTTATGGAAAGTCGCAATTAACAGACAAATAATACCAATATTAATAAAAACATCTGCCAAATTAAATACTGGAAAATTAATCAGTCGAAAATCAAGAAAATCAACAACATAACCTAAGATAAACCGATCTATGCCATTGCCTACTGCTCCACCTAAAATAAAACCATAACCCAGTCGTTCCCAAAAATCTAACACTGGACCAAACCATGCCAAGGCTATCAAAGCTAAACTCACAGCTAAAGACAGCCAGCGTAACCACTCTACTTTCCCTGCAAACAAACTAAAAGCCGCACCAGTATTGGTAACATAGGTGAAGTGAAATACACCCTGTATTAGGGGCATTGTTGTCCCTTCAGAGTCAAAAGTTTGCACTACCCAATATTTTGTCACTTGGTCTAAGAAAAAAGAAACTAAGGCAGCAATCCAGAAAAAGCGATTTTTTAAACGCATGGTTAGTTGCTTGTTATTTATCAAGTCATTAGAGACGTGTTACTAGACTATTTATAATGTATGGGTGTAGCTAGAAACCGGGTTTCTGTGGGTAAAGTATCAAATCCTGATTGTACTTAGTCTTCCAGTAGTTAGAAACCGGGTTTCTGTGGGTAAAGTATCAAATCCTGATTGTACTTAGTCTTCCAGTAGTTAGAAACCGGGTTTCTGTGGGTAAAGTATCGAATCCTGATTGTACTTAGTCTTCCAGTAGTTAGAAACCGGGTTTCTGTGGGTAAAGTATCGAATCCTGATTGTACTTAGTCTTCCAGAAACCCGGTTTCTGAGGTCTTAAGGTTTACTTTATAAATAACCTCTCAGTTATTCGCCATTAGTCATTGGTAAAGAAAATGACCAAGGACAAATGACTAAGGACAAATGACAAATGACTGCTAATAAAACATTAAGTGTCGTAATACATAGGATATAACGGTAACAGCACAAACTACAGCTAATTGCCCTGGTAGTGTTAACCAAGAGTACTTGACAATAGCTTCCATTAAAGACAGGGTTTGGGTATCTTGCAATTTAAAAATATTGCTGATAATTAAATAACTAATACCGCAACCGTGGATAGTTAACAAGCCAGAGATACAACTAAATGCCAGTGTTTCTAATCGAGGTCTGGCTTTGAAAGCGAAAAAGCCACAAATCCAAGCACCAGGAATAAACCCCAGTAAATAACCAAACTGAGACAATTTCACATAGCTAACACCACCACCATCGGCAAATACGGGTAACAAAGTTAAGCCCATGACTAAATAGGCGATTTGCGAAAGGGCACCCGCATTTTTACCCCCTAAGCAACCTACTAACAGTACCCCACCAATTTGAAAGGGAACACCTAAGGAAAAAATATGAATTCCGTGCTTACTCCAACTCCAAGGTAAGGTGGTGACATATGCCTCTAGGAAGGTGCCACCTATCGTTAGTAGTAAGCCAATCATAGACCATAATAATTGATTGGATACAGCTAACATTTACTAAACACTCATAGAAAATATTCTCATCAAATAGCAAAACATGGGAAAATTATAAAAATCATATTCTATGCTTTAATCTTATAATTAGCGATATTTACTCTCAAAGTTATTTCCTAAATTATTGGGTAATTTTGAATAAAAACATTTAGCCTAGTGCGAAGAAAATAAAATCTTTGCAAAGTTAAGCTAAAAAATACACTTTCCTTTCCTGTTGTTAACCTTTTCTTTACCTTGGGGTTATATATTATAAGCGCTAAGTTGGAAAATAACCACAACTATACATTACATTCATGTTTTTTCACTTCAGAATCAAAAATTATTCACCAGTGGCAAAAACCATGTCAGTATTAGCACTGGCATTTAGTCTAGCAGCTTGCGGTGGAGGAGCCGATACTGCCAGCAATGGTGACACTCCTAGTGCTACTAACGTCTCTGCTCCGACAAAACTGGATCTGGGTGGAAAGGTAACCTTGACTGGGGCAGGAGCTTCTTTTCCAGCTCCTTTATACCAGCGTTGGTTTTCTGATTTAAACAAAAAATATCCCAATCTGCAAGTTAACTATCAGTCAGTTGGTAGCGGTGCTGGAGTGAAGCAATTTACCCAAGGTACGGTAGACTTTGGTGCCAGTGATGTTGCCATGAAGGATGAAGAAATAAACAAGGTAGATAGAGGCACACTTTTGCTGCCCATGGCTGCTGGTAGCGTGGTACTAGCTTACAATTTGCCTGGAGTTCAGGAGTTAAACTTGCCACGGAAAGTTTACGTAGATATCATGTTGGGCAAGATTACAACGTGGAACGATCCGCAAATTGTCGCAGCTAACAAAGGAGTTAACCTTCCTAACCAAAAAATCACCTTTGTACACCGTTCTGATGGTAGTGGTACCACTGGTGTATTTACAAAACACTTAAGTGCTATTAGTCCAGAGTGGAAAAGCAAAGTAGGTGAAGGTAAAACTGTAGAATGGCCTACTGGAATTGGTGGTAAAGGTAATGAAGGTGTAACTGCCCAAATTCAACAAAGTCAGGGTACTATCGGTTACATAGAATACGGCTATGCCAAGCAAAATAAATTGAATGTCGCAGCTTTGGAAAATAAAGCAGGCAAGTTTATTCTTCCTACTGATGACTCGGCATCCCAAACCCTTGCAGCTGTAAAATTGCCAGGAAACCTCCGCGCTTTTATTACAGATCCAGAAGGAAACGATTCTTATCCTGTCGTTACCTATACCTGGATTTTGGCTTACAAGAAATATGACGATCCTGTGAAAGCCAAAGCCATGGAAGCAATGATTGAGTATGGCTTAACTGAAGGTCAGAAAGTCAGTAAAGAACTGGGATACGTACCCTTACCAGAAAACGTAGTCAAGAAAGTGGCAGCCGCTGCTGATGTACTTTCAACAGATTACAACATTGCTGTTGCTGCTAAGTAGGGTCTTTAGTAAGCAAATCACGCATTCACGCATAAGAGCAGAGGTTCCGCTGACGCTTCTACAAAAGTCAAAAGAATAAAACTAGGTTTTGCTAATGCTTCTGGCTTTTTCCTGCGTGCAAATTAAATGCGCAATAGCTTGTTTGTTGACAATTCGATGTTTTTACACTCAACAGTTAATAATTAACTGAATTTAGAATGTGGTTCGCTCCCACATTTTCTCTAATTTGATGGCTCAATTTATCAATGAATATCTCAGCCCAGAATGTGACATCTATATTTCAACCCCGTTCCCAACTAGATAGAACCCTGGATCGTAGCTTTATTTGGCTAACACGACTTTTTGCACTGGCGATCGCCGGAGTTTTATTGTGGATAGCGATTCAGGTTGGTATGCAAGCGGTGCCAGCCATGCAGGAGTTTGGAGCTAATTTTTTAGCTAAAACTGCTTGGAACCCTGTAAAAGATGACTTTGGGGTATTACCACAAGTTTATGGAACTATAGTTAGTTCTTTAATTGGTTTGCTGATTTCTGTACCCGTTGGCGTTGGTACTGCAGTTTTACTAAGTGAGAATTTATTGCCACTATCAGTGAGAATGGTATTAGTTTTCCTAGTGGAACTATTAGCGGCAATTCCCAGTGTGGTTTATGGTTTGTGGGGAATTTTTGTGTTGATTCCTCTGTTAACGAATATGGGAAAATGGTTGCATACCTACTTGGGTTGGTTGCCATTTTTCGGTACTTCCCCCACAGGAGGACCATCAATGTTAGCAGGGGGAGTGATATTAGCGGTAATGACTCTGCCAATTATCACAGCCATTTCCCGTGATGCCTTGTCTTCTGTACCTCGTCCTCTGCGTGAAGCAGCTGTGGGATTGGGTGCGACCCGTTGGGAAACGATTTTAAAAGTTTTAATTCCAGCAGCTTTTTCTGGTATTGTCAGTGCTGTAATGCTGGCATTGGGTAGGGCAATGGGAGAAACAATGGCGGTAACGATGTTAATAGGTAATTCCAATAACATCAATGTTTCCCTATTTGCCCCTGGAAATTCTATTGCTTCACTAATGGCAAACCAATTTGCAGAAGCCAGTGGTTTACAAGTTTCAGCTTTAATGTACGCTGGTTTAGTCCTGTTTGTTCTAACTTTAATAGTCAATATCTTGGCGGAAGTAATAGTTGTGCAAGTCAAACGACTATAAAAATTTAATGTTTTCAACTTTATGAATTCCAGCTTTTCACAACCACCATCTGGGGAATTAGTCCGCAAAAGTCTCAGTCGTTCTCCCTCCTCTCCCCGGACTTTGTTTAACAATGTCATGAATGTGGTGGCATTCATATGTGGAGGGTTGGCTTTATTGCCTTTGCTGGCAGTGCTTTCTTACGTTGCAATTAAAGGCTTTGGTAGCTTTAGATTGGAGTTGTTTACAGAATTACCACCCCCACCTTTGGTAGAGGGAGGAGGTTTTCGTAATGCCATTTTCGGTACAATTATTATGGTGGGAATTGGCGCTTTAATTAGCGTTCCCTTCGGAGTATTGGCAGCGATTTATTTAACAGAATTTAGTTCTGGAAAGGTATCTCGTTGGATTCGTTTTGCTACTAACGTATTAAGCGGTGTGCCTTCAATTATTGCGGGTGTGTTTATATATAGTCTTTTAGTCGCTACCAAAGTTGTGGGATTTTCATCCATAGCTGGGGGTGTGGCTTTGTCAATTTTGATGCTGCCAATTATTGTCCGCACCACGGATGAAGCATTGCAATTAGTCTCAGATGACTTACGACAAGCAGCTGTGGGCTTGGGTGCAACTAACTTTCAAAAAGTAGCACTAGTAGTATTACCAGCAGCTCTACCAGCAATTGTTACAGGAACCATGTTAGGGATTGCCCGTGCAGCTGGAGAAACAGCACCATTACTGTTTACTGCCCTCTTTTCCCAGTTTGCCTTTAATGGCTTCTTTCAACCCGTGGCTTCCCTAGCGGTTTTGGTGTTTAATTTCGCCATTTCTCCCTATGATAACCAACAGTCATTAGCTTGGGCTGCTTCTTTGATTCTAGTGTTAATGGTTCTAATCACTAGCATTATCGCCCGTTGGGCAACTAACCGTAAAACTTATTAAATTCAGCCATTTAAGCCTAAAATTTCATCTGTGTTGAATAAGATGCATAAATAATTGTCACTGACTCCCTAATTCTATTCGGGGGCTTGGAAGAGGAAGATTTACCACCTTTTTAATTCAAGACCAAACCATTGTCTAGCTAATTAAACTGAACTGTCTTTTGCGTGGTAGCTCAAAATAGGTTAAGAATGCCTCCCTAGTTTTTAACCTCTGTGACAGTCAGGTTCAATTGTCAAACATCCAAAATATGGTTTTTGTTATGTAGATGGATGGCAAGAATCCCCAACTAAGTGACATCCTCCCGGCGCTAATTCTGCGAATATAGCGCGGGCTTCCTCCAATCACTTGGAAGATTTCCTGGTTGTTCTCTTACGAGATTTCGACACTTGCCTAGGTTGAGCTTCCCCAACCCCCGGTAGATCGTCTGCACAGGCAGTTTCCATTCCCGTCTGTCCAACGGTACTAATTAGTTTGATTCCTCGGTTTCTGATATTTTGACCTGCTGCCACATCTCTATCGGTTATGTATCCACAG
>JASJCY010000252.1 GCA_030065825.1 Nostocaceae cyanobacterium | reverse complement strand
AACCGTTCTGATAAACTTACACAAAGTTAACTGAGTATAAATACTAGTAACTTTGAAGTTACCTTCTTCTTTCAACTGGAACCTTCGGAGGCACTCCATCCAGAAGCAGACACGACAGAACTTGCCGCGTATCTCTCTATATTTATCGCTGCGTTCAAGTCTCTATCGATACTGAAATTGCATTCACCACAGTGGTATGTTCTTTCAGCCAACGATAGAGATTCTTTTACGCAACCACAATTAGAACAAGTTTTACTACTGGCAAACCATCTATCAATAACAATTAACTGACTACCATAGATTTTGCATTTGTACTCAAGTTGTCTACGGAATTCGTAAAATCCCATATCAGCAATAGCCTTAGCCAGTTTACGATTAGCTAACATTCCTGATACATTCAAGTCCTCAATCCCAACTAGAGCGTGGTTTTTGCTTAAGTAAGAGGTAAGTTTATGTAATGTATCTTTGCGGATATTAGCGACTCTTGCATGAGCCTTAGCTAGTTTGACAATTGACTTGGCTCTATTATTAGAACCTTTTACCTTTCTACTAACTTCGCGTTGCAGTTTAGCCAATCTATCTTGTGCTTGACGATAAGATTTAGCACCATCAATTACTTCTCCTGTTGATAAAACAGCTAGGGATTTAACACCGAGGTCAACACCTATAACACTAGTATTGCTGTTAGTTAGTTCTTCAGTTTCAATCTTGAAACTAATAAACCATCTCTCAGCTTGTCTACTGATAGTTACGTTTTTAATCTTGTCTATTTGAGGTAATCTTTCATAGGTTTTGACTACTCCTATTACTGGAACTTGGATTTTATAACTATCAACAATCTTGATAGAGCCATCTAAAGTAAATGAATCATGCTTACCTTTCTTTTTAAAGTTTGGTACACCAGATACCTTCTTAAAACATCTATCCCAAGCCTCTCTTAGTTGCCTTAATGCATATTGAGGAGCGCATTTACTAACTTCGTAGTACCAAGGTTTATCTACTTTACGGATAGCAACTAACCACTTATGTAGTTCAATAGCAGTAGGAAACTTTATCTTGTCTTTAAGGTTATTTTTATTATGGTCTAATATCTCTTTTGTTAAAGCCAACCCCCAGTTAAAAGCATCACGAGCAGTACCAGCGTGTTTAGCTATTAATGTTCTTTGCTTGTTATTTAGTATCAGTTGAGTTTTAAATCCTAAAAGCATTACTGTTTCTGACTCCGTTCTGCTGAACGACGACCATAAATCTTGGCACTAAAAGAAGACATTAGAGATAACATATCCTCTATTAACTCTGTCTCATAAGTTTTTGGTAAAGTCTCTTCTATGTATTCAACTTCTACACCATGAGACTCGAAATACTGCTTAATTATATTGAAATTAAAACGAATTAATCTATCTCGGTGTTCAATAACAATCCGAGATATCTTACCATATGCAGCTAACTTCATAGCTTGCAGAAGTTTAGGTCTAGCATCAGACATACCAGAACCGACTTCTAAGAAAACGTAACCTACGTTGTACTTTTTCTTAGCTGAATACTCTACCAATCTGGTATTTTGTCTGTCTAAATCGCCTTTAGTCTTTTGTTCACTTGAGGAGACCCGACTATATAGGCAAGTTATATCTTGTTTTTCTTCTGATTGTTTTTCAATTCCAAGAAACTTTAGGATATCGGACTCACGGTACATCCTTTGATTACCAGGAGTCCGAATTGCTTGTAACTTTCCGTCATTATCCCATTGTCTTAATACTTTACTGCTGACATTAAGCCACTTGGAGACTTGACTTATCTTCAGTAACTTCTCTTTCATCGGTCATCTCCGAGAATATGGAGAACCAATGGTCATAGTATGCTTGGAACTCTTGTGGAGTAGGTATTTCTTCCAACTCCACAAGATGCTCAAATACAGTACCGTCATCAAGTTCAAACTCAGTCGCAGTAACACGTACAACCTTCTTGTGTTTCATATCCAACCTTTCTACGCTATAATCATAGCATATCATGGTGAGGTTTGTACAAATTATTCTAACTTTGTTTAACTATTTGACGAACAGTTCATGCCCTATGGAGGTGTTGCTATGGTACTCACACCAGAAACCGCAGCGGATGTCATCTACCCTGACAGCGACGGACAACCAATGGCAGATAATACCAAACAATTTCGTTGGATAGTTACTATCAAGGAAAATTTAGAAATTATATTTGCATCTCGTCCTGATGTCTTTGTTGCTGGTGATTTATTATGGTATCCCGTGGAAGGAAATAACAAAATTCGTCAAGCACCTGATGCATTGGTAGTATTTGGTAGACCAAAAGGAGATAGAGGTTCTTACAAACAATGGGAAGAAGAAAATATTCCTCCCCAAGTTGTATTTGAAATTTTATCCCCTGGGAATACTCTAAAAGAAATGGCGAAAAAATTGCAATTTTATCAACGCTATGGAGTGGAAGAATATTACATTTATGACCCAGATAAAATAGATTTAAATGGCTGGTTACGTTCTGAAGAGAATTTAGAAGTTATTGAAGAAATGAATGGCTGGGTAAGTCCACTTTTAGAAATCCGTTTTCAACTCACACCAGACACTTTAGAAATCTTCTCTCCTACAGGACAAAAGTTTCTTACACCTGTAGAACTCGACCAATTACGTCAACAAGAACGTCAACTTGCAGAACAAGAACGTCAACGTGCAGAAGAGGAACGTCAAGCTAAAGAAACAGCATTACAAGAACTGGAACAAGAACGTCAAAAATATCAGGATTTATTAAAGCGATTACGGGAAAGAGGAATTAACCCAGAATAAATCTAAATCAAGAAACCGGGTTATTGAAACTAACAAAGGTTAAACCCCTAATGTTTGTTTATAAACCCGGTTTCTGGTGAAGATTTTTATCCCACAGAAATTACCTGTGATGAGTTTTCTAACTTTTCAGCAATAGCTAAAACTTCTTTTCTTGCCCATTTATCAGCTGCCAAAATGTCATCTAAACAAGGATTTAAACAGTTATCATTTTGATGGCGATCGCACACTGATTCAATGCAGCGAGGTATATCTAAAAACCTAATTTTTTCTTCTAAAAATAGTGCTACCGCTTGTTCATTAGCAGCATTTAATACCGCAGGCATTGAACCACCAGCTCTACCCGCAGCATAAGCTAAACTCATACATGGATACTTGTGGTGATCTGGTTCTCGGAAGGTTAAATTGCCAGCTTTCACCAAATCTAACTGTTCCCAGTCTGTATAAATTCGTTCAGGGTAAGACATGGCATATAACAAGGGTAAACGCATATCAGCCCAACCCAATTGCGCTAATACTGAGGTGTCTTGCAGTTCAATCAGGGAATGAATAATACTTTGGGGATGAATGACAATGTCGATATGGTCATAATCTAACCCAAATAGGAAATGTGCCTCAATTACTTCCAACCCCTTATTCATCAAGGTTGCAGAGTCTACGGTAATTTTGCGTCCCATGGACCAATTGGGATGTTTCAGGGCATCAGCAACTGTCACATTTGCTAATTTTTCTGTAGGTAAATCCCGAAAAGCGCCACCAGAAGCGGTAAGCAAAATTCGCCTTAAACCACCTTTTGGTACACCTTGCAAACACTGAAATATTGCGGAATGTTCGGAGTCAGCAGGTAGTAATTTAACCCCATGTTTCTCAACTAAAGGTAAAACAACCGGACCCCCAGCAATTAAAGTTTCCTTATTAGCTAAAGCAATATCTTTACCAGCTTCAATCGCAGCTATGGTAGGTAACAAACCTGCACAACCAACAATACCAGTAACTACACTTTCCGCATCGCCATAACGAGCAACTTCAATCACTCCTGCTTCCCCAGCTAGTAAAATTGGTTGCGGATCAACATCCACAATGGCAGCTTGCAGTGCTGGTAATTTTTCTTCTGCCCAAATTGCTGCTATACTCGGTCGGAATTGGCGAATCTGATCTGCTAACATTTCCACATTGTTACCAGCAGCTAATCCCACAATCCGAAATTTATCTGGATGTTGGGAAACAATATCTAAAGTTTGAGTACCAATTGAGCCTGTAGAACCAAGAAGAGTTATCGCTTTCACAATTATTTAAGGATTAACAGACAACTCCACTATAAATTGCTTGGGGGTATCTCCATCACTAGAATCGTTAAAAGTCGTTAAGTAGAGACACCGCATCCGCATTGACCCCCATTAACGCTTATTTGACCCATATTTTCCGTTAACTTGAAAAATATTCAGGTTGGGTTGTAACTTGCACAGATCCTAGACAAAGTCAGCTACAACCCAACCTAAATCTAGATTCGTAAAAATCCTTATTTTTAAGGGCTTTTAATTTTAATCCGATGAAAATGTTTGTTCTTAACTTTTAGCCAATGAACTCAGACGCGATCGCCATAACTTCTTTAATGGAGCAAGCATTCCTAAAGATTCTAACATATCCTTGGCAACACTTGTGCCATGAAGAGAACCCAACTCCACCAATCGAACTATTGTAGCTCGTGGTGTCTTACTGAACTCACCCCACGGATAAATCCGGGGGGTTCCAACTCACTGCGCGAGTTTCGTTTACCCTTACCGGTTCCGACTCCTCACGAGCTATTGGATTACGGAAGATCCACTCTATCCCACCTATGGTAGGAGACTTTGGACTAGCCTTAGTTCTCGCAGATTAATTAATGCTCCGCATTATCAAGCCTTCCGCAAGGATTGTTCCATCCCAAACCAGATAAACTAGTTGCCTGATAAAGTTTACTCGGAACATTTTCTACTCAATTAATGAGTAGAAACTTTAACTGATTTTGTAGCACTTTCAGCCAACAGTCTCAGTTGAAACTTTATGCAAATGAGTGTTGCTCTGGTTTCATTTTAACATGGGGACGGCGATTAAAATCGCCTGCGGCTAGCCCCCATAAATAGAATTTAGGGGCTACCTCGCCGCAGTTAATTTGGTGTAAAAATGTAGGGCAGCTCCTTCAAAGCAATCAGTACCGAAACGCCGTTTGTAATCGGCATCACCATAGCCAAAGTGAAAAGTATGAATTCCCTCAGCAAAAAGCATATCCATGACCTTCCGTAGCAAAAATCCCCCGGGTGAAAGATTCCCAAATTGGGGATTGAAGGCTGTTGCATAGAGCAAGAACAATCCGTTGTAGGCTGGACCGACAACATAGCAAATAGGCTTGTCCTCTCCATATAGAATATAACCTCGGAAACATCCTGCTTGTGCAAGTAATTCTAACTCACTACGCCAGGCTGCATTATTTTCAACACCAACATTGATAGCATGTTGATAGCTTTCCTTGGCGATCGCATCAGCCTGGAGTAAGAAATCTTTAACTTCGTGAGCATGGCTGAAGCATGAGACTTCAACCCGGTTGTCAAACTCCTTATACAGTTTCCGTTCCGCTGTGCGAATTCGCTGTGCAGTTCGGCTTTTGTGATTTTTAACCAGACGTTCACCGCTATTTTGATCAGCAATGCTGGCAATCCATTCAACACGGTTAGTGCGTACCGATTGCACTCCTAGCTGAGCATCTTCCAGTAACAATTGCCAGAAGTCATTGTGCTGGGGTAGATATTCTAAATTTAGCAAATCTATTGAGCGATTACGGACTAGGGATGCAAGATGATCCCGTACCAGATTGACGGCATTGGAGTCATTAGCCATCAGTCCACCGATTTCCACATCTAGGCATCGGACTGGTGGCATTGTAATAGGGACATACCCAACCTGAAATTTTAGTCTACATCGATAACGACGACCGATAATCCCAGCCACTGGTTCATTAGCCTGATAAAAGATCACAACATAGGGAGAAGAATGAATGTATTTGCTATCCTCGTTATTTTGTTCAAATTTAAACATGCCGCGATAAAAATCGATATCGACAAAGATGTTTTCAGGCTGGTGTCTGTTCTTCAACTTGTTCCATAACGGTTTAATCCTATCTAGTTCATCAATTGTTTCAATGATTATGATTTCTTTGTCAGCAATCATTTTTGATTTTTCTCCTTAAGATTAAGACTGTACCTACCTTAGAGGATGTTTGAAAAGTATTATGTTGAACATCAAAACCCTAAAAACTTAACCCCTAACCCCTCTCCCATTGGGAGAGGGAAGAGAGGGAAGACAGGGAAGACAGGGAAGACAGGGAAGCGGAAAAACTTTTAATGCTGGAACGGGGGGTTTCAAAGCCTGTCTCCTACTAGGAGAGAGGTTTTAAGTAAGCTTTTAGACTTGACAAACATCCTCTTACAGAAAGGGCTATTTACAACAGTTGCTCTTTTCACTATAGACGTACAAAGTTTAATTATAAAAGTCCTTCCAGCTAAAATAAATCAGAATTTCAAGTAAATCATCAAAAATAATTAAATATTTAGATATGTTGGCAAGTCAAGATCCAAAAATAGGGCATAAACATTTATTATTTCCTATTGTTATATGGCTATCTAGTCGCCTTTTTATAGCCATAGCGATGTTGTTAATTGCTCCTTTGTTACCAACTCCATCCTCAGGAGAAATACCTAAATTTGGTTGGGATGTTTTCTTTGCATGGGATAGTAAATTTTACGAAAAAATTGTCACTATTGGTTATGATTATGCCCCAGATTCAAAAGACTTAGTATCAGTTGCTTTTTTCCCTTTATTTCCTTTATTTATTCGTATTTTGATGTTCCTGGGTTTGCCTTTTAAACTAGCAGGTACATTAGTAAATAATGGGGCATTTTTAGGAGCCTTAATAGTATTGTATGCTTGGATAAATGAGCGTCATGGCATAAGTGCAGCGCGATGGACAACAGCAGTTTTAGCTTGGTGTCCCTTGTCTTTATTTGCCACAGTAATTTACACGGAAGGACTGTATCTTTTTTTTAGTACAGATGCTTTACGAGCATTTGATCGACAAGAATATGCTTGGATGGCAATTTGGGGTGCTATGGCTACTGCATCACGTCCTACGGGAATAGCCCTTGTCTTGTCGCTGTTGCTAGTGGTATTCTGGGAGCGCAAAGGTACAAAAGCTTACATTGCCAGTTTAGCTGCTGGTGGTGGTCTGTTTCTATTTAGCCTCTATTGCCAAATTCAATTTGGAGATGCTTTGGCTTTCCTGGATGCCCAAAAAGCATGGCGTCCGCAACTGGGATTTGATTGGCTGGGTTGGTTGAAGATGTTGATGCAAATTATCATCGGTTCAACCAATTGGAAATATGGCTATATCAAAGACCCTTGGCATCCAGTATTATTTGCGATTATTGTTGTTAGTGGTTATTGTTTATGGCACTGGCGCAAACAATTGGGTGCTGCTAAGGTAGACTATGGTTTTGCCTGTTTGGCATTGCTTCTGTGGCTGCTAGCTGGCGATCCTTTGACGAATGTGGTGATAATTGTAGGTGGTATCTATTTGTTATGGCTATTACGTACTGAACTCACCCTAATTACTTTTGTCTATGGTGTTTGTGCCTTGGGAATATTAGTGGCATCCGGTGGTACTATTTCCCTTAACCGTCTGGCATATGGCATCGTTTCCCTATCGGTCGCATTAGGTTTACTACTTGCACGTCATCATCGTTGGGGATACGCGGTGATGGGCTTATTTTCTATCCTCCTAGCAAGCTTTGCCATCCGATTTGCTCAAAATCAGTGGGTGGCATAGTCAGTTTCCCTTGCTAACAGTTCTTTTTTGACAAGAAATCGTCTAAATTTGAATTCTAATCCCATTGATTTTCTATACTACTGCTAGATTTCTGTTAATCTGTATTTAAATTTTCAGGATAACCATAAATCAAACCTGTATCTCAGTATATAGAACAGTAATATAAAATACCATCAAATTGGTGCCTGATGGTTTTACCCTTGAAGGAGTGGATAACGTGGACAACAAGAAGTCTTTTATGTGGTCGCAAGGAATATTAATGGCACTAGTGGCATTAGGGGGCACTTTGAGTTTTGGTTTGATGATACCTGTCAAATCAAACATCTTAGAAAAAACTAGCTCTCAAACAATCAAATCTGAAAGTGCCATTGCCCAACTAGGAACTCAAAAACGTGTTGAGGAATTCAAGACGGCGATGTTGACTACTTGGCAACAACAAGCTAAAGCCAAGGGACTTGACTATGGTGTACCCAAACGTTTTCAAGGGGTAACCATTGAACAGGCAAAAATCTCTCCAGGAAAGAAAGTTATTGCCCTGACTTTTGATGATGGTCCGTGGAAAACATACACGGCACAAGTGCTAGATATACTGAAAAAAAATGATGTTAAAGCTACGTTTTTCGTTGTGGGACAAATGCTGAAAATTTACCCAGATTTAGGAAAGCGTATGGTTAAAGAAGGTCACGCCATTGGCAACCACACTTGGAATCATCGTTATCATTATTTTAATAGAGAAGCGGCTGCCTTTGAAATTGACAATACATCTAAATTGATTTATCAGGTCACGGGTGCAAGAACAACCCTATTCCGACCCCCCGGTGGTATGCTGCATAACGGTTTGGTAGCTTATGCTAAAAGCAAAAAGTATACTAACGTCATGTGGTCTGCTGACTCGATAGATTATAAGCGTCCTCCTGCCAGTGCCTTGGTTAATAGAGTGATTAAACAATCAAAACCAGGTGGTATTGTACTGATGCATGATGGTGGCGGAAATCGTGCTAATACTGTAGCAGCATTGCCGAAAATGATTAAGGAATATAAAAAACAAGGTTATAGTTTTGTCACTATTCCAGAACTTTTAGAAATGGAACATAAGCATCAACAAGTGATGCTCTCAAAGAAAGGCACCCAAAAGACGAATGCATCTAAAAAATAGAGGTCAGCCAAGTAAAAAGTAAAGATAAAAGTAAAAACAAATCCTATAAATAAATAAGCGGGAAACCTGAACAAGGAAGTGTTTATTTTCATCGATAAATCAAGTTAGGGTAACCTATCGCGCTTTTAGGTTGAGTCCAATACACGAGGGAACCTCACCCCGGCTAAAGCTACCCCTCTCCTTAATAAGGAGAGGGGTTAGGGGTGAGGTTCATCTGTATAGAGGTTAGCCAAGTAAAAAGTAAAGATAAAAGTAAAAACAAATCCTATAAATAAATAAGCGGGAAACCTGAAC
>JASJCY010000041.1 GCA_030065825.1 Nostocaceae cyanobacterium | reverse complement strand
AAATCAAACCTAAATTTATCTACAAAGCGAAAAAATGAAGAATATTAACATCCACTCTGTTGTAATTCTCCTTATGGTGTTGGGTAGCTTTGGGCTTGCGCTATGTGATGAGGAATTCCGTCCTATCTTTGGAGATTTAACCAAGGTGGGGGTGGGTGGCTACCTTGGGAGGTTGTTACCGGAATTGGTTAAATAGGTTCTGTGGGGATTCAATCTACTTTTTTGTAATTGGTTTAACTCCTAACGGTTGAGGGTTGAGGGTTGAGGGTTGAGGGTTGAGGGTTGAGGGTTGAGGGTTGAGGGTTGACGGTTGACTGTTAAGTTCCTAGGGAATCATGGCTACTTTAATGACTTTGCGCGATCGCATATCCTGAAAAACTTGCTCTAAATCTTGAAGAGGACGCTGTTCACTAATTAGTAATTCAAAGGGAATTTTACCATTGGCTATGAGTGATAATGCTTCCCTAACAAACTGGGGTGTGTTGTGAAATACCCCTTTTAAGGTGAGTTCGCTATAGTGTAGTTGTTCTGTATTCACGGTAATGGTGGTATCTCTCGGACATCCACCAAATAAATTCACAGTCGCACCAGGACGCGCACAGGCGATCGCAGTTTCCCACACACTGGGCACTCCTGTAGCTTCTATCACCACATCCGCGCCTAAACCATCGGTTTGTTGTTTAACAACAGCAGCAATATCAGGTATCTGACGATAATTAAAAGTCCTTGCTGCACCAAGTTTTTGCCCAATTTCCAATCTTTGGTCATTCCCACCAAATAAGGTTACTTCCACGGAGCATTCATGAGCTAATTTGGCTACAAACATCAAGCCAATGGCACCATCTCCCAATACTACAACTCTATCCCCTGGTTTGACATTGGAACGCGCTACCCCATGCAGCACACACGCCAGAGGCTCTGTCATTGCTGCTAATTCGTAGGGCAAGTCGTCGGGAATTGGCAAGAGATTATGCTGTACAATCGGTGCGGGAACTTTTAAATATTGGGCAAAAGTACCGTTATTCCAAGTTAAATTCGGACAGAGGGAATATTCTTGACGTTGACAAAAAAAGCATTTCATACATGGAGCAGAATTATTTGCCACCACGCGATCGCCTATTTGCCAATTTGTGACACCTTCTCCCAGGGCTACAATTTCTCCGGCAGCCTCATGACCGAATAAAGTAGGGGGTGTCAGCATCCGTGCATGACCACCGCGTCGCCAAACTTTTAAATCTGTACCACAAGTTGTAGCTGCTCCCACTTGGATAATTACTTCTCCCGGTGCAGGGGTGGGGTCAGCTACTTCTTCTAAGCGTAAGTTTTCTTGTCCGTAGAGTAAAGCTGCTAGCAAGGCTGTTGACTGAATAAATTACATCGGGAGAAAAGCACCCAAACCCTATAAGGGTAGGGCTATACGAGCATTAGACGCGCAGCGGCTACTTCCAGAAGCCACGACCTGTCTACCCGTTAGGGTAGCCTACCTCCGCAGGAACCAGAAATTTTGAACCCACGCAGGTGGGTTTCGTCCGTGTAGCGATACCCTTCTAGGGTATTGTTAAAAATTTGGGATACTCCCGCTTTATCCGATTGTATCAGGTGACGCTATTAAGAAATCGAGACATACCCAGAGATTATAGAAAATGTGTCTTATCCATATAAACTGTCTTTTGTCAAGTACACATATTTATGAAGCGATTTGGGGGAGTAAAAATTGGTCTTTCTTGATGTTATGAAAGTTTGACTTTTAGGTTAGCTGCTACGTAAAAATTAGGGTTGCAGCTGTTTTGGGTGAAAATTGGTCATGGAGTCCCCAAAATCAGTTTTTTCTACTATAGCATCAAACAACGTAATTGCGTGAATAATTTTTCGAGAAAAATCGGACAAAAAATGAGTAACTATTTATATTGCAAAACTAAATTCATTTAAAAATAATTTTTGATTATATTTAACTGGCGTCAGCTAGGGATGACGATCGCGCAAGGGTTGTTTATTAAATTTTTGAGCTTTTGTTGACTCCCATTTTGAACTTCTATGGAAAAATTCTGATGTCGCAGGGGCGGAAATTGAAAAGAAGGTTTTTATAGTTACCTTGGAAAATGAAATACTAATACCAATTCACGAAAATCTTGATACAGATAGATAAATTGTTTGTAGGGGTTTAGCAGTGCTAAACCCCTACCCACGTATTTGTATCATTCCCACGTATTTGTATCATTAATTAATCCTCGTCGCGCCATGGAATTGCAATCCCAACAACGGTAAGGGTGACAGTAGAACAGAGAAAGCCCATCACACATCCCAATCTTTCACCAAGGTTACCAAACCGGGTTACCTGAGAATATTTATCTGTCAAAACCCTAATTTTTCCTTCATCAACCCCGTTTCTCAATGGTTGCCCTTGAATGGTGCAAGATATGACATCACCTTTGTTTTACCTATTTTAAGTGAGTGGAGTGGGACAGCTAACTAAGATTTCACAGTTTCTGGAGTTATGACGCTACTATTTCTTGCCTTGACTAGATTTGACAAATTACTGACAGTTAATAAGGGTACTTCTTGCCAACAGCTTTGACAAAACCAATAGATTTTACCATGGCGAACATGACGCAGGAGGCTACTATCGCAACAGGGACAACTGTTGGCGTTCATATTCATATCTATGTCCTCCGTTAGAAGAATTAATTTGGATGTACTTAAAAGCAGTTAGTTAAAATCGACAATGGCAAATGAAGAAGATTTTTTCTTAGTTATTTACGCGAGGGAGTAT
Source organism: Nostocaceae cyanobacterium (assembly GCA_030065825.1). Lineage (GTDB taxonomy): Bacteria > Cyanobacteriota > Cyanobacteriia > Cyanobacteriales > Nostocaceae > JASJCY01. The sequence continues at coordinate 35,565 of JASJCY010000041.1, read as the reverse complement.
CACATCAAAAGTTATGTCTATTGATATAGCTGACATTCTATTTACAATAGGCATCCAGTGGACATATTCCTAGGATAAAATCCACGACCTATAAGTTTCATCTATCTTGGGGATCATATAAAGTTATATATTTTGCGTTGAGTTAGTAAATCCGAAGATAGAATCAATTGTGGTACTTACACTATAAGGGTTTGCGGGAGGGCATCATTTATTTTGAAATTGTCACTTTTGTGATTGACGAATCATCAATAGCAAATGATATAGCTTGCTTCTCGCTTTTGGCGAGTATGATAAATGACAAATAATGATTGATTCTTGATTCTTGATTCTTGATGAAAATTGCTACTTGGAATGTCAATTCAATTCGCACGCGCTTAGAACAGGTTAGTGAGTGGTTAACTCAAAATCCTGTTGATGTTCTTTGCATACAAGAAACCAAGGTTGTGGACGCAGATTTTCCGCGATCGCAATTTGAGAAGTTGGGTTATAATTTGTACATATCGGGACAAAAAGCTTACAACGGTGTTGCTATAGCTAGTTTGCAACCTTTGTCAGATGTAAGTATTGGTTTTCAGTCGGTTTTGACGGATATAGAATCGGAATGGGATGAGCAAAAGCGAGTAATTACGGGTGTGATAAATGGCATTAGGATTGTGAATCTTTACGTACCTAATGGTTCAGCGATAGGAAGCGAAAAATACGAATATAAGCTGGGTTGGTTAAAGATATTGCGGGAGTATTTACAAGCTTTACTTAAGTCTAGTCCAGATATTTGTATGTGTGGGGATTTTAATGTAGCTCTGGAAAATAAAGACATTCACGAAAAAGCCAATCCCGACAAGCACATTATGTCATCACAGCCAGAGCGACAAGCCCTCAGAGAAATTTTAACTTTGGGATTTGCTGATGCTTTTCGCAAATTTACCCCAGAAGAGGGACATTATAGTTGGTGGGATTATCGCGCTGCGTCTTTTCGCCGTAATTTGGGATGGCGTATAGACCATCACTATCTGACACCGGAATTATACGAAAGGGCTAAAAGCTGCATCATAGATGTCACTCCTAGAAAAAAAGAAAAACCCAGTGACCATACTCCAGTAATTTTGGAAGTTTAAAATACAAGAGAGTGGGAATAGGAAAGACAAGGGGGACAAGGGAGAGGGGGGAGACAAGGGAGAGGGGGAAGAGGGGGGAGAAAATTAACTCCAAACTGTTAACTCCTAACTCCAAATTCTTAACTCCAAACTGTTAACTCCTAACTTTTAACTCCTAACTTTTAACTCCCACTCTCTAGTCCTTAACTTTTAAATCTATGTTTTTAGTCACTGGAGCAACTGGAGGAATTGGTCGTCGAGTTGTGCGACTTTTACGGGCACAAGAAATGTCCGTGCGTTCATTTGTTCGTCTCACTTCCCATTACAACGAGTTAGAACACCGGAATTCTGATATATTTATTGGCGATTTGCGACAAGAGGGGGACATCCAAAAAGCTTGTCGAGGTGTTGAGTATATTATCAGCACCCATGGTTCTGCTAGCGATACTCTGGCTGTGGATTATCGCGCTAACATTGAACTGATTGACCAAGCAAAAGCCAATGGAGTGCAACATTTTGTATTTATTTCCGTCTTGGGAGCGGATAGGGGTTATGAAGATGCTCCGGTATTCAAAGCCAAACGAGCGGTAGAAAAATATTTGCAAACTAGTGGCTTAAATTACACTATTTTACGCCCATCTGGATTAGCATCGAACCTGCTACCATTAGCAGAGCGCTTTCGGGAAACGGGGCTGTATTTACTGATTGGGGACTATAAAAATCGTACTTCGATTGTGAGTACAGATGATTTAGCAAGAATGATTGTGGATTCGGTGACAATTCCAGCAGTTCGCAATCAAATTTTACCTGTCGGAGGACCAGAAATTTTAACAAGAGAAGATATTCCCCGTATTTTTGGTCGGGTGTTCAATAAAGAGCCAATTATAATTAATCCACCATTATTTCTTGTTGATGGCTTACGGGGTGCATTGGGTTTATTTAATCCCCAAGCACAAAATGCTTTGGGAACTTTCCGGACATTATTGGCGAATGAATTTTTCTGTAACTCTGAAGAAATTGCGAATTTAGAGATGATTTTTAGATTTAAATTGGAAACCCTAGAAAACTTTTTACGTCGTTATCTTGCTGTCTAAATGTCATTTTTTATTTGTCATATGTCATTGGTCATTTGTCCTCCCCATCTCCCCATCTCCTTCTATTCTTGATTATCCCTATTCTCCATTTACTATTTACCATTTACCATTTACCATTTCCAAGATTATGAGATTTTCTATAGCTGCAAATCCGACACAAGCACGTCAAACAAAACAGCAATTTGCTAAACCAGATGAACAACTTTCTTATGAATTGGGTAAAGCGGTGCAGGAATTACCGCCCTTTTATACTAGATTATTAGCTGGTACTATTAGTGTGGTAGTATTTGGAACTATATCTTGGGCACACTTTTCTCAGGTAGATGAAGTTGCCAAAGCACAAGGAGAGTTAATTGCTTCTAACCAAGTACGACCAGTAACATCTCTTGAAAGAGGAGCAATTGTTGAGGTAAAAGTTAAAGAAGGCGATCGCGTTTCTAAGGGTCAGGTACTTATCCAACGTGACCCAGATTTAAAGGAAGTGGATGTTAATCGCTTGGCTAGTTCTGCTAAATTAATCCAACAAGATTTACAGCGTTTGGATGCGGAACGTAGGGGAGCTAAAAGTGCTGGTACAAAATTGCAAGATGAACTGTTAAATTCCCGTTTACGAGACTTTCAAGCGCGTTTAGATGGGGCTAAAGCTGAAGCCAAGCGTCAAAAAGCACAGATAGAACAAGCAAAAGTTCGTCTGAGTCGTTTGCGAGAAAATCTGGTAAACGCCAAAACTAGCCTTAGTAATGCCAAAGATAACCTGGCTAATGCTCGCAATTTGCGGGAAAAGGTGGAAAAAAACCTGGAATTGGCTCAACAAAGGGAGAAAAGTCTACGTATCCTAGTGACTCCCGGTGCTGTTCCCAGACTCGATTACTTGGAAGCGCAAGACAGACTCAATCGTGCAAATGCAGAAGTCACCAGAGCTAATGATGAGGTGATTAAGGCGCAAAATGGAGTCACACAAGGGCAAGATCAGGTAACATCTTTAGAGAAAGATATTGCAGCTCAAATCGAAGAAGTTCGTCAAAACCAAGCAGCTTTTCAAGCAGCACAAAAGAAGGTACAGAGTCTGGAATCTGAGCGTAAAAGTGAAATTTTGACCCAGATTAATAAGCGTAAAGAAGAACTAACTAACGTCCAAGGTAAGTTAGAAGAAGCGAAAAAATATCAAGAAGGAGAAACTATTAAAGCTCCCGTGGCTGGAACTATATACAAGGTGAAAGCCACAAAGGGACCTGTACAAGCTGGTGAAGAATTATTATCCATTTTACCAGATGGCGAAGAATTAATGTTAGAGGTGAAAGTTCTTAATCGAGATATTGGCTTTATCCACGAGGGGATGACAGCAAAGGTCAAAATGGCAACCTTCCCTTTTCAAGAATTTGGCACCATTGAAGGGGAAGTAGAACAAGTCAGTCCCAATGCTATCGTTGATAAGGAATTAGGTTTAGTTTTTCCCACCAGAATTAAGTTGAAAAAACATTCAGTAGTTGTACGAGGTCAAGAAGTATCTCTTAATCCTGGTATGACCGCCAGTGCGGAAATTGTAACTCGTAAAAAGTCTATTTTAACTTTTATTGTCGAACCAGTAACTCGCAGGTTTAGCGAAGCATTTTCTGTAAGATAACATCATCTGTGTCTAAACGGTTATTATCAAACAGTGCTAAGAAACACAGGGAATAGGGAATAAGGAGGAATAGGGAATAGGGAATAGGGTAAGAGGATGTTGTGTTTCTTCAGAGTCTACCCTTCAATAGGCTATACATTACCCGGATATTTCTCAATATTTAACAGAGTATTCACTCACGTTTTTTCTAACCCTTGTTCCACAGGTAAAATTTTACGTCTGGAACATTCTTTTCTACCAGATGTCTAATAAAAACCTAATTTTAGCGAGGATATTAATCTTAATGGACTACGTTCCTGGATGCGAGGTCATTTCGATTGGTACTCCGAAACGAGACGCTATTCTTTTTGAAATGAAAACAGATTTCCTCTGAAAAAATACCCCTGATTATTGTGACTTTTTTGGTTTACTAAATATAGCATTTTTCATTTCATCATTTTATTTATACTAGATGGTAGAGGCATTGTCGTGCCCCTACTTCTCTACTAACTGAAAAAACTTAATAATAATGGAATATATGGTGATAGGAAATCTAATATATTCCCAAAATCGAAAAAACTATTACTCCCATTATTATTTTCATTGCCATTATTAAGGTCAAGACTAATATTACTATCATAATTAACACTATTCTGCCAGTAACTCAAACTTGAACCACTTTCAGGATTAAAAAATCTATCTTGATTTTCCACATTTTCCACTAATTCTTGTGAGCTACTGCTAACATTAATACTGCTGACATTGTTACTATCACCTGTAGTATTCGCGTTTGTACCAAAGAAATCTGTATTCTTTACAGAAGAAGCCGTAAAGGAATTAAAGCTATAGTTGATAAATCCATTTTTAAACAGAGAATTAAAAAAGTTACCGTTTGAACTTTCGCTTTTGGGAGCATTCTTTGCTGTCTCAGTAATAATCTTACGTACTTGAGCATCAGTTAATTCAGGGTTAGCACTCAGCATTAAAGCGACTACACCCGCAACATGGGGAGCTGCCATTGATGTGCCGTTATAATAAGCATAATCATTGCCTGAAACTGTAGAATAGACTTTCTTCCCTGGTGCTGTTACATAAGGGAGAAGATTACTTCCAGCTCGGTTAGAGAAGTCAGCCATGTTATTATTTTTGTCTACAGCTCCAACGGCAATTCCCCAGTTTTTTGCATAACGAGCTGGATAGTGTGGTTGGGGATCTCCATCGTTCCCCGCAGCCATCACAACTATTACACCTTTGCTGCTGGCATATTCAATTGCTTTTTGCAAATTGGTATTATCAGCTGCACCTGCAACGCTGAGATTAATCACGTCAGCTCCATTATCAACTGCATAATAAACACCTTTAATGATGGAGTTATAGTAACCTGAACCAGAGTCATTTAAAATTTTAATGGGCATAATTTTGGCATCATAGGCAATACCTGTGACACCAAAACCATTATTTTCTGCTGCAATAGTACCAGCAACATGGGTTCCATGACCATTGCCATCTAGAACATTATTGTTATTACTGTCAAAGTTCCAGCCAAAAACATCATCAATATAGCCATTACCATCATCATCTTTGCCATTACCAGCAATTTCTTGGCTGTTGTTCCAGATATTATCGTTCAAATCTGAGTGATTGTAGTCTACTCCAGTATCTAAAACCGCAACAATAATATTCTTACCTGTGTATCCTTGATTCCATACTTCTGGTGCTTTTATTAAGTCTGCTCCCCAATTATTACCACCAGTATCTGGAACTTCTGTAAAGGTATTTTGATTACCAACCACTCTGTTTACCGCATCTTTAGCATTTACTAAACCAAACCCATTATTAGAGTTATATCCAGCAGCAGAAATTGCTTCTACAGGGACTATCTCATTAGTATTATTATCTATGTCTAGGCTATTGATTTCACGATAAAAGCTACCATGAATTCCTAAGTTAATATCGTGATTTTCTGTCTGAAACTCATCTAATGAGGAGACTGGTGTGATATTTAGCCCTTGTTCATCGAAATTTTTATGACTGTGATTAAAGGACATAATTATGGTTTTTCCTCAACAATTAAATCTTTTTGATATAAAGAAAAGCCTCAAAAGTTACTCAACTAACTTTTGCAGCATTTAAATATATCTCCTTGCCAATAATTACTATTAAAATTCAGGACAAATTGATAAATTGCTTACCAAATTAATGAAAGTTTCCAGAAGTATTTAATTGTTAAAAAATTCTAATTTTCAATTTTTTTTCAATAAGTTATTGCGGCAGATGGGAAACTCTTAACTTTTCACAAAAGCGACAGGGATGCTACATCCTGAGTGCGTGTACAAGAAAGTCTTAAGGTCGCGGTAATGATGAGTAATGGGAAGTCCAATTACCTATTACCTATTACCTATTACCTATTACCTATAGGATTACTATTTGATTTTTGTAAAAATACGTAGGGGAGGCAAAAAGCGAGGATACTACGTTGCCCCTCCAAAGTTGTAGCAAGTGTCCGGGTGTGGATTTTCCTCCCGCTTATTGCCGTTGTGTTGCCTTTACGCGCAACGCCGTCTTTACAGGATGGTGCGTATAGCCCTCCGGGCATGGCTAAGTGCAAAGCACTCCCTTCGGGTACGTTAAAGACTAAAGTCATAACGCACCCTACAGATACCAATTACCAATTACCAATTACCAATTACCAATTACCAATTAACCTATACATTTAGCAAGATAAATTGCTACAACCTACTGATTCTTTCCATTCTCAACAGCAGCTTGTTGTTAGACATGGCTATCCTAAAGTAACACCACTAAGTCATAAGTATACATTATTTAAATCAAAAAATAATTTTGCAATTTAAATAAATACTCGTTTTTGGTCAAGTTTTTATCGAAAATCCTTCTTAATTAATTGACGCAATTGCGTTGTTTCATGCTATGATTAAAAAAATCAGATTTGGGCTTAGTGTGACCATTGCTTACCCAAAAGAGCTACAACCCTATTTTCGCCGTAGCAACTAAGCTAAAAGTCAAACTTTCATGACATAAGAAAAGACCAATTTTCAATCTCCCCAACCGACCTCATAAGTACCTATAATTGACAAAATTCGGGTTATGTGATAACAGAGGGTTTCGGAGATTAAACACATGGTAGAGGCATAGTACCCAATCTCTCGGTGTATAGGGGACTTGCAAATAAAAAAATACTTACCCATTTGATTAGTAATAATTGAAAACCGGGCATTGCTGAATTAAGGGATGATTCTTGTGGTGCAGGCATCTTGCCTGCCTCATAAATACAAGGGACAAGCAAGATGCCCCGCAGTCGCTACAACGGGGGGAAACCCAACGCCAGTTCACTCAACGCGCTTAACCCCGTTCGCGGAGCGTCTGGGCAGGAAAAACCATCAAAATCATCCCGCATTTATGCAACGCCGAAAACCGTTATAGTAGGTGGTGCTTTTAAAGAATTTTGTGGGTGTGAGAATGCTGTTTGACATTGTCTTCTTTGGTGACAATTCGTGCAATATTTAAGACTCGTTTCCGTTCAGTAGAATAGTGAAAATCAGTGTAAGTTGTGCCTAGAGGAATCAGGGATTTTGCGGATTCATTGCGGTTGTAAGTGCGAGCTGCTGCAAATGCTCGTTCCTGAAACTCATGGCTAAATTGAGATGTTTCGGGGAAACCAAGGGGTTTTTGTAGGGTATCGCCATTGATGACATCGCCTAGAGTTGTACCATAAGCAAGCTGATAGGAGGTGGGGATACCTTTTAGCAGCGCTTCTAAAGCCGCAGAAGGTATAGGTTCTATAACTTCGACTTGGTGAACTTCTCCATCCTCCTTGATAAAGCAAGTTGCCAAGCCAATGACAACATAATCATCTTGATTGAGATCGGAAGCACTGGGATAGGAAATCGCAGTTGTCATAACAAATGTTCTCAAAAATTAATACTTTGTTAGGAAATGTCAATGTATTTAAGCTGGAAGGATAATCCACCATCGCTTGACTTGTAGGCATTCTAGCAATTTGTTCTCTTGTGTACTTGATTTGTATTAAAGATTGATATTTCCTGTTTCTGGAATTGTGCTTGTGCAAGAAGTATCTGTTATGTAAATCCCTGCAACAATTGTGTCAGTCTAAAATTGGCATTAATAGCGCTAGATACAAGTAACTATAAACACGTTTATCAGGGATACAGGGGCATAACCAGTCAGAAGACGAAAATTGTAATTGGAACTCACACAGCAAGCAGCAGCTTAGGCAGGACGATATGAAAACTCACTCATCTTTTGCATCTAACGAACCGCATAATTATGCATGTAACTCTGTAATAAATAAAACTAAAAAAGTTCTAAAACATGGGGAAGGTGGAGTTGAATTTGCTTGCCCAGATCGGGATCTACGCTCTTGCGCGTTGAAGTCTGCCCAACAAGGAGATTATACAGAGGCGATCGCGCTTTTGAGCCACTTGATTCACCGTCATCCCCAAAATGCAGTGGATTATAACAACCGAGGATTAATATATTTCCAAAGTGGGGAAACCCAAAAGGCATTTTATGATTACAACAAAGCATTGCAACTCGATCCCAAGTTAGCTTCAGCTTATAACAATCGTGCTAATTACTACGCTGCCCGTGGAGAATTAGTAGCAGCCCTTGCTGATTATGACCGAGCATTAGATATTAATCCCAGCTATGTACGGGCATGGATTAATCGCGGCATCACTTTGCGCGATTTGGGGCAATATGACCAGGCAATTGAAGATTTTGAAGTTGCCCTACTATTCGGTCAATTGTCAGGTCATATTTTGGCTGAGAGGGGCAGGACATATCATCTTTGGGGAGATTGGAATTGCGCAATCGCAGATTATAATCGTGCCCTGGCTACACTACCTTCTTTGACTTCCCTCAGGAACTATCCAGGATGGCGCTTACGCACACAAGTGGAAAAATGGTTAAAGGAACTGTTGTGTTATTAATTAAAATATGGGCAGGAGCTAGCAGCTAATAGATGATAAGTTTTGGGGGTTAGGGAAGAGAAATTTAATTTCCGTTAAGATTTGGTTCTAGTGTACCCAGTTCATAACGAGACCGTAATAACTAGTTATTAACTATTAGCTGTTAGCTGTTTTTACTGAGAACCCATTTCATAAAAATTATGCTTCACCACAACCCGACGTTGACTGGGATCTAGACGATAGCCTTGTTCTTGCATGATGTTCTTAGTCTGGGTGGGATCGAAATTCCGGCTAAAATCCGCTTGTAAACTACTTACGCGTTCTTGTATCAGTTTCAGTTCTGTACGTATTTCCCGTAATTTTTCTTGTTGAGACCAGTGATAAGGTAGCAGCTGTCCTAAAGCTGATGCTGCAGCAGCGGCGATCGCTAAGTTAACTCCTATTTTCACACTTACCTCCAGCGCCATTACCTGATAAGAACGTTGGCGCAAACGTCGTTTTCGTCGCGGTACAACTTGTTTTTGATATATGGGTTCTGCTGGGGGTATTGGTTTTTTAATGGCGTTCATAGTCGTGAAAATAATCTTACTAAGGGAACAAATGTACCGTAAATAACAATTTTTTGGCAATTACGGTTTTGTTTGCTGCCATATTACTGCATTTTTTTGAAATTGCTACATGTATCTTTTTTACAAAATAATAACCAGGCATTGTTCTATGCTTTCTTCTCCAAAATCTACAGTCAAAAACTGTCTGTGTGTTGAAAACTGCATAGTTCAATGCCTGGATGGATTATAATTGCCACTTTTTGCCCTAGAAGGGCAGTTATTTTCGCTTTAGTAGGACTCTTGTGCTTTGGGGTGAGTCCTTACTGGGCAAAAGACTTGTGGGAATGTTAAGGCGACTAAGATTTGTAAAGTTCAGTACATAACCGCCAAGCCAGAAGTCCGGGAAGCAGAGCTACAACTAAAGCAATGTAAACTTGAGTATCTGTCATGGTTTGAAACCTCCTATTCTCAAAATATTGTAAACAGTTCGTTTACTACTTTTCACTGTTTTGCCCAAATTCGGAAATAGGTTGTTACAAGATGCAACAATTGGGTAATGGGTAATGGGTAATGGGTAATTGGTAATTGGTAATGGGTTTATATCTGGGTATTGACTTTGGAACTTCTGGGGCTAGATGTGCAGTAATTGATAACCAAGGTCAGATTCAACATCAAGGACGATTTTCTGGGGACATGTCACAAGATGCTGATTTGGTGAGTGGTTGGGAGGAGGCTTTATGGACATTGCTAGAAGGAATACCTAGGGAATTGCGCTTTCAAATTCTGGCGATCGCTATTAATGGGACTTCTTCCACGGTTTTGGTATGCGATGACCATGGTAAACCAGTAGAAACACCGATGCTATATAACGATGCTAGGGGTGTAACTATGTTGTCATCTATCCAGAATGTTGCTCCTGCAAATCATACTGTACTCAGCGCTACTTCTAGCCTTGCCAAATTACTGTGGATGTCACAACAACCAAGCTTTACCCAGGCTAGATATTTCTTGCATCAAGCAGACTGGTTAGCATTTTTACTCCATGGACAATTGGGGATTACTGACTACCATAATGCTTTAAAGTTGGGTTATGATGTCCAAGCTTTAAAATACCCAGAATGGCTAGACAAGCTGCACATCAAAATTCATCTACCAAGAGTGATAACTCCAGGAAATCCTATTGGGGAATTACGTCCGGAAATTGCCAGAAAGTTCGGCTTTGGGGAAAATTGCCTGGTATGTGGGGGAACTACAGACAGTATCGCCGCATTTATCGCTAGTGGGGCACAATTTCCCGGTGAAGCGGTAACTTCCCTGGGTTCAACTTTGGTATTGAAACTTTTGAGTCGTACCCCTGTAGAGGATTCCAGATATGGCATATATAGCCATCGCTTGGGGGATTTATGGCTGGTTGGTGGTGCTTCTAATACGGGGGGTGCAGTATTACGGCATTTTTTCACTAATGAGGAGTTAGAAAGCCTTAGCCGCCAAATTGACGCGACAAAATCTAGCCCCTTGGATTACTATCCCTTGTTAAAGTCAGGCGATCGCTTTCCCGTTAACGACCCCAATTTAGCGCCACGCTTGGAACCACGTCCAGATAATCCGGTGGAATTTCTCCATGGCTTACTGGAAAGTATTGCCCGTATCGAAGCCAGAGGATATGAACTATTACAACAATTGGGAGCGAATAAGTTAATACGTGTTTATACTGCTGGTGGTGGTGCTAGGAATGACGTATGGACAGCAATTAGGGGACGTTATTTAAAGGTGACCGTGGTGCCTTCGGTAAATACTGAGGCTGCTTATGGAACAGCTTTTTTAGCTATGGGGGGTATGGGTAAAAATAGGGAATGGTAGGGGCAGGGTTTCCCTGCCCAGGCAAGGTTATGCCCCCCAGGGAATGGTAGGGGCAGGGTTTCCCTGCCCAAGCAAGGTTATGCCCCCCAGGGAATGGTAGGGGCAGGGTTTCCCTGCCCAAGCAAGGTTATGCCCCCCAGGTAAGGTTACGCCCCTTAGGTAAGGTTACGCCCCTTAGGTAAGGTTACGCCCCTTAGGTAAGGTTACGCCCCCCGGGCAGGGAAACCCTGCCCCTACTGGTAATATAAATCCGTATCTATTCTGGTGACAATTAATATTTTTCGGCTGATACTTAATTCATTGGATACCAGGCGGTAAAGTTCCAGGTTAGGTATCTAGTCTGTCATTTCGGGGTGGGTGCTTCGCCAGAGTGCGGATATCATCTATCCCTTTTTTTTATAGCGGTTTTCACGCTTTGTGCAATATAGACACTCACCTCACCCCGGCTAAAGCCACCCCTCTCCTACCCTGCGGGAAGCCACTCCGTGTCTATAGTAAGGAGAGGGGAAGGGGTGAGGTTTATTGTGTACTTCACTCAACTGAAAAGCGCTATATTTGTGAAAAAGTTTCATATCTCGGACTTATTAAAGAAGTTCAAAAGTAATAGAAATTATGCTTCACACGAGATGGAATTTTGAGAGTATTTACCCCTATTGGTAGACCTCCAGCATAATTTTTGCAATTAACAAGGATTATGTATCAAAAATGTCAGAATAATTAGCTTTTATTTATCTTGCGGTAAAAAATGAACTACAATCATAGCCAAGGATTTACCATTTTCATTGTTTGAATTAAAGATTGAAAAGAATGGCATCTAAAAATACCAGGACGACCACTAATTAAAAGCCATGCTTCCTATTCATTATTGTGGATAATTCTTCGATTTTAGTAAAACAACACTGGCATCTTCTTCATCACTAATTTGTAGAGATGTTTGTATATACTCTGTGCGTATAGGTTGGTTCCAAATACGATTTTTGCTATAAACAAAATATTCTTCATTAGTAACTGGTAGGATAAATTTACTAGCAGCAACCCATTCATCAATCCAATTTTGATTTTCAATAGGAAACCAATTAATTTTGGATGTGGAATATAACTTCATTTGTGCAGGTATTGCAGACCAACAATTTGTGATTTTTAGAAACCCTCGATATGAAGGTGGTCGAATTATAGCTAAAGGAGTTTCAGCAGCAACAATTTGCTCTTCTGTTGCACCGGGATAACCAAACCATTCAGATTGAATATTCTTAGAGGTAACTTCTAAAAAATTCCAATTTTCCTCACTATTAATTTTTATTTCTTCATAATTCAAAATGATTTTTTTGCTTTCTTGCTTAAGGAATATTTCCCAATCAAACTTTTTCATTGTTCTGACCTTTATTTGGGAGCATCCCAATTTTTGAAAAACACCCAAACCCTAGAAGGCTAGGCAGGCTTTGTCCGTGTAGCGATACCCTTCTAGGGTATTGCATAAAAATTGGGATGCTCCCCCTTTATTTCTTGTAGGTATAAGTTCAAGTACAGCAAAAAACTTATATATTTTTCCAATTAGATTGTTGAAAAAATACTGAAACTCAAAGTTGATTTTGTAAGCCATTGAAGAACGTGGATAAACGTACAACGACTAGGAGCAAGTAGAAAACTATGCAGATTAATCTAAAATCTAAAATCTAAAATCTAAAATGGTATAAGGTGGTAATAATCGCCTTAATCCGTGCAAAATGACTACCAACAAAAAGAATAAATTACGGGGAAAAACTGCATATATGGGAAGAGATAGGGGGGTTTGTGGAATATCTTGTTCACAGACTTTTGCTAGTCTCTGACCCAATAGTTTTATCCATTTAATACTTCTGGGGTATTCCCATAAATTATGAATCCAAACTTGGGGAATACCATTTTCCCCCACTCCAGCCCCTATAATACCACCTAAAATTGCTGCTGTTGTATCTGTATCACCACCACATTGAATAATTTCTAAAATTCCATGAGAATAATCTCGCTGATGTTTTAACCATGCTTGAATTACTACTGGCACAGTATGATAAATATAGCCACTTACACCTTTAGTTAATCCCAATTTTTGAGCAAATAATTCTGTGCTTTCATTAGCATCTGTACTATCACATGCTTGTTTAATTAAAGATAAAAATTCAGTTGCCTCTGGATTTAATATACTTTGGAGATTTTGATAATAATCTTGGGGTTGAATTAGGGATTTTTGACTAGATAAATAGGCTGCAATCGCTACGGCTAAAGCCCCATATTCTGATTTTGGATCTGTATGAGTAATGCGGGTAGATATTTGTAATAATTCCCGTAATTTTGGTAGATTATCCCCGTAACAGACACCAATAATAGCACTTCTCATTGCTGTACCGTTACCAGCAGAAAAAACACCAGAGTTATGAGGAGAAAATCCTAACCATAACTTGAAAATACTCCTCAAAGTAGCATAACCAATACCAGCAGGTAAACTAACTAGCCACCATTGCAAACGCCATGCTAATTGTTGAGAAAAAATCTGTAGATTTCCAGCAGAAACTATCAAGGATTGTGCCACCATACAAGTGTGTTCAGTATCATCGGAAATCATTCCTTTACCAAACAAAAAATTGTAATTTCCTGGTTTAGGATAAAGACGACGTTGACGATACTTGGATAAACCCTCATAAGGTAATCCTAAAGCATCTCCTACAGCGGTTCCCAGCAAACAACCAACAATTGATTTTTGTTTTGAAATAGACATTTATGTTGCCACCAAACTCGAAATAATTTCAGAAAAAGGCTGCAAAATTTTATTTTCACGCTATTATAACCTGGTAACGATAATAACTCTTTCTCTGACTGTTACTTGATAATGGTGTCAACTGCTTGACAAAAGTCAAAAATCAAAATGTAACTGAAAACAGAAAAATGTCTAATATTGTTACTTGAATTAACCCAGATTCCCGACTTATAGCCAGTGGAAAGTTCCTCTAACACGTCTTCAGTCGGGAATCTTATTTTTCACAAATGATTTAGGGTTACTATAGTATGATTACTCCTACAAAAACATGGAATAACTATGGAATAACTATCGATAATTAAAACTACAATTGTGGTCTTTTTGAATATTTTTCTTCATACTATCCAGGTCGATAAAGCAGTCAGCAACGTTAATTAAGCTTTCGCTAGTCATGGATCGTAAACTCACAACTTCAATTCGAGAACCTTGGTAAGCAACAGCATTAACAGCATAGGCTAAATCACCATCTCCACTAACTAACACTCCCGTGTCATAGTATGGTGCTAAATTCATCATATCTACGGCAATTTCTACGTCTAGATTTGCTTTTTTGGAACCATCTGGAAGTTGCACTAAATCTTTGCTAACTACACGATAACCATTACGACGCATCCAGAGTAAAAAGCCCTGTTGTTTTTCATTATTGCGGTCTATTCCTGTATAGAAAAACGCACGTAAAAGTCTTGCATCCCTCGTTAAACAACAAAGTAATTTAGTATAATCAATTTCAATACCGAGTTGTAAAGCTGCATGAAATAGGTTAGAACCATCAATAAAGATAGCAACTCTTCCGCGATTTGCGGCATTACAAATTGATTTATGGGCATCAGAACTAGGCATATTAGTAGCTTCACCTTCGATACCACTTGCCATGAAACATTTTCCTTGCCAAGGATGTTTCTTAGGGATTACTTGATATTCACTTGTTTCTTCGGTAAATTCAGTAATATTCATTGATACCTCTGTGTTGCCAAGTAATAAATAATTTTGGGTAAATTAAATCTAGATATCAGTTATCATTTGGAACTAGTCCAAAAAATTGTCGTCAGCAAAAATACGTGAATAATTCAAAAACTATTGAATTGCTATTCTCTAAAATACAATGTTCTGATATGAATAAATGTTGTCAATGGACTTTTGAATATTAGTAAAGGTACATAAAATTATTGAAAATTACAGATTTATATGGTAGTTATTTGATGAAATTATTATTTATCTCTTTTAATTCCAGTTCAGTTCTTTTATCATTTATTCTCAAAAAATAGCAGCGAAATCTTCACTAATCAAAAAGATATAATCACTACAAGTGTAATTAGCGACAAATCATTAATACGCAATCATTTATTAGAACTATCACAAAAAACTGGGTTTCTCTCGGAAGGTTATCGAATATTCTCCTACCGAGTTGATAAAAAATCCGGTTTTTTCAACTTAGCTGTCAGCTAACTGCAATCTGGTATAACTGCTAGCCTCTAGCTTACTTTAGAGACCATTTATAAAGTAAATATTAAGTCTATGGGTGTAGGTCCAAACCGGGTTTTTATGGGTAGAGTATCGAATCCGCATCGTACTTAGTCTCAAAGAAACCCGGTTTCTTGGGTCTTAAGGTTTACTTTATAAATAACCTCTTAGACAGAATCGAAATTGGCACAATGGAACTTTTGCGGAAATTCCACCTGTCTTCTTGAAGCTAAACATAGCTAAATCATTTTCAACTTTTATGCCAGTTGCATAAGTTCTATTTAATTGAATCTATCAACTAAGCAAGTAATTATTACTATCCCAGTCTAAAGGATGAATACTATGGCTCGTTTATCAAGCCCAATTGAAAGTATTAAAAATCACTATACAGTTGTAGTTGTCGGTTCTGGTTATGGTGGTGGAATCGCTGCATCCCGCTTAGCAAGGGCTGGTCAACAAGTGTGTGTATTAGAACGTGGTAAGGAATTCCAACCCGGTGAATACCCTGATAATATGGTAGAAGCAGCCAAGGAAATGCAGGTGAATTTACCTGGTAAACATATTGGTTCCCATACGGGTTTGTACGATTTTCACATTAATAAAGACCTAAATGTATTCGTAGGTTGCGGTTTGGGTGGTACATCTCTGATAAACGCCAATGTATCCTTGCGTACAGAAACTCGTGTATTTGAAGATACAAGGTGGCCCGCAGGTTTACGTGCAGATATACATACCTTGTTAGCGGAGGGATACCAGCGTGCAGAAGAGATGCTTAAACCCACTCCATATCCTGAAAATTTCCCCCATGTTTCCAAATTACAAGCATTAAAAGAATCTGCAGCTTATTTAAATGAAAAATTTGACAGACCACCTATTAATGTCAGTTTTAAAGATGGGGTGAATCATGTAGGGGTAGAACAAAAAGCTTGCAATCTCTGTGGTGATTGTGTTTCTGGCTGCAACCATAAGGCAAAAAACACCGTATTAATGAATTATCTCCCGGATGCTAAAAATCACGGTGCAGAAATTTATACCCAGGTATCTGTGCAGCGCATTGAACGTGAAGGCGATCGCTGGTTGGTTCACTATCAGTTAATGAACGCTGGAGTTGACAAGTTTGATGCACCCACTATGTTTGTCAGTGCAGACATCGTAGTTTTAGCTGCGGGAACCCTTGGTTCTACGGAGATTTTACTACGTTCGCGAGATGCTGGGTTGTCCATGTCAGACAAGGTGGGACACCACTTTACTGGTAATGGGGATGTGGTAGCATTCGGTTACAATAACGACCAAAAAATTAACGGTGTTGGTTTTGGTAACCGTCCTCCTGGGGAAGTAGAACCCACTGGACCTTGCATCACCGGTATGATCGACATGCGTCAGCAGCCTCAATTAGATAATGGTATGGTGATTGAAGAAGGCTCAATTCCCGGTGCTCTTGCCCCGATTTTACCGCAAACCTTTGCTAGTGCTGCGAAATTGTTGGGAAAAGATACAGACTACGGTTTATGGGATTGCTTGAAGGAGAAATTCCGAGAAGTACAGAGTAGGTTTCGTGGTGCTTATACCGGTGCAGTACGCAATACCCAGACTTACCTAGTCATGACCCATGATGACGGTGGAGGAAGGATGTATTTAGACGATAATGACAATCTCCGCGTTGATTGGGAAGGAGTCGGTAAGCAGCCTATTTTTGAGCGAGTTAACAATCGTTTAAAAGAAGCTACTAATCCCCTTGGTGGTACGCAAATTCCTAACCCAATTTGGAGTAAATTATTTAACCATGACTTAATTACGGTTCATCCTCTGGGTGGTTGCATTTTGGCAGAAGATGCGGAACACGGGGTATTGAATCATAAAGGACAGGTGTTTTCTAGCAACCAGGGAAAGGAAGTATACGAAAGTTTGTACGTTGCAGATGGTTCTGTAATTCCACGTAGTTTAGGAGTGAATCCATTACTAACAATTTCTGCCATTGCTGAGCGTTGTTGTGCTTTAATTGCCAAGGATAGGGGTTGGACAATTAACTATGATTTGCCTTCTGTACCTGTAAGTTCTAGTGCACCGAAGAAAATGGGAATTCAGTTTACTGAAACTATGCGCGGTTATTTTTCGACTCAGGTGAAGGAGGATTATGAAGAAGCAGCAGAAAATGGTGAAAAAGAGGACTCAATATTTGAATTTACTCTCACGGTAATTGCGGATGACTTGGATGAGTTGCTTAATCACCCCGACCACCCTGCAAAGATGGTTGGTACGGTTACAGCACCAGCTATTTCTGCGGAACCGATGACTGTGACTAATGGAGAGTTCAATCTGTTTGTGTTGTCACCGGAACAAAGTAAAACACGACAGATGCTGTATCGGATGCAGATGACCGCAGAGACTGGTGAAAAATATTATTTTGAAGGGTTTAAGCAGATTCATGATGACCCAGGATTTGATATTTGGTCTGATACGACGACTCTGTATATTACTGTGCGCAGTGGTGATGGGAATGATAGTCCGGTTTTGGGTAAGGGTATTCTGAAAATTCAGCCTTTAGATTTTATGAAGCAAATGACAACTTTGAAGGTGATGAATGCTTCTAGTGTGTCACAAAAGTTGGAAGCATTGGATCGGTTTAGTCGTTTCTTTGCTGGGACTCTGTCGGAAATTTATATTTGATGGACAGAAAGAAAGAATTTGAAATAGGTAAGTACATCAGGGATTTCCTGGAGGGTAGACAGTAAGACACTACTCCTGTCCCGCTAGAAAATTACCGAATTGAGTCAGACGTATTCAGAGGGGGAAGAGGGGGAAGAGGGGGAAGAGGGGGAAGAGGGGGAAGAGTGGGAAGAGGGGGAAGAGTGGGAAGAGGGGGAAGAGGGGGAAGAGTGGGAAGAGGGGGAAGAGTGGGAAGAGGGGGAAGAGGGGGAAGAGGGGGAGAAATTTTTATAGGTAATCTTAGAACACCGAAGGGAGTAAGAAGAAACAAACATCTTGGACTAAAAACTGGGTTTATTTCAAATTTATCAGTTTCCAAACCTTGATTTTCGCTCAAAAACCCCGGCTTTTTTGCTCTTGTTGAGAATGATTCAACAGATGAGTCAAAGTTTCTTTTTGACTTTCATAAATTTATCCGAAAGTGATTCTGTGGGATTGGTAGTTAAAGGTATATGCGGTAGGAGTATAAATAAAACAGAGGTGCTGAATGAGGATTTTTGTCACTGGTGGTTCTGGTTTTCTTGGTCAAAGATTGATTAAACGTTTGATTGATGATGGGAATTTTGTTGGGGGTTTAGCAAGGTCGAATTCTTCAGGAGAAAAAATTGAAAAATTAGGTGCGGAGGTTGTTAGGGGTTCTCTAGAAAATGTTGGAGAATGGGAAAATGAATTGCAGGGATATGATGTGGTAATTCATTGTGCTGCACCTGTGGAATTTTGGGGAGTTTGGTCAAAGTTTGAAAATGAAATTACTTTGGCAACTAAGAACTTGTTGATGAGTTCTAGTAAAATGCATGTGAAGAGATTTATCTATATTAGTTCTGAATCGGTTTTACAAGATGTGAATCCTTTGGTGAATATAGATGAAAGTTTTCCTTATCCAGATGAACCAAATTCCTATTATGGAAAAGCGAAGAAATTAGCAGAACAGGAAATTTTGAGTTTTACCACAGATATGAAATGTATTATCCTGCGTCCTACTTATATTTGGGGTACAGGTGATAAAACTCCTCAGAAATTGGTAGAAAAGGTAAAATCTGGTCAATTCATGTGGGTAGATAATGGTCAGTGTGTGATTGAAACTGTCCATGTTGATAATTTGGTGGAAGCTATATGTTTAGCATGTGTAAAAGGCAATGATAAGCAGGTTTACATGGTTACTGATGATGAACCAATAACTGTCAAAGATTACTTTACTCAAGTGTTAAAAATTCAAGGTGTAACTCCTCCTAATAAGAATATTCCTAGTTTTATTGCTAAACCTTTAGCGACAGCCATTGAATTTATTTGGAAATTATTTGGTATTAAAGGTATTCCTCCTCTTTATAGGTTTGAGTTATCTTTTGTAGCCATGCCGAGAAAGTATAACATTGCTAAAATTAAAAGAGAATTAGGTTATCAGCCAGTTGTTACTAGAGAAATGGGGTTACAAGAATTATGAATTATGAATTTGTAGGGGCGCAATGCTTGCGCCCAATAATTATAAATTATGAATTTGTAGGGACGCAAAACTGCGCCTATAAGTTAAAAATTAGGAGTTTGTAGGAACGCAAAACTTACGTCCAGAAGTTAAAAATTAGGAATTAGTAGGAGCGCAATGCTTGCGCCCATAAGTTAGAAATTAGGAATTAGTAGGAGCGCAATGCTTGCGCCCATAAGTTAAAAATTAGGAGTTTGTAGGAACGCAAAACTTACGTCCAGAAGTTAAAAATTAGGAGTACTAAATACAAATGACAAATGACCAATAATAAATGACAAATGACAAATGACCAATGACAAATAACAAATAACAAATAACGAATGAGGTAAATCATGGAACGCGAAATAGCACTTTATACCCTAGAAGGTGTACAAAATGCCGAAATTTCCACACATCAATTTTCCACTGAAGATAAACTTGGATTAAGTTTGCAAAGATTTCAACGTGCTGAGTGTGATGATGTAGTTCTAATTATTCACGGTTTGACTACATCCACCGATATGTTTATCATGCCCGAACATTACAACCTGGTGCAATACCTATTAGATAACGGGTTAACAGATGTTTGGACATTAGACTACCGGATGAGTAATAGACACTCCTATAACCTGCAAATGCATCGCTACAACATGGATGATATCGCACTGTTCGACCATCCCGCAGCGATCGCCAAAATGCGCGAACATATAGGAAACCGTCGTATCCATGTTATTTGTCATTGTTTGGGTTCTGCATCTTTCACCATGAGTCTGTTTGCCAAAACGGTAACAGATATTACTAGTGTTATTGCTAATAGTGTGGCGTTAACACCACGTATACCTAAATGGTCGCAAGTAAAATTAACTTTCGCTCCTTTTTTGGTAGAATATGTATTAGGAATTCCTTATTTAAATCCCCGATGGAGTGAAGACCCAGGTATTACCAAGGGTAAAATCTTCTCTAAGGCTGTATCAGCGTTTCACCATGAATGTGATGAGCCTTCTTGTCATATGTTAAGCGTAATGTGGGGAACTGGATGGCCTGCTTTGTATAGCCACGAAAATCTCCATGAAGTTACCCATCGTCGCGGTGCTGACTTATACGGTGGTAATGGTTTGCACTATTACCGACATGTACTTAAAATGGTCAAAGCCAATAATACAGCGGTTAAATTTGAGCCAAAGAATCCTAAGTATGACCGCTTACCCAATAACTACTTTGAGTATGGGCAGGAAATCGAAACTCCCATCCTATTTATGACTGGGGATAATAATCAGGTTTTTACTGATTCTAATATTGTCTGTCACCAAAGATTAGAGAAAATTGTACCCGGTAGACATGAACTTCATGTATTTCCTGGTTATGGTCACCAAGATGTTTTTATGGGTAAAAATGTCCACGTTGATATTTTCCCCAGACTCTTACAATTTTTGAACAAATATCGTTCTCCATCTGTTTTCCTAACCACACCAGTTAATTAAGAAATTTGTTGATAATCAACCGGGTTTATTAACAAAAAATCAGGGTTTTAATAGATAGATAATTATTCCTAATAAACCCGGTTTATTTTCCGGATTTATATAGCCGGATTATAAATGTTTTCATGTTTTCCTACTTTGTTGATGAAAAACCGAGAAACTGGATAATATAGCCGGATTATCAATGTTTTCCTACTTTGTTGATGAGACACCGAGAAACCGGATTTATATAGCTAGATTATCAATGTTCTCCTACTTTGTTGACACACATCTTGCACCCGGGTCAGAAACCGGGTTTATTTAGAATATTGACCTGTCAAAACCTTAATTTTGGGTTTATAAACCCCGGCAGTCGCTTTAAGTCGGGGAACCCGACCAACGCGCTGCCTCGCTTTCTCTATGCTTGTTGAAAATGCTGCAAGATATGACTTGATGAAAAACCGAGAAACTGGATGATATAGCCGGATTATCAATATTCTCCTACTTTGTTGATGAAAAATCTGGTTTCTTTCTAATTTGAAAAGGAAGTTTTAAGATGAAAAAAACTCTTGCACCTTTACCTGATGATTTTATGTTTGGTGTTGCTACCGCAGACCACCAAGTTGAAGCTTACGAAGCAAAATTTGAAGATATTCGAGATGTCTGGGAAACTCGTCCGGATTTGACTCCAAGAGGTAAAGCAACAGATTTTTGGAACCGCTATCCAGAAGATATTGCTTTAGCCAAGTCTATGGGTTGCAAAATGTTTCGCATTTCTATAGCTTGGTCACGAGTGGAACCAAAACCCGATGAGTGGAATGAAGAAGCTTTCGACCACTATCGTCAAGTCATTGAAACTATCCGTTCCCATGACATGGAACCCATTGTTACTTTACACCATTTTACCCATCCTATTCATGTGGAAGCACGGGGTGGTTTAACTGGTGAAAATTTTCCTCAAATTTTCGCTAATTATGCAACAGAAGTTGCTAAACGTTTAGGTAATTTAGCACAGTACTGGATTACTTTTAATGAACCCAGTCAACTGATTTATGGCTACGTAAAACCTTGGTGGGAAAAGTTTTATTTTATGCCTCCAGGTCTACCCAGGGGTGCATCGATGTCAGAACAAATGGCTGCAGTCGGAGATTTGATGCGCAATTTGTTTGTGGCACATACCAAGGCTAGAGCTATTATTAAAGAATCCAATCCAGATGCTAAGGTGGGAGCAAATCCGATGTTGTTGGGTTTACCCCTATGGCTGCAAAAATTGGTGGATCGCAATGTTACTAATCTCCGCAGCAAGGAAGATTTAATTAACCAAGGAAAAAGGTTCACCGAACGTGCTTTACTGGAGAAAGGAAAGGTAGATGTGGTAATCGCTAACCTGACGGTAACCCCAAAGCGAGAACATCAGGTATCATTCTCTGAGGCATACTATGTAGCAGCTGAAACCCTATTGGTAAAATCATCTAGTCCAATTCAACAACTTGCTGATTTTGAAGATAAAACCGTTGCAGTGGTTGCAAGTTCTACCTCACAAACCAATGTTTATACTTTGCTTCCCAATACCAAAGTCAAGGTGTTTACACACTATGAAGATGCTCTCAAAGCATTAGATTATGAACAGGTAGATGCTATTCTAGCTGATGATGCCATTCTCCTAGGAAGCATAAAACAGCATCCGGGACAATATCGACTCCTAGAAGAGAGATTGACAACAGAACCCTACGGTGCAGCAGTTACTAAAGGCGATCGCGCTTTATTAAATGCTGTAGATATAGCAGTCCGTAAATTCAAGGAATCTGGATCTTGGGCAGAAAGTTATAAAAAACACTTTCCTGGACAACCATTACCTGAATATCCTCGTATCGGTAGACGCTTTACTTTAGATGAAATTAGTGGTAGAAAATTGGGGTTTGCTTTGCCTATTTCTTCCCACTTATTGCGTCGAGTGAGAAAACGGGGTCGTCTAATTGTAGCTGTCAAGGATAATGTACCTGGTTTTGGTTACAAAGACCCGCAAACAGGGGAATTTAGCGGCTTAGAAATTGATTTAGCTAGGGCTATAGCAAAAGAGATTTTCGGTGACCCCAACAAGGTAGAGTTTCGTCCTGCAACCACTAAAGAACGCTTGCCTCTACTGCGTTCCATTGTACGCATTTTTGACCCCATGCTCAAGACTTTTAGTATTCTGTCTTCTTTCCTCAGCAGTAACTGGTGGTACTTGGGTATGGCTGGAAAATTACCGACATTTCTCTGTCCAAAAGACTGTGTCGGACAAATGGATTTTGTAGGTTTTGACTACTATTGGGGTATTGAGAAATTCAGCTTCAATAACATCCAACAATTATGGGATGCAGCTATAGGTCGTTTTGGGAATGCTCCGGTGTGGTCGGGAGTACTGTACAATATGTTCAAATTCCATGCTAAGTTGTTTCCAGACAAAGAAATTTTGATTGTGGAGAACGGCTGTGTTAAAGAAGCAGATGGAGTAACAAGGGAAGATTACATCCGTAAGCATATTGGGGAAATACAACGTGCTGTAAATGACGGTGTCAAGGTTGTAGGTTATGTTTGTTGGTGTATCACTTCTAACCGCGAATGGGGTCATGCTTTTAACGATGATAGTGACTTTGGTTTATACCACATTGACCTAGATACAGACCCCGAATTGAAGCGTTATCCCACAGCTGCCCAAGCTACTTACAAGGAGATTATACAGCAACGCAGCGTTTAAATCAGTTATCAGTTATCAGTTAAAGAGTTCGAGAAACCGGGTTTGTTGTTTGCAAGGTAGGATAATTTTCGACTTTTACTCAAACAAACTCGGTTTCTGATGTCATCGCTTTTGCAAGGTAGGATAATTTTCGACTTTTATCTCAAGAAACTTGGTTAATAATGCGATCACTTTTAGTTAAATAGTCCAAGAAACCGGGTTTGTTGTTTGGAAGGTAGGATAATTTTCGACTTTTACTCAAACAAACCCGGTTTCTGATGTCATCGCTTTTGCAAAGTAGGATAATTTTCGACTTTTACCCAAACAAACCCAGTTTCTGATGTCATCGCTTTTGCAAAGTAGGATAATTTTCGACTTTTACCCAAACAAACCAGTTTCTGATGTCATCGCTTTTGCAAGGTATGATATCGACTTTTACCCCAAGAAACTAGGTTAGTAATGCGATCGCTTTTATATCCCCTATTCCCCATTCCCTATTCCCTATTCCCTAATTCTAGTGACAACGGTGATCGCATAATGGTAAACATAGGTCATTGTTGATTAACTGCTTAACCGGGGGTGATCTAACTTCATGTCTCAACCGATAGAAATTCGCAACCCCCGCACAGGTAAGTATGACTACGTAATTATACCGCCACCACCAAAACTGTTGGCACAGTTGTGTCATCGCTTACGCAGGGCACAAAAAAACTGGTTGCAGTTGGGTTTAGAAGGACGAATTAACGCTTTACAGCAGTGGAAAGAAGCCATTATTGCTGGACGGGAAAAACTTACACAAGCTTTAGTTGCAGACACTGGAAGATTGTCAATATCTATACTAGAAATCGATACTTTCCTTTCAACAATAGACCGTTGGTGTCGGTTAGCACCCAACTTACTGAAACACACAGCCAGAGAGACGGAAGTACCCTTTATTCAACTACAACACACATTTGTACCTTATCCCTTAGTAGGAATAATTAGCCCTTGGAATTTTCCCCTACTGTTGTCTACAATTGATGCTATACCTGCGCTGTTAGCTGGGTGTGCTGTAGTCATTAAGCCTAGTGAAATTGCTCCCCGGTTTACAGCACCCTTATTAACAGCACTCAACGCTGTTCCCCCATTGCGGGAGGTATTTACCTTTATCGAGGGGGCTGGGGAAACTGGGACTCAATTAATCGAGAATGTGGATGTGGTATGCTTTACTGGGACCATAGAAACAGGACGAAAAGTAGCACAAGTGGCTGCTAAATGTTTTATCCCTGCTTTCTTGGAATTGGGGGGTAAAGACCCGGCAATCGTCTTGGAATCAGCGGATTTAGAATTGACAACATCAGCGATATTGTGGGGTGCAGTCGCTAATACTGGACAATCCTGTCAGTCTATTGAGCGAATTTATGTCGCTGAATCAATATTTGAGAAATTTTATCATCAGTTGGTAACTAAGGCTCATCGTCTGAAATTTGCATATCCTAAACCTGATAGTGGCGATATTGGTCCAATTATTTCTGAAAAACAAGCAGAAATTATTGCTAGCCATTTGCAAGATGCCATAGAAAAAGGAGCAATTGTCCATTGTGGCGGTAAAGTAGAGGAATTAGGTGGTGGTTGGTGGTGTCGTCCAACGGTGCTGACAGAGGTTAACCATTCCATGTTGGTGATGCTGGAAGAAACTTTTGGTCCTATCATGCCTGTGATGCCTTTTAAGAGGGTAGAGGAAGCTGTGCTGTTGGCTAATGACTCTTTTTATGGATTGAGTGCAGCTGTATTTGCACAAACCGAAGCAGAAGCGTTAGAAGTTGCACGACAGATAGATGCTGGTGCTGTTAGTATTAATGATGCTGCCTTAACAGCGATTATGCATGAGGGAGAGAAAAATTCCTTCAAGTACTCCGGTTTGGGTGGTTCTCGTATGGGTGCAGCGTCGTTGATGCGGTTTTTACGCAAAAAGGCTTTTTTGGTGAAAACTAAATCGATTCATGATCCTTGGTGGTTTAATACGCAATTTGAGGAAGGGAATAGGGAACAGGGAACAGGGAATAGGGAGTAGGGAATTGGGAGTAGGGAGTAGGGAGTAGGGAGTAGGGAATAGGGAATAGGGAATAGGAATTTATATTGTACTCAAGTAAGAATCCTAGAGAATCTTAGAGGATGTTTGAAAAGTATTATGTTTAACATCACAACCCTAAAAACCTAACCCCTAACCCCTTCCCTACTAGGGAAGGGGAACAGAAAAATAGGCGTCCTAAAGCCTCTGGACTACTAGGAGAGAGGTTAAAAGAGAGGTTTTAAGTAACCTTTTGGACTTTTCAAACAACCTCTTAGATAAATCTGTGTCTACAATTCCCAACTATCCATTTCTAATCTAAAATCTATAGACGGTTACTGTCATTTTTCTGAAAATAATCTAAAATCTAAAATCTCAAATCCACAATTGATTAGAGACATGGCAAAAGGCGAAAAAATTAACTTTTCTACCCCTAGTGGTTTTCCCGAATTTCTTCCTGGTGAAAAGCGCTTGGAAGTATATTTACTTGATACCATTCGTAGGGTGTTTGAAAGCTATGGATTTACACCCATTGAAACCCCCGCAGTGGAACGTTTAGAAGTTCTACAAGCTAAAGGTAATCAAGGGGATAACATTATTTATGGAATTGACCCAATTCTACCCCCAAATCGCCAAGCAGAGAAAGAAAAATCAGGGGAAACTGGTTCGGAATCAAGAGCATTAAAATTTGACCAAACTGTGCCTCTAGCAGCTTATATTGCCCGTCATTTAAATGAATTAACTTTCCCTTTTGCCCGTTATCAAATGGATGTGGTATTTCGGGGAGAACGGGCAAAAGATGGACGTTTTCGTCAGTTTCGTCAGTGTGATATTGATGTGGTTGCGCGTCGAGAATTGAGTTTACTTTATGATGCGCAAATGCCTGCTATTATCTCGGAAATATTTGAGAATATTAATATCGGTGATTTCTTAATTCGCATCAACAATCGGAAGATTTTGACTGGGTTTTTTCAGTCTTTGGGAATTGAAGAAAGTAAAATTAAAACCTGTATTACTATTGTTGATACTTTAGAAAAAGTCGGGGAAGCTAAAGTCAAGAAGCATTTAGAAACAGAGGGTATTTCTGTTGCAGTAACACAACAAATTATCGATTTTATTAAAATTGATGGCAATGTTGATAATGTCTTAGATAAACTCAAGCACTTGTCCCAAAATATTCCCGATTCCCAGCAATTTAATTTGGGTGTGACAGAATTAGAAACGGTTATTGCTGGAGTTAGAAATTTAGGAGTTGCTGAAAATAGATTCTCTGTTGATTTATCAATTGCTAGAGGTTTAGATTACTATACAGGTACAGTTTACGAAACAACCCTCATTGGACATGAAGCTTTAGGTAGTATTTGTTCTGGTGGCAGATATGAGGAATTAGTGGGGGTATTTCTAGGGGAAAAAATGCCGGGAGTCGGTATTTCCATCGGTTTGACTCGCTTAATGAGTCGCTTAATTAAAGCTGGTATTTTGAATACTCTTTCTCCCACACCAGCACAGGCAATGGTGGTAAATTTACAAGCAGATTTAATGCCACTTTATTTAAAAGTATCACAAGAATTAAGAAAGGCTGGTATTAATGTTGTGACTAGCTTTGATAAGCGGGGTTTGGGTAAACAATTCCAGCAAGCTGATAAACAGGGAATTAAATTTTGTGTAATTATTGGTTCTGATGAAGCTACAGCACAAAAGTCTTCTCTGAAGAATTTACAAACTGGAGAACAAATAGAAGTATCTCTGGAGAATTTAGCACAGGAAATTAAGCGCAGGCTTTAATACAAACCTGTAAAACATATGTAATATAAAATCTTGGTGATTACTAAGGTGGATAATGCTTACCTTAAGTAATACCAAAAGTAATACCAACCCCAAATTGTAGGGGCGCGGTTTCCGCGCCCATATGAATGATATAATCGGTAAACTAGAGATTTATGATTGAGACATTTTTGTCTTTGAAACTCCTTTAGTAGTTTGATCTATAAAAATATAAGAGACGAAAACAGTATTGATATTTGTCTAAGAGGTTATTTATAAAGTAAACCTTAAGACCCAAGAAACCGGGTTTCTCTGAGACTAAGTACGATGCGGATTCGATACTCTACCCATAAAAACCCGGTTTGGACCTACACCCATAGACTTAATATTTACTTTATAAATGGTCTCTAACTTGAAAATAGGAAACTCCTAACTCTTAACTCCTAAAACAATTAAAAATTAAAAATTAAAAATTAGTAACTCCTAACTCTTACAGCGTATTTCATTTGATTGAGGTACACCCGTAGCGGGCAGAATGCCCGTACCACAAGAGTTTTATTATTTATGTTTGTACCTCATTTACCTGCAATATGCTGTAACTACTAACTCCTAACTCTCAACTTTGAATGTGAAATATAGAATAATTTTGTTTGATGTTCAGTTCTTTTCAATATTTGGTTGATTCAATTCCTTACATTTAGCTACTGCTGCTTCATAAGCGACTAAATATGCCTTATCCCCTAACATTACATCACCATAATATTCATAAGGTGCGTCACCATAAATTGGTAGAGGATCGTCTTCTGGATAGTCTTCCTTTGATTCTTCTATAATTGCTTTCAGTTGCTTTACGCTGACTGTATGTGCTGCAAAATATGTAAGTTCTTCAGCATTTTTATGAAGATGGGGGAGACTTGGATCGATAATTGCATCCCCTAACTCAATCCAAGCATGTTCCAGGGGTTGGTAAGGTTTACCCTTGGTGACTAAAAAGCCTTGGACATAAATTGCTTCCTCAACAACCAATGCAGCTTTGTAAGCATTATCAAAGGGTTTTCTGGCTTTGCTTTTGATGCGATCGCTTATTTCTTGAGAAAGGGTTTCATCCAATTGTTTGTTCATCAACAGGTAAAAGAGGGGGCAACAATAACATACATACTATCATTGGTAATTGGTAATTGGTAATTGGTAATTGGTAATTGGTAATTGGTAATTGGTAATTGGTAATTGGTCAAGAAATTCAGGGCTATTGACGTTTTGTAACATAGTTGTGAAGTTGTAAATTGAACTAGCAAGGAAATCATGGGACAGTTGCAAGTTGGGATTGAAGGGGAAGAAGCGGAAACTTCCACGGAGAAAAAGTCCAGCAACTGCTGATTAGGGTACAGGAGAATCCCCACAGAACCTATTTAACCAATTCCGGTAACAACCTTCCAAGGTAGCCACCCACCCCCACCTTAGCTAAATCTCCAAAGATAGGACGAAATTCCTCATCATATAATGCCAGCCCAAAGCTACCCAACACCATAAGAGGATGTTTGAAAAGTCGGGCATGTTGTAAAAAAGCTCTCTCAGTATAAGCTGTGAATGAAGAATAAACAGCACCGAGAGAGTAACATGAGTAAAGCATACCCCAGTAACCTGACCCGTGCCGAATATGAATTTCTCAGTGACATAATTCCAGAACCAAAACCCGGTGGTCGAAAGCGTGAAGTCGATATGTGGGAAGTTATGAACGCAATTTTCTATGTTTTGGTAGAAGGAGTGAGATGGCGAGGGTAACAGGCGTGACTTTCCTCCCTGGCAGACCGTATACACCCCTAAAATCGGAACTGGCGCAAAGATGGGACATGGCAGAAAATTCATGACAGTCTCAGGGAATGGGTGCGGATAGAGCAACAACGGTATCCAAGTCCATCTGAAGCCATAATCGATAGTCAAAGCGTGAAAAGTGCGGCTATGGTGAGCCAAGAAGTGGGCTTTGATGCGGGCAAGAAGATCAAAGGACGCAAGCGATTTTTAACAGTCGATACTTTGGGATTAGTGCTGCGAGTCTTGGTTACTGCTGCCAATGTGGGTGAGCGAGAAGGGGGCAAACAAGTTCTCAACCTGGTCAAACAGTCCAAGCAGAAGATATCACGTTTAACAACCATCTGGGTCGATGGTGGCTTTGATGGGGAACCTTTTATGCAGTGGGTAATGAATTTTTGTCGTTGGATTGTGCAGGTGGTTCTGCGCCCAGAAGAAACCAAGGGCTTTGTGTTGCTCAAAAAACGTTGGGTAGTTGAGCGCACTTTCGGTTGGTTTATGGGCTGTCGGCGATTGGTCAGAGATTATGAGTTATTACCCGAAACATCGGAGACTTTTATTTATCTTGCCATGATCCGTATTATGGTCAGGCGATTAGCATAATTTTTGACCTCTAAAAACTTTTCAAACATCCTCTTAGACTCAAAATTAAAAAATCGCATTAGTTCCTTATCAATAACGCAACTGGAAGAATTAGCAGAAGCACTCCTAGATTTCTCTAGTAGGGATGATTTACTAACTTGGTTAGAAACCCATGCACCAGAAAGTTAAGCAATACTCCCCCGCTTGCGTGTCTCTTTGTAAGAAGTACCAATATTTTTCAACCCCGCTTTAATCATTTGTCTTTCCAGAAGCGCAAAAAAACGAGTGCGATCGCCACCTCTAACCACCGCTTGATTATGTGCTTCCGCTATAGCTACTGGATATCCGTATCCTTTTTGCACTTGCGCTAACATTAACCCTAGTGCTGACTCAAAAACATCAGTATTTTCCACTACCCATGTAGGTAATTCTATCCTGGCAATTTCTACACCTACATTGACGTAACAAAAGTATATTTTTTGATTCTCATACAGGTTGAGAATACGGGCATTACTGCGCCACAAAGGACCCCTTTGTCCTGGTTGAAGTTGTTTTCCCCAAAGGGTAGTATCCCGTAGAAATTCCAGCACCTTACAAGGAACCTTCTCCAATTGATTCGGGCAATAACTTATACAATCGGGATTAGGATAAGGACAAGCCAAAAGCCGTAACAAATTTACCGCTTCAATGCTGCGGGAAGCACTTAAATAACCCATGAGGGGAATTTCGGCATCCTGCA
The DNA here is from genome assembly GCA_030065825.1 of Nostocaceae cyanobacterium. Taxonomy (GTDB): domain Bacteria; phylum Cyanobacteriota; class Cyanobacteriia; order Cyanobacteriales; family Nostocaceae; genus JASJCY01. The sequence goes on along the minus strand of JASJCY010000041.1, from coordinate 4,880 downwards.
TTTCCTGCCAAGCTTCTAATATGGGTGGTAAAATCATCTCACGGGCATCAAGGGGTAATTGGTCTAAAAACCAGTAAATTAACGAACCATCCACCATTGCTAACATCGGTATTGCATCTAAACCTACTTTCACCTCACAAGCTAATTCTGCTAACACCGTTGCTTCCGACGCAGTGCGACGGTAACTCATCCATTCTTCGGTTCTAATTCCCCACTGACGGGACATATACAAATCTTCGGGACGGTAAAATATCTCCGGTAAACTATCGAGAAGCGGGTGCTTATTCTGTCCATAATGTAAGACAATTCTACCGATATTTAACAGATAACAATAAGCAATTTCGTGGTGATTGGGTGCGATTTGGGAACCATCCGTAGCGACGACAGTATGAACTTTGGGGGGGATAGGAATATCAATGCAAGTATCCAGGGGTTCAATGGGAGTCGCATTCGCAAAAATAATGCGATCGCGCCATTTTTCCTGTCGCTGTACTAATTCGGTTTGGTTGGTAATCGCTTCGGTGAGGTATTTTTGCGCTAATTCCAAGCGTTTTTGACTCGCAGCAGCTTCTTGGGTCAGGTGTTGACTCAAACCCTGCATTTGTCGCGTTAATTTCCTTAAGTCAAGCATAAGGGGGAGTTAGGAGTTAGAAGTTAGGAGTTTAACTCGTTTCTAGGCTATAGACACCGGAGGTGGCTTCTCGCAGAGTAGCCTGGAAATGCTATAGGGTGGGCTGTTGCCTCCAGGCTTTATAATCGAAGGCAGAGCCTTCTTTAATGCATTACAAGGTAGAACCTTGTAACGAGAGTCTAGCAAGCCAGTAATATTATTTCCACATAGAGAAGTCTTGAGCAAACTTTGGGAGAGATATTAACTGAATTCGGGGGTCTTTTTGGGCATTTTCCCGTTCTAATGTAGTATTATAACCCCAATCTGCAAGATAGAGTTTCACCTCTTCTAAATCTGCTTGCTTGTCTACAACCTGTAATGTTTTCAGTCTATCTTCTACAAACCACACTGTCTTGGGGGAAACTTGATGTGACTGAATTAATTCCCGCAAAATTTCATATTTGGGACGCTTCACTTCTTTGCCAAAAATAGCTTCTCTACCGAAATCAACCCCTGATTGCTGCAATAACTTCTGTACAAATCTTCCTTCCTTGGTAGTAATAATATAAAGTGGAATATCACTCTTGAGAGTAGCTTGTATTTTTTCCACAACTCCTGGATAAAATCTATGGAGACTTAACCAACCATCTAAATCATTCCCTATCCATTCATCACGATTTTTATCTAATTTCGCACCAATTTCGGCTGGTTGTAAATCTTCCTCTTGCAGAATTTGTTTAACAATAGTTCCCCATTCCCGATAAATATTTTCTGCTGGAATTTCTCTGATTAATGCTCTAATTAATACAGGCATTTCCCAACCAGTTTCAATTACAGCCCTGAGAGGATAAAATTGATTTGCTAAACTCTCTGGTGCTATGTTATTCACAGGTTGCCAAACTTGACAATAGGTACGCCAAGCTACCTGAAAATATTCTATCAAACCGTCGCAAATTACACCATCAAAATCTAAAGCGAGAATCGAGGGATTAATTGCCATTTTCGTTGTTCAATTTTCACTGCTATTGTTAGCTTATCCCATCTAATACTGTGTCTATAAATAAAACATAAAATTATTGTAGGGTGTGTTAGACCCACGACTGATATATCACTTTGAACGACAACTTTAATAATGGGTCTAACGCACCGTATTGATTGGTGCGTTATGGCTCATTTTCACTTGCTCAAACCCTCAATTCTTTGGGTAGCCGCAGGACATCCTAGTTAATATTAATTTTATTCTTTAACTCCTTGAAAATGTGTCAAAATCCCATGTTGTGGACTAAACATAAACGCCAAACTAAACAAACCCGACACCACCAACACAATCGCTGGACCCGATGGTAAATTAAAAAAGTAACTTAAATACATTCCACTTACACTAGATATCACCCCAATTACCGCACCTAAAATCATTACTTGATGCAGTCTTTTTACTAATAAATAAGCAGTTGCTCCCGGTGTAATCAAAAGTGCTAAAACTAAGATAACACCCACCGCTTTCATACTAGCGACAATTGTCAAAGCAATTAACAACATCAAGCCAAAATTTAACCGATTTACTGGTAAACCTGCTGCTTGGGCACCTAAAGGGTCAAAAGTGTAAAATAAAAGCTCTTTATACAAGGTAAAAACCACCGATAATACTATGACAGCAATAATCGCGGTATCCCAAGCTTCCTCTACAGTTACACTGAGAATATTACCAAACAAAAAGTGATTTAAGTCTATTTTATTCGCCTTTTGAATTATCGTAATCAGAGTAATTCCTAAAGCGAAAAAAGCTGAGAATACTATCCCCATTGCCGCATCTTCCTTAATAGGAGAACGGGTGCGAATCAGGGTAATCACCATTGTACTAATAACACCTGCAATAAATGCTCCAACAAAGATATCTATCCCCAACATAAAGGCTATAGCTAACCCTGGTAAAACCGAATGACTAATAGCATCACCCAGCAAAGCTAAACGCTGTACCATCAAATAACTACCGACAATCGCACATAATAATCCTACTAAAATAGCTACAATTAAAGAACGTTGCATAAAGCCGTATTGTAACGGCTCAATTAAAGTTTCAAGCATTATGAATTAGGAATTAAGTAGGTCGGTACAAATAAAGCGAAGCAGTTAGGGTTGTCATTTGTCATTGGTCATTGGTCATTGGTAAAGGTTTCAGGGCTATATTTACGTTTCGTAACATAGTTATATTGATTTCCGCCGATTTACTTATTCTTAGAGGTTGTCTGAAAAGTATAGTTTGCAACGGATGTTGCAGGTGATGTAACGGATAATTGCTTCAATTGTTGTAGGGGCACGGCGTCGGCAAAATTACTCTATAATACAGATAGATTACGGATGCCGTGCCCCTACCAAACCATCAAAATTACTCTATAATACAGATAGATTACGGATGCCGTGCCCCTACCAAACCGTCTATTATATCCGTTACCAGATTTACTTGATGTATAGAAGTAAGATTTTTCAACCATCATTTTACGCAGCTTCCGAGAAGAACATTACCTTCCCTTCATAAGCACGATGTAGGTTTTCTTCTGTCAATACTTGCTTCCTAAAACCTGTCGCAATAACTTGACGATTTAAGAGAATTAAATCATCAAAATAGGTAATTGATGCTCCTAAATCGTGGTTAACTACCAAAACAATTTTCCCAGACGCAGCAAGTTCTTGAAATACTTCAAAAATTACCGTTTGGGTTTTTTGGTCAATACCCACAAAAGGTTCATCAAAACAAAATATATCAGCTTCCTGTGCCAAAGCGCGAGCTAAAAATACTCGTTGTTGCTGTCCCCCAGAAAGTTGTCCAATGGGACGGTTGCGGTATTCATTCATCCCCACCCTTTCTAAAGCTGCTTTTGCAATCCGACGACTCACCCCAGAAAAGTTACGCAACCACCCTGTTTTCTTCACCCTTCCCATCATCACCACATCCCACACCGTAGCAGGGTAAGTCCAATCAATTTGGCTTCTTTGGGGTACATAAGCGATTTTTTCTAACTGTTCCGTCAACGCTTTACCCTGATACAACACCCTACCGCTACTGGGAACTAACCCCAACATCGCTTTTACCATCGTACTTTTACCAGCACCATTGGGTCCAAAGATACCTGTAAGTCTCCCTGGTTTGATGGTACAGTTAACATCACTTAGGGCTTCTTGGGTGCGGTAATGTACTCCCAAATGGCTGATATTAATACTTGTATCTGCTAGTGTCTGTCTGTCGCTGAGGGTAATAATTCTTTCAACTTGGGAATTACGATTGGTAGAAAATTTAACAGGTTTCATAATTAGCTTTTCCAGGCACCGCAGAAAAAAATGAAAAGATTATGAAAATAATATAACCTAAAAAATGAAAAGAAAATGAAAACCAATGTAACAAGTCTATGAAAGCGATTACTCAGTCAGGGGGTAAATACTGGTTTGGGGTTGTAGCTGGGGTATTGTTGGGTGTGTGGATGAGTGGATGTACCCCCAGCGAATCTGACGGTACAGGTGCGAATGGGGAGGGGAAACCGCAAGTTGTAGCTACTAGTACCATCATTGCTGACTTGACTGGGGAAATTGCGGGGGAAGAAGTTGAACTCAAGGGAATACTTAAACCGGGTACAGATCCTCATGTTTATGAACCCGTACCCGCAGATAATAAAGCTTTGGAGTCAGCAGACTTAATTTTGTATAACGGTTACAATTTGGAACCAGCGCTGATTAAATTAATGAATGCGTCGGGAGTGAAAGCGCGGAAATTAGCAGTGGGGGAAGTAGGGAAATCTTTGGAAATGGATAAAGGTGAAGGGGAAATAGTTCCCGATCCTCATGTTTGGGGTGATGTCGAAAATGCGATCGCCATGGTGAATGCAATTCGGGATGGTTTAATTGAGTTATCACCGGAGGATAAAGAGGTATTTACCCAAAAAGCAAAGCAACTTACGGATGAGTTAACTCAGTTGGATAGTTGGATTACTAAGCAAATTGCAACTATTCCCCCCCAGCAGCGTCAACTGGTAACAACCCACGATGCATTTCAATATTACGCAGGTGCTTATGGTATACCCATCGCTGGGACATTAATTGGTATTAGTACAGAAGAACAACCAAGCGCTCAAACTGTGCAAAAATTGGTAGAGTCGGTGAAACAGATTGGTGTTCCGGCAATTTTTGCACAGTTTGAGCGCTTGGTTGTTCTTCTGTACTAATACCAATTAATGTCCCAGCGATGGGTATACCATAAGCACCTGCGTAATATTGAAAT
>JASJCY010000040.1 GCA_030065825.1 Nostocaceae cyanobacterium | reverse complement strand
CTCACCGGCAACGCGCTGCCTTGCCTAGGCAAGTGTCGAAAATCCGTGCATGAAGTAACCAGGAAGTCCAAGAAGTGATTCGAGGACACGCCCACACCATAATCAATGATTTGGTGTGGGAGGATGTCACCACTCCCCGCCCTAAAGCGGGGTTTTTTGTATTTGTCAAGAAACCAAAACCAGGAGGCAGAGCCTCAACTCCCCTAGTTACCAGCGTGACGCTGGTAACCAGAACTCACTCCCCACCCTTAAGGGGAGTTTTTTTTGTGCGACAAATAAATGAATTGTAGTCTAGTACAACAATTGGACATTGTTTTGACTAAGGGATATATTAAATCAATATTATGATCTTGTTAAGTCAAAAAAATCGAGAGATACTAACTACTAAGTATCTTTTGTGAGACGATTCACAGTATCAAATATACTACAAGGTGTGAGGATTACAGGAATGGTGTCAAAATTATTGAGGGCATACTTGTTTGTTTGTCCATCGGTATTGGCGGCAAGTTTGTTGATGTCCGCAAGTGCGATCGCCACTGATGCATCTGCAAATAAGGGTGGACAGCCACAACTGATTGCCCAAGCAAAAGAAAATAACAACGTTTTAGAACAGATAAATCGCTACAGCAACGAAGATAATAACTCTCAGTCCCAGGTAACATCGGTTTCCCAGTTTTCCGATGTCCAACCTACAGACTGGGCATTCCAAGCATTGCAGTCTCTGGTAGAGCGTTATGGTTGTATTGCTGGTTACCCCAACGGTACTTATCGCGGTAACCGTGCGTTAACCCGTTATGAATTTGCTGCTGGTTTAAATGCCTGTTTGGATCGGGTAAATGAATTAATTGCTACAGCCACAGCAGACTTGGTAACCAGAGAAGATTTAGCGACTTTACAGAGGTTGCAAGAAGAATTTGCAGCAGAACTAGCAACCCTCAGGGGTCGCGTAGATGCCCTAGAAGCGCGGACAGCAGAGTTAGAGGCAAATCAGTTCTCCACAACCACTAAACTCGCGGGTGAAGCAATTTTTGCCCTTACAGATGTCTTTGGTGACACCGCTGACGACCTAAATAACACTGTCTTTCAAAATAGGGTACGTTTAAACCTGCAAACTAGCTTCACGGGTAAAGACGTACTGAATACCCGTCTTGCATCTGGTAATGCAGATAACTTAAATGTTGGTGGTGATGCAGCAGCTGTGAATCTGGCTGGTGATATACTGTTCGGACAAAGCGGTGAAGCTACCCAAACCTTTAACTTCGGTAACACTGGTGGTAATGATGTCATTATCGATTGGTTGGCATATTACTTCCCTGTAGGAGAAAACTTGGAACTTTACGTAGCAGGTACGGGAGGTATTCATAGCGATTATGTTGCCACCGTTAACCCTTACTTTGAAGATTATGATGGGGGTAATGGCGCTCTGTCTACCTTTGCTAGTGAAAGTCCCATCTATCGTATTGGTGGAGGTGCTGGTGCTGCTGTTAAATTTAAGTTTGGTAAAGGTGGTGGCATCCTCAGACCAAGTTCAGTAACTGTGGGTTACTTGGCATCGGAACCAAATAATCCTGATGATGGTTCGGGTTTATTTAACGGTAACTATGCAGCTTTGGGACAATTGAACTTTAATTTGGGCGATCGCATCGCATTGGCTGCAACCTATGTCCACGGATATCATGAATCTGGTTCTGCCATATTTAATGCTGGAAGCGACGCTAACCTATTAGATATAAATTCTTCAAGACCCGTGGTTGGTACTGCGATCGCCAACTACGGGGGTGTAAACAACGTTACAGGTGAGGTCAAGCCATTTTCCACTAATTCTTATGGTTTAGCAGCAGCGTTCCGACCCAGTGATAAACTTTCAATCAGCGGTTTTGTTGCTTACACAGATGTCACTGGTTTTGGTGCCAATGATGATGGCGAAGTTTGGACTTACGGAGTGGGTGTAGCTTTGCCTGATTTTGGTAAACAGGGTAACTTACTAGGTATTTTTGCAGGTGCCCAACCATACTCACGGGGACGTGCAGACGGTTTCAACGAAGTGCCATACCACATTGAAGGTTTCTACAGGTATCGCGTCAATGACAATATCTCTATTACTCCTGGTGTGATTTGGTTGACAGATCCCGGTCAGAATGAGGATAGCGACGACGCGATTATTGGTACCCTCAGAACGACTTTCACTTTCTAGAATAGAAACTGGGTTTATATAGACCTGTGTTGGAAATTAAATCTGATTGACTGACAAATCTTTGTTGATGTAGGTTGGGTTGTAGCTTGCTTCCCCGGAGGGGTAGCATGTAGACGCAACAGCGGCTTTGAGCAGAGTAACCCAACAACCGCAACCGATTGCGTTGGGTGGAGGGGCTACGAAATTTCAACACTTGTAAGACTTTTGTCAGTCAACCAGTAAATTAAATATGCGTCACTCAAAACCCTTGTTCCAGACGCTATATATTCCCTCTTTCACCAGATGTCTAATAAGAGTGGGATGGGCATCCTTGCCCGTCCCAATTTCCTTTGTATTGTACATCTCGCACCGTAGACAAGTCGTGGCTTGGAGTAAGTAGGCTATGCCTACAACCGATAATTTACGAATTTTTAACTGCCCTAGGGCTGACTTATGATATTGCGTTAAATATATTACATTATCGATAACTAAATTTTTAGTGTAATTGCGAATTGACAAAAGTAATTTTGTTTGAAATAAACTATAATGAATGCTACAACGGGCATTTTTTGATTAATACTTATTAGGAAAATATTCTTTTTTAAAAGTTATTTTCAAAAGTGTTCTCAAATAAAAATCATAATATTAATAATAAATATTAAGCAGTTATTCTGGTAAATTTACTAGGTTAGGACGGGCAGGGATGCCCGTCCCACAAGACTGTATTTGAATAAGATTGAAAACCGCTATATTTATGTGTATAGCTAGTAAATTCACTATTCACTGAAATTAGAAAATTAAGTATCATAATTTATGCTTTTTTAACCCTCCTAGGGCGGTTTTTTATTGTCATAAAAATATAACTTTTGCCAAAACTGTGAAATTACTTGCAAAGCAGTAAATAGCAACTTTGTAACCAAAAAATCATACTAAACATCTGCAAATTTTGTTGATAAAACTATGCAAAAATTGCATAGACGATCTATCTATAAAATTTAATAAATATTAAAATCCGCTTAAGCAATTCTCATCAGAAGAGATGAAAGCAGTTTGTCTTTTTGAGGATGATTGTAGCATCAAAAATAAGAGGTGTGAGGAGTTCAGAAATGGTGTCAAAATTATTGAGAGCATATTTGTTTGTTTGTCCATCAGTATTGGGAGCGATATTTTTGACCTCAGGGGGTGCAATTGCTTCTCCCTATCCCAGTTCCCAAAAGCCAAATGACCTTTTAGAACAAGTTAACTCCTACAGCAACCTAGAAAAAACCCCGATGTCCCAAGTAACATCGGTTTCTCAGTTTTCAGATGTGCAGCCAACAGACTGGGCATTTCAGGCATTGCAATCTTTGGTAGAGCGTTATGGTTGTATTGCGGGTTATCCCAATGGAACCTATCGTGGGAACCGTGCGTTAACTCGTTATGAATTTGCCGCTGGTTTAAATGCCTGTTTGGATAGAGTCAATGAATTAATTGCTACAGCTACAGCAGACTTGGTCACTAGAGAAGATTTGGCGACCTTGCAGAGACTACAAGAAGAATTTGCAGCGGAACTGGCAACATTAAGGGGTCGCGTAGATGCCTTAGAAGCAAGAACTGCTGAGTTGGAGGCAAATCAATTCTCTACCACAACCAAACTTCAAGGTGAGGTGGCATTTACCTTTGCAGGTGCAGATGGAGATGTTGCCGATGGTTCGGGAAATGATGCAGATGCTCAATTTGTGTTTAACAATAGAATTCGTTTGCAGTTAGTGTCTAGTTTCACAGGTAAAGACAAGCTGTATACCCGTCTCACTTCAGGTAATATCGGTAACACATTCGCTGATGAATTTGATACTAATGAGGGACGTTTTGCCCATGATGGTCCCAGTGGCAACGATGTGGTCATAGACAGACTGCACTACGTGTTTCCGGTTGGGGATAATCTCAGAGTTACCACCATGGCAAGTTTGGGAGCTCACCATTTCTATGCTGATGTATTTAACCCTGGTTTAAACACCGGTGGTGGTGCCACTGGTGCTCTGTCTCGGTTTGGTGAACGTAATCCAATTTACCGTCTTGGTATCGCTAGGTCTACCACTGGTATTGGTTTTAGTTACAAGCTGGGCAATGCCATTAAGCTGGAGGGAGGTTATCTTGCCAAAAATGGCTCAGATCCCTCAGACAAAGCAGCTTTGTTTAATGGCAGTTATTCAGCCATGGGGCAGATTGTAATCCAGCCTGCAAAGCAATTTAAAGTTGGTTTTACCTATGTCAATGGCTACGATCCCGGTGACAGAACTTTTGCCTTTGGGGGAACGGGAACCAACTTTGCCAATGGTTTGCTCCCTGGCACAGAAGAAAGGGAAATTCTCAGCAATTCCTACGGTGTCCAAGCTCAATTTGATGTCAGTTCTAAGTTCAGTATTCGAGGTTGGGGTAGCTTCACCGATGTCGATTTTGCTGGTGGGGGTGATGCCGAAATTTGGAACTATGCAGTTGCTCTTGTATTCCCCGATTTAGGTACAGAAGGTGGTTTGGGTGCAATTGTTGCGGGTGCAGAACCCTATGCAGGCAGTCTCGATCCAGTTCCGGATGGATTTGACAATGATACCCCCTTCCACATTGAGACGTTTTACAGGTATCCAATCAATGACAATATCTCCATTACTCCGGGATTTATTTGGCTAACCTCTCCTAACCAGAATTCAGACAACGATGATATCTTTATTGGGGCACTGAGAACAACTTTCACTTTCTAGAGAATTAAAAATGACGCTGCTGATTTGAACTATAGCCGTTTTCACGCTTTGTGCAATACAATCAGAACCTCACCCCGGCTAAAGCCACCCCTCTCCTTATTAAGGAGAGGGGAACCTTACAGGGATGCCCATCCCACTCTTAGTATTTGAATAAGATTGAAAACCGCTATAATTCATTGCAAAATTCAGCAACGCCAAATTTTTCAATTAATTACCACCCGCTTTGGGTGGCTTTTTTTAGCAATCAAAAGTAGCAAACCCCAGTGGAGAACCGGAGTATACTAGAGAAAGTTAAAAGTAATCAGTTAGGAGTTATCAGTTAAAAATTCCAACTCCTAACTCTTAACTCCTTATTCCTAACTTTTATAAATAATGCCTGTGGAACTATCTTGTAAATCTGAATACGCAATACTTGCTTTACTAGAACTGGCAAATAATTACCAAAGTGGAGAACCCCTGCAAATTCGCCAGATTGCGGCACAACAAAATATACCAGATCGCTATTTGGAACAGTTACTGGCAACTTTGAGACGAGGAGGTATAGTCAAGAGTCAACGGGGTTCAAAAGGGGGTTATCTGCTGACACGAGAACCTGTAAGAATTACTTTGTTTGAAGTTGTGGCTTGCTTGGAAGGGTTGGATAAGGTACAAAAGCCCCAGCAAGAACTACAACCGAGAACTGTAGACAGTGCTGTTGTCCGAGAAATCTGGGAAGAAGCTTGTCAAGCAGTTAACTCAGTATTGCAAAACTATACCCTCGCTGATATTTGTGAAAAACGCAATTCCCGGCGGCAGTTGGATATTATGTATTACATCTGATGGGGAACGGGGAATAGGGAACAGGGAATGGGGAGTGGGAAAGTTAAAATTTTGTATTTTGAATTGGGAATAATTTATGCGTATAGCTAGTAACATTACAGAACTCATCGGTCGTACACCCCTGGTGCAACTTAACCGCATTCCTCAAGCTGAAGGCTGTGTGGGGAATATTGTGGTTAAATTGGAAAGTATGAACCCAGCGGCATCCGTAAAAGACCGAATTGGGGTAAATATGATTACATGTGCCGAGAAGGAAGGTTTAATTTCCCCTGGTAAAACAATATTGGTGGAACCTACTTCGGGAAATACGGGAATAGCCCTGGCAATGGCAGCTGCGGCTAAGGGTTATAAGTTAATTTTAACAATGCCAGAAACCATGAGCGCGGAACGACGGGCTATGTTACGGGCTTATGGGGCAGAATTAGAACTAACCCCAGGTATTGAAGGCATGAGTGGGGCGATCGCCCGGGCACAAAAGATAGTAGATACCACAGCCCATGCGTATATGTTGCAACAATTCCGTAATCCGGCAAATGCGAAAATTCACCGAGAAACTACAGCAGAGGAAATTTGGCAAGACACCGATGGACAAGTGGATATGATTGTAGCTGGGGTTGGTACTGGTGGCACAATTACGGGGGTAGCAGAAGTAATTAAAGCCCGCAAACCTAGTTTTCAAGCCATTGCTGTGGAACCAGCCAATAGCCCGGTATTATCTGGAGGTAAACCCGGACCCCACAAAATTCAGGGAATTGGCGCTGGGTTTGTTCCCCAAGTATTGAAGGTGGATTTGATTGATGAGGTGATTACTGTTACCGACGAAGAGGCGATCGCTTACGGTCGGCGATTGGCGAAGGAAGAAGGATTATTATCTGGAATCTCCAGTGGTGCGGCTTTGTGTGCTGCGGTTCGTGTCGCCCAACGTCCGGAAAATCAGGGAAAGTTAATTGTAATGATTCAACCGAGTTTTGGGGAAAGATACTTAAGTACGCCTTTGTTTCAAGATTTAGATCCGAGGTTAGCAACTGGGGTCAGCTAGAGGTAAATTGGAATCATGACAGATTCTAACCACTACGAAACTCTGAATGTTAATCCTCAGGCTACCCAAGCGGAGATTAAGCAAGCTTATCGCCGCTTGGCGAAGCAATTTCATCCTGACAGCAATCAGGAAACTGAAGACAGGGAACAGATTATTCGTATTAATGCTGCATATGAGGTGTTGGGGGATGTAAAAAGTCGTCAATCCTATGACAGAAAGTTAGGTCATAGGAAGAAAAATGATCACAGCGATAGACAACAGCGGACGGTAAATGTCCAACAGCAACATCGCAAGAAAAGACAAACAGGGAAGGAAGCGGATCAGCAAGTTGAAGAATGGTTACGTCTGGTTTATCAGCCAGTTAATAAGTTAGTGTGTGGGATTCTTTATTCTCTACAAACACAAATTGATGAGTTAGCGGCTGATCCTTTTGATGATGAGTTGTTAGAACAATTTCAGGCTTATTTGCAAAGTTGTAGAGATGATTTGAAACAAGCCCAAACTATCTTTCGTTCTTTACCTAATCCTCCTAGTTTAGCTGCAACAGCTGCTAACCTTTACTATTGTTTAAATCAAATTGGTGATGGGTTGGGTGAATTGGCATATTTTCCCCTCAATTATGATGAAAGTTACTTACATGCAGGGTTGGAAATGTTTCGGATTGCAGCAAGATTGCATGATGATATTAAGTCTATGGTGTAGCCAGTAAGCATATATAGAAATACAGGGATGCCTATAACACCGAACTGACATTTTCCATTAATTCAGTTTTAAAGCGTTTACTGGTACATCATCCCAAGACTCTACAGTCCGCAATCTCGCCACCCAACCAGCGTCTTTTTGCTGTTCCGTCAAATTTGATTTAAAAGACTCATGACAATCTTTCGCTTGGGATTCATTACAACAAGCGATACAAGCATAAATCATTCCCGATGGATCTATTTGTTCGTTTACCCAGATAGTCATGAATTCTCCTAAGATAAGTATGTCAGAGACTATTTATAAAGTAAATTTTAAGGGTCGATGGTGTTAGAAAAACCGGGTTTTTGTGGGTGGAGTATCGAATATTCTCGTACTTTGTTGATGAAAAACCCAGAAACCGGGTTTTTGTGGGTGGAGTATCGAATATTCTCGTACTTTGTTGATGAAAAACCCAGAAACCGGGTTTTTGTGGGTGGAGTATCGAATATTCTCGTACTTTGTTGATGAAAAACCCGGTTTCTTATGTACTGGTTATGGTAATATCCGGTTGTTTAAACCCAGAAACCCAGTTTCTCCCTACACCTATAAGACTTACATGTAATATTAATAATATTAAGGTTGTTGCGTGGCGATCGCTAATTTTGCACCTTCTACCTGACGCAATTTATCCATTACGGCTACTACCCGTCCGTGATTTACTCGTTCATCAGCGTTAATTATTACTAAAGCTTGGGATTGTGAATCCATCAATTTCTTAACTTGTTCTCCTAAAGCATCAAGAGTTACTATTTGATTATTTAAGCTGATTTTGCCTTTTTGGTCTACAGTTACGGTAATTGGTGCTGATGCAGATTGGGATTGTCCGGTGATGGCTGTGGGTAAATTCACGGGTAATCCTTCCTGTTTGGTTAAAAATAGAGTTGAGAGGATAAAAAATGCCAAAATTGCAAAGATGACATCAATCATCGGCACAATATTTAATTGTGGGGGTAAATCCGGTTCATCTGGTAGACGCATAGTTTTAATGTTCTCTCTCGTAGCGACGACGGTAGAGTAATTCTAATTGTCCACCATATTCTTGAATTCGCGCAATTTGACGCAGGTACAATCCCCGGAAGGTATTAGCAAATAAAAGTGTAATAATTGCCACTAGCAACCCCGATGCTGTGGAAATCAAGGCTTCACTAATACCACCAGTCACACCAACAGTTTTCGTTCCTCCCACGTCACCAATATTTAGGGAAGCGAAGGAGTTTATTAATCCCAAAACTGTACCAAGAAGTCCCAAAAGAGGTGCTAAACTGATGATAGTCTCAAATATGTTTTGAAAGCGTTTGAGTAAGGGAATTTCAGCCTGTGCTTCGCTTTCTAAGGCTAGACGAAACTCCTCTGGTGTCGCTTGTTCTAGTTCTAAAGCTGCGAGAAAAATCCGCGCTATAGGTAAATCAGTATTTTTACGCAGGGTTTCTAAAGTACTAACAACATTATTTTGACGATATAAATTCAGTACTTCTTCTACCACCCGATTTTGACGTTTACCCAAGCGTAACCAAAATATCAGTCGTTCCATAATCAGCGCTACTGCTAATATGGAAAAGCCCAGTAGGGGTAACATTACTACCCCACCTGCGACAAAGAAATTACTAATTGCCATATATAAATATCTTTATATTAAATCGTTTATAATACCTTAATGAGTTGACTTTATCTAGCAGTAACATAATAATAAGAGAAACCGGGTTTGTGTCGGTGGAGTGTCAAAAAAAATTTTCGCCCTTTGCGCGACATAGGGTAAAATAAACAAGTGTAAAGGGGAAAAGGGGAAGAGTGTCAAGGGCTACTAAAAAGTCCTCCCAAACTCGCAGACAACCCGAAAACCGCAAAAGTTGACGAAGTAGTCACGCTCCGCTCTAACGTAGAAATCGCGGTGCGCACAGAGGCATCTAAAAGGATTGTTGAACCAGGAACCCCCCCGTAGCAAGCGATAACGATTCTCATTTTCATCAATCCACGCACTCCCATCTGTGGGTGCGTCATTGTAATTTTGATGCCAAGTATCTTGACACCATTCCCAGACATTCCCATGCATATCGTATAAACCAAAAGCATTGGGTGGAAAAGTTCCTACATCTGTGGTTTGTTGACGATATTCACCTTTGGGTGCAGAAGCGTATGTAGAGTTCCCGTCATAGTTAACTAAATCAGTGGTAATCGTCTCCCCAAAGTAGAATGGTGTGGTAGTTCCCGCACGACAAGCATATTCCCATTCTGCTTCACTGGGTAATCTGTAGGTGCGTCCTGTCTTTTGACTCAGCTTTTGACAAAACTCCACCGCATCATTCCAAGATACATTTTCTACAGGTTGCTTTTTTCCTTTGAACCTGGAAGGATTTTGACCTATAATTGCTTGATACTGTGCTTGAGTGACTTCGTACCTACCCATAAAGAACCCAGTCACCGTAACTTGATGCTGGGGACTTTCATTGTTATCTCTGTGTGCTTTCCCTGCTGGTAAACCCATGGTAAAGGTTCCTCCTGGTATCTCTACCATCTCCAAGGTGACACCACCTCCCAGGTATTCAGCAAAGTGTGTTGCGTTTAATTGTCTACGGTTGGTAATTTTTCCCTTACTATCTACCCTCACAGTTTCAAAATTCAAGGATTGTAGCAATAAGTTAGATTTTGTTGAGATTTTCGTGACGGGAGATGGTGGGGTTACTATCTGTCGAGAAGCATTTGTAAATATCCTTCCCACAACAAATGTCGCACCCAAACCAGCACCCATCCAACCCAGAGTTTGGATAAATTTCCGACGTGAGGGGTTGATAGGTGTTTGTGGGTTATTAACTTGCTGATTCTGATTGATTGGTAGTGAAGGGATTGTATTTGTTAGCTTAGGAGTTAGTGGTTGAGATATGGATGGTTGGGGTGTAGGTGGTTGGGGTGTGGGTGGTTTATATATAGGTATTAGTGTTGAAGTAGTTGCTGGAGGTTCCTTTAATAATTCCAACCATGACTGCATGGTTTGGGGACGATTTGCGGGTTCCAATTCCATCCCTTTAAGTATTGCGTCATTTACCCTATTGCTAATACTGGGATTAATACTTCTTGGTGACTCCAAAACCATCCCGCTAACTCTATTTATGGCTGGATGGGGTAGATGTTTCGTGACTAAAAAATACAACGTCGCTGCTAAAGCATAAACATCTGTATATGCACCCCGTTTTGCTACAGTTTGATATTGTTCAATGGGTGCAAAACAACGGGAAAGATAGGGAGTATGCAACCTCGTTTCACTGGGTGTAAATTCCCGTGCAATCCCAAAGTCAATTAACACTGCTTCTCGCTTACCTGCACGAATCAAAATATTTGCTGGTTTGACATCCCGATGCAACAAACCATTGTTGTGAACTACTGTTAATGCTTCTCCAATTTGCTGAATATATCCTACTGCTTCCGCTTCTGATAACACACCTCTATTCACAACTCTATCAGCCAAGTCTTCCCCCTGAATATATTCCATTACCATGCACCAAAGCTTTCCTTCTGGGAAGACTTCATGGACTTTAACAATATGGGGATGGTTGCATTTTGCTAATTTTATAGCTTCATTGAGGAAATCTTGTTGGAATTTGGCGAAATCGGGACGCTTTTGTACCGTTTCATTCAAAGTTTTGATAACGACTCGTTGGTTATGTTCATCTGTTGCTAAATAGGTAATACCAAAACCACCTCTAGCGATATCTATTTCAATGGTGTATTTCCCGTTTTGTAATTGGTGTCCCCTTGTCCAAATCGTTACTGATTCTTCAAGCAGCATTGCTAACCATGACTGCATAGTTTGGGGACGGTTTTCCGGTTCCAATTCCATCCCCTTGAGAATTGCTTGGTTTAATTCATTGCTAATAGTAGAAACATGTTCCTGTGGGGGAACCAATGGCATATTATAGGCTTTGCGTTGAAAAGATTCTGTTGGTCTTTTTCCTGTAATTGCGTAGTATAGGGAAGCAGCGAGGGAATAAACATCAACATAGGGTTTTCTATCTCCCCGCATTTGTTCGTGGGGTGCAAATCCAGGATTCCCGAAAAATTTGGAACTGACGGTTACTGGCATTATTTCCCCAGCAATGCCAAAATCGATTAATATGGCTTTCCCATACTGTTGAATCATCATATTACCAGGATGGGCATCTCGATGGACTAATCCCCCTTGGTGGACTACCGTCAAAGCATCACCAATTTGAGTAATATATTGCAAAGCTTCCTCTGTGGGTAATGCACCTCTACGTTGCACCAGGTTAAATAAACTCTCTCCCTGGACAAAATCCATTACCAAACAGTAAGTTCCACCCTCGTGAAATAAATCCCTCACACGGACAATATTTGGGTGTTGAGTTTGGGAAAGCTTTTCTAATCGCTGTCCTTCATTGATAAACCGCTTGATGTAATTGCCATATTCTGGGTCATTTTTCAGGCTTTCATTTGGTGTCTTAATCACTACAAAGTTATTAAGTATGGAGTGTCGCGCTTTGTAAGTGATACCAAACCCACCTTGTCCAAGCACCTGTTCAATAACGTACTTACCACCTTGTAACTGCTGCCCAGATGCCCAAACCATCGGTTTTTGCCCAAGCTACCTTGAATATGATTATGGCAAAAATGCCTAAATTCTGCAATATTACTGAATTTTGACTGACCGAAGGTCTTCGACCTTCAAGGAAGAAGGAAGAAGGAAGAAGGAAGAAGGAAGAAGTGCTAAAATATAGCTAGTTACTTCAAAAATCGCCCAAAGTTATGGACGAACTAGTAACAATGAGTATTTTCGTTTTCTTCAAATAGCTTTAGGCAGCTTCAGAGAACTTGATACACAACACTTCTAACTTCTAACTCCTAAGAGGTTATTTATAAAGTAAACCTTAAGACCCAAGAAACCCGGTTTCTCTGGATGAAGTATGGAATATTATCGTACTTAGTTTGGGAGAAACCCGGTTTCTAACTCTAAATTCCTTTCCTTTGACTCCAAACTATTAATCACACATTAAACCGGAATAGCATCACATCTCCTTCCTTAACAATATATTCTTTCCCTTCACTGCGAACCAAACCTTTCTCCTTTGCACCATGGATAGAACCAGAATTTACTAAATCATCATAAGCAACGGTTTCCGCACGAATAAATCCCCGTTCAAAATCAGAGTGAATTACCCCTGCTGCTTGGGGTGCTGACATTCCTGCTTTAATTGTCCAAGCACGGGTTTCTTTCTCTCCCGATGTGAAATAAGTCCGCAAACCTAAAAGGGTATAAGTAGCACGAATTAAAGATTTTAAACCACCTTCTTCTACTCCTAAAGATTCGAGAAAATCTGCCCGGTCTTCTTCTGGTAATTCAATCAATTCTGATTCTACTTGGGCAGAAATCACTACAACTTGAGCATTGTCTTTGACTGCAACTTCTCTCACTTGTTCTACAAATTCATTTCCTGTAGCCAAGTCATCCTCAGATACATTCGCAGCATAAATAATTGGTTTAGCAGTCAACATTCCCAAATGTTTAATTACCTCTGTTTCTTCCTCGCTTAAATCAACTTGACGTACTGCTTTACCTTCATTTAAAGCCGCAGCTAATGTTTCCAAAATCGTCAATTCTGCCTGTGCTTCCTTGTTAGCACGGGCTTGTTTACGAGTGCGTTCGATACGTTTTTCAACCTGTCCTAAATCTGCTAAAACTAACTCTAAATTAATAGTTTCAATATCCCTCGCTGGATCTACAGAACCAGAAACATGAATAATGTCATCATTTTCAAAACAACGTACTACGTGAACAATGGCATCAACTTCCCGAATATTAGATAAAAATTGGTTGCCTAAACCTTCACCCTTACTTGCACCTTTTACCAATCCAGCAATATCTACAAACTCCACCCGTGCAGGAACAATTTGTTTCGATGCCGAAATTTTAGATAATACATTTAACCGTTCATCTGGTACAGAGACAACACCGACATTCGGTTCAATGGTGCAAAAAGGAAAATTTGCAGCTTCTGCCTTTGCATTAGCAACCAAAGCATTAAATAAAGTAGATTTTCCGACGTTGGGAAGTCCAACAATACCAGCTCTTAACATTTTAGATTGTAGATTTTAGATTTTGGATACAGACGAAATTAATTTTAGACTGCTTAAGCAATAGTTTGGGATAATTATCTTACAAGGGAAGAGGAAACAGGGAAGAGGGAACTCTTAACAGGGAACAGGGAATGGAGAACACAGAACTAGGAGTAGGAAAATTCTCCGTGCAGGTTGCCCGTTCCTAATGTTATGATTAGCGGGCAAGATGCCCGCACCACAAGATATATTTCCCCACCACAAGATACAAGGGTTCTGTTGCCTTCTGTGCGGTTTTTTCCCTCCCAATGCTCAACCAATACCAAACCCCCCTCCTAGACACCTTACAAGCCTGTACAGAACGTCCTCACGCACCGTTTTACACCCCAGGACATAAACGAGGTGCTGGAATTTCTCCCAAATTAGCTCATGCCTTTGGTAAACAAGTATTCCGCACCGACTTACCAGAACTCACAGAACTAGATAACCTCTTTGCACCCAACGGTGTCATCCAACAAGCGCAACAACTCGCAGCAGAAGCATTTGGAGCATCAAATACTTGGTTTCTTGTCAATGGTTCCACCTGTGGCATTGAAGCAGCAATTCTCGCTACCTGCAATACAGGGGATAAAATTATTTTGCCCCGCAACGTCCATTCTTCGGCAATATCCGGTTTAATTCTCTCCGGTGCAATCCCAATTTTTATTCACCCAGAATATGACCCCATTCTAGATATTGCCTACAGTATCACACCCCAAGCAGTAGCAACAACCCTACAACAACATCCCGATGCTAAAGCCGTGATCATGGTTTACCCCACCTACAATGGCATTTGTGGGGATGTAAATGCGATCGCTCAAATTACCCATAAATATCATATCCCCTTACTGGTAGATGAGGCACACGGGGCACATTTCGCTTTTCACCCCCAACTTCCCATATCGGCATTAGCCGCAGGTGCCGATTTAACTGTACAATCCATACATAAGACCCTTGGTGCTATGACCCAAGCATCAATGTTGCATCTCCAAGGAAATAGGATAGACATTAACCGGGTAAATAAAGCCTTGCAGCTAGTCCAGTCTACCAGTCCTAGTTACTTACTCCTCGCTTCCCTGGATGCAGCACGTCAACAAATGGCGATAAATGGTCAAGAATTAATGTCCCACACTTTGCAACTTGCGGATGAAGCGAGAAAGGGAATTAGTGAAATTACGGGTTTGTCAGTTCTTAATCTTTCCCCTATTTCTGAGAATATAGAAAGGGGTTTTGTGGCTTTAGACAAAACCCGGTTAACCGTCACCCTTTCTGGCTTAGGTTTCACAGGCTTTAGTGCCGAAGAAATTCTAGATGAACAATTGGGAGTCACAGCAGAATTTTCATCACTACATACCCTCACTTTTATTATCAGTCTGGGCAATACTCAGGCAGATATTGCAAAATTAATCCAAGGTTTTACTACCCTGGCAAAAATGAATCCCCTCCTTCCTGGCGGTGAGGTTGCCAAAACACCACTTTTATGGAATGATTGTGTTATTGTGGGAAATCCTTTACATATTTCCCCCCGAGAAGCTTTTTTTGCCAATACACAAACACTACCAATCCAAGAAACTATGGGATACATTTGTGCGGAAAATATCTGTCCTTACCCCCCAGGAATTCCCCTATTAATGCCAGGAGAAGTGATTACTCAAGCTGCAATAGATTACTTGCAACAAGTTATAGCTATGGGGGGATTTATCAGTGGTTGTGAAGATGCTAGTCTGGGTACATTAAAGGTAGTCAAAATCTAAATTCGAGTTTGGTGTTACATTTTAAGGTGTTACATTTTAATGTAAATGCTTAGAGGATGTTTATAAAATCGATATAAAACTTTCGTCAGGATTTAGAAATTTGGTTTCTTTAGTATGAGCGCTTTTATTTAAAAACAGGCTTTTAGATATTCTATATATTTTCAATTGGTAAACTCCAGCAAATTCAATTAATAGTACAATAAGGATTTTTAGTTTGACCGAAGGTCTTCGACCTTTAAGGAAGAAGGAACAAGGAAGAAGGAACAAGGAAGAAGGAACAAGGAAGAAGGAACAAGGAAGAAGGAATAAGGAAGAAGGAACAAGGAAGAAGGAAGAAGGAACAAGGAAGAAGGAACAAGGAAGAAGGAACAAGGAAGAAGGAACAAGGAAGAAGGAACAAGGAAGAAGTGCTAAAATATAGCTAGTTAGTTCAAACATCGCTCAATGGTGTAGGACGAACTAGTAACAAACAATGAGTATTTTCGTTTTCTTCAAATAGCTTTAGGCAGCTTGAGAGAACTTGATACACAACGCTCTAATTGCAACGAAACGAGTTGGTTTAGAAGCGTGAACCTCAACTATTTTCGCTCAGCAATGAATGAAGTTGATGAAATGCAAAGAATAATGGTTTCTGTGCCCAAGAAATTGAACAAATCTTCTAACAACTCAAGTGTATTTAAGTTCCCCGTCGTTTACGACGAGTAAAGTTTGGTAGGAGTGCAAGCTTCAACACAAACATAAAACCGCTCAAACCCTCTTCCTTCCCTTTGACATTTTAATTTGACATTAATTATTAATTATAGATGTTGAAAAAAGATAAAGAAAAAACTTATTTATAAAGTCACGCCAAATAATATATGAAAATTAAACTTTTTGTTTCAACATTGCTGCTTTCAATATTCACTACTTTCAATGGTGTAGCGGTAGCGCAAACTCTAAATAATGTAAATATACTTTCTAGCAATCAAGAAACAGAAAAAATCAATAATATTAAAAAACTACTGGAAATCACAGGTACGAAACAGATTTCTCAGCAGATAACAACCCAAATGTTGGCTAATATGAAGTCTAATTTGCCTCAAGTACCTCAAAAATTTTGGGATTCGTTGCAAGAAGAAATAAATTATGACGAAATGCTAGAACAAATTATCCCTATTTATAGTAAATATTTTACTAACGAAGAAATCAAAGGAATGCTAGATTTTTATGAAACTCCTTTGGGTAAGAAAACCATTCGTGTGATGCCGCAAATTATGCAAGAATCTGTACAAATTGGTCAAACATATGGTAAAAAAGTCGCAGAAAGAGTGATTAATAAATTGGAAGCGGAAGGATATTTACGCCGTCCATAAAAACATATTAAATTGGTAATTGGTAATTGGTAATTGGTAATTGGTAATTGGTAATTGGTAATTGGTAATTGGTAATTGGTAATTGGTAATTGGTAATTGGTAATTGGTAATTGGTAATTGGTAATGGGGGGTGAACGAAAAAATGTGTGTGTGATTTGAACCATAAGTTGGCGAAACGGTGACGATATGCTTCAAAATTTAATAGGACAACATATGCTTCAAATCTATAAATGGAGTTTAAAACCTCAAGACTTAAGCATAGTAAAAAAGTTAGATTTTATAGTTAATTTGTATTAAAAAATAGATAGGGCAGTGAAAGCGAAGTATGTAGTGAAGGTATAATCTCTCAATTTAAAAATTGAAAACGATTTTGAACCATAAATTAGTCGTTTTGAACCATATATAGTCCGAAAGTTTAAAATTTCACTTCATTTTTAAGAGTCTGAATGCTCACTTTTTGAACAAATAATAAATTAAATTTTTGGTCATGTTATGATGCAGTTTCAGGACTTACGATAGTGTCATAATTGGTAGCTGGTGCGTGAGGTCCGAAGTCTTATTTCTACGTTCACATCGTTTCGTAGCGTCACACACCCTACAAGAAAAAATGTGCCAGTTGCGTAAGTCCTAACTTTAAAGACTTGTGGTCATTATTTGATTCACAACACTAACTTAAAGATTGGCTGAAAGCCTCGAAATTAGGTTAGGTTTTGGTCAAGATATGATTCAAAATTTGACCATTATATGGGTAAAGTCACACTGTGGGAGAACCAAAACACTTATTCCTTATTCCTGATTCCTTATTCCTTATTCCTTATTCCTTATTCCTTATTCCTGATTCCTTATTCCTTATTCCTTATTCCTTATTCCTTATTCCTTATTCCTTATTCCTTATTCCTTATTACTTATTACTTATTACTTATTCCTTATTCCTTATTCCCTAATTGTGCGATCGCTAACTCAATTAAGTCCACACCCTGGTGGACAGTTTCAATTACACTCAACTGTTCTCGTAAATGTGCAGCACCATCAAAGCCTTTCGCATACCAAGTCATGTGCTTACGTGCTTGACGAATACCCCTTTCTCCCTTGTATTCCCATAAAGCCTGTAAATGTTCCTTTGCACATTGCAAACGCTGAATGGGTGTGGGTGATGGTAACTTCTCCCCAGTTTTGAGGAAATAATCAATTTCTCCCACCAAAAACGGATAACCCAAAGTTCCCCTAGAACACATTACCCCATCTGCACCAGTGACTTCCAAACATTGTATCGCCGACTCTACCGAAAAGATATCACCATTAGCAATTACGGGTATAGAAAGCACTTGTTTCACCTTGGCAATCCATTCCCAACGAGCGTTACCGTTATAACCTTGGGCGCGAGTGCGTCCGTGTACCGTAATCATTTTTGCCCCAGCATCCTGCATTCTTTTAGCAAAATCTATGATAGTAATTTCCTCATCATTCCAGCCAATGCGAGTTTTTACTGTTATAGGTACATTTACTGCATTTACTACTTCTTTAACAATAGCTTCTGCTACTTCCGGTTGCCGTAACAGAGAAGAACCACCACCCTTTTTAGTGATTTTATTGACTGGACAGCCCATATTAATATCAATGGTATCCGCAGCTTCAGCTACAGCCTTTTGTGCTGCTTCTGCCAAAAAATCTGGACGACAGTCAAATAGCTGAATACTAATTGGTCTTTCCTGGGGATCTACCTCCATAATTTTTGGTAGTTCCTTGACATGGTGCAATTCTGTCGCGCTTACCATCTCGGTATACATCATTGAATCTGGTGCATAGCGACGCACTAAGCGGCGAAATACGAGGTCTGTGACACCGGATAGGGGAGATTGCAAAACTCGGCTTTTGACCTCCACAGAACCAATTTTCAGGGGTGTGGAGAGTCGAGATTGGAGGGTGGGGGATATAGGAATCATATTTGATTGTTGAAAAATTTAAGTATATGTAGGGTGTGTTATCCCGTAGAATAACGCACCAGAAG
This sequence comes from Nostocaceae cyanobacterium, assembly GCA_030065825.1. Classification (GTDB taxonomy): domain Bacteria; phylum Cyanobacteriota; class Cyanobacteriia; order Cyanobacteriales; family Nostocaceae; genus JASJCY01. Next base: position 19,632 of record JASJCY010000040.1, on the reverse strand, counting down.
CTAGATTGGTGCGTTAGCCTTTGGCTAACGCATCCTACGTATATTTGAAATGGTACTTCTACATCCAGTCTCAGACTTTATCAACCCCAACGCTACAGTTAACAATTCATCTCCCAGCTATTACTATCAAGGGTATTGTCCTCAAACTGGGGAACTCTTGCGATTACCCCGCACCCCTTTGGCTGAAAAAATCGCCTATGGATTAATGCAACATCTTGCTGAGGATGAAATCTATTCCTGTGAAGGTAAGATGTACGGGATATTACTGGTAGAAATGCCAGATGGTCAGCAAAGAATACTTAAAGCATTTTCAGGTTTATTGAATGGTTGTAGTGCACTTGAGGGTTGGGTGACACCAATTCCTGGACGAGAAGAAGTTGCATTACAGGAAGCCAGAACATTAGGGGAACTGGAAAATATTAAACAAGAACTAATACAACTCCAGCAACTTCCCCAACGACAGCGTTATGAAACTATAGCGCTAGAGTTTCAGGTACGGTTACAGCAAATGAGTACTAGACATAGCGATCGCAAGCAGCAACGAAAAGAAAAACGCCAGATACTTTACGAAACCCTTTGTGGATATCCGCTTACTATAGCGCTAGAGAAACTGGAGGAAGAAAGCCGTGGTGATGGCATTGAACGTAAGTTACTGAAAGGGGAACGGGATGAAGTTCTAAAACCCCTGAAGCAAGAGATTGATAATGCAGATATGCGGATGCGGGAACTAAAACAACAGCGCAAGGAATTATCCCGACAACTGCAAGGGCAAATGCACGCTGCTTACTCGTTAATGAATTTTGGGGGGCGATCGCAAACGTTACAGGAATTGATGCCACAAGGCTTACCAACGGGTACTGGGGACTGTTGTGCCCCCAAGTTATTACATTATGCTGCTACCCATGGTTTAAAGCCCTTAGGAATGGCTGAATTTTGGTGGGGTTCTAGGAATGGTGATAAAGTCCCAGGAGAATTTTACGGTGCTTGTAGGGAACGCTGTCAACCTTTGATGGGGTTTTTGCTGTCGGGGTTGTCCCAAGGTAAATCAACTAATAACAAAGCCGATACCCTAAAGGGTGCTGCTACAGAAACCAAGTCTGTGAAGACAGGCTTAGTTTGTATAGCCCCAGGCTTGAGCCTGAGGGTAGAATTAACTAAGGCAGAGATTCCCATAATTTACGAAGATGAATGGTTAATTGCTGTCAACAAACCCCCAGGATTACTATCGGTTCCTGGTCGTTATTATCACAACCAAGATAGCGTTGTTAGCCGTTTACGTAATTTATTGCCAGATGGTGAAAGATTACTTAGTGTACATCGTTTGGATGAAGAAACTTCTGGGATTTTGTTACTAGCGCGTGATTTGCAAAGCTATAAACAAGTTAGTCAGCAGTTCCAAAAACGACAAGTTCACAAGGTTTATGAAGCAGTGCTTTCTGCTGTGGTAAATACTGAACAGGGTGTAATTGAATTACCGTTGTGGGGAAATCCAGAAAATCGTCCTTATCAGGAAGTTAACTGGGAATATGGAAAGCCAAGTGTAACTAATTTCCGAGTCATAGGAAAGGAGGGAAATTATAGTATACAAAATAGCGGGCAGGGATGCCCACCCCACAAGCTTTTTAGCAATTTAACACAAGCGCTATATACTCGTGTGGAGTTGATACCATTAACAGGACGTACCCATCAGTTAAGGGTTCATGCTGCGGATGAGAAGGGGTTGGGAGTTCCGATTTTAGGAGATCAGCTTTATGGGTGTGGTGCTGGTGTGAGTCGCTTGCATTTACACGCGAGGGAATTGTATTTTCAGCATCCGCAATTGGGGGAAAGGGTGCATTTGCGGGTGGAAACGCCATTTTGAAGATTTCTGAAAATGACAATAGTACAAACTTATTGTAAATATTATCTGGATTTGGCGTAATTATGACTTAAAATTTCGTATCCTATAAGTACTTGTAGACATAACAAAATACAACGCGAAGGAGGTGAGGTAGCTGTTAACCTGTTTTCATGTAGCAGATTACTTAATTTGGTCTGCGAATAGGTCATCTTTAAGTACAGTTACTCAACTCAAGCTGCAAAAACTTGTTTATTATGCACAAGGGTTTCATCTTGCGTTGTACGATGAGCCTTTATTTGCAGAAGCTATAGTTGCTTGGGAACATGGACCTGTCATAAAAGAGTTATGGCAAAAGTATAAATGTTATAGAGCATCACCGATTCCATCTCCTAATAATTTTGATGGTTCGATCTATACAAAACGCCATACTGTATTGCTCAATGGAGTATATTCTAAATTGGGGAATCTAGACCCTTACGCACTGCGAGAACAAACCCATAAAGAACCAACGTGGATTAATGCTTATCCCCAAGGAATTATAACCCAGGAAGCCATGAGAGCATATTTCTGCTTGTGTATTGAAGCAGATAATTTGCAATTTTTGGTTGCAGATTCTAGCAAATATGAAATTCCAACACCTCCACTGGAACAAACAGCAAACTTTTCTGGAATAGATTCCGATGTAAATACATCAAAGGTAAAATCAGACGTTGGGGAGTCAGAAGTTTTTAAGGCTTTTTTGGCTTCCGAGAAAGATTACTCTGAGGTTTACCGTCGTCTTGCTGAATCCTAAGTTCGTCAATATGCAAGAAGCTATTGCAATTCATGATTTTTTAATTGAAAAATATGGTGGAAGCTTTGGTTTGAGAGATAAAGGACTTTTGGAATCTGCACTTTCTCAACCACAGGCTTCTTTTTTTGGAGAATTGCTTCATGCTACACTTTCAGAACAAGCAGCAGCATATTTGTATCATCTTTGTAAAAATCACCCATTTATTGATGGTAATAAACGTACAGCATTGGGTGTCATGGATGCATTTTTAAGAGTAAATAATTATGGTTTAACTTTATCAAATGATGAGTTATATAATTTGGTTTTAGAAGTTGCGGAAAGTCAAATCGATAAATCACAATTAGCAGCAATAATTAAACAATCTTTGATTTATAGCCTACCTGTAACAAACGAAGATTAAATTTTTGACGAAAATTTTTCACGATATTTTTTCACAGCAAGAAACCTCTCACCCACGCTTCATCCTCTGGGGATAACTTAGGACGACAAGACTGACTATAATCAATTGCAAGTTCAAACCTCGCACGGTCGTATACTTGATGTAACAGGGGTTGTAAATCTAGTAATGGTTCTGTTTCTCCAGCACGTAGAGGAATGGGAAAAGCTGGTATGGTTTGTCTGATATTAAAAGCGTACAATTGAGCTTGGGGACGGTGGGAACTGCGACTAATTAATATGCGATAATCAGATAGAACTGCCCCAATTATCGGTAAAGGTTCACCACCACGCAACAAATCAATTTCAATGAAATGGGTCTGACTGGTGAGAATCTTTCGTCTTTTTTGCAAATAAACATTAGGTCCTTGACCAGAACGTTTATTTTTAGGTGATAGTAGTTCAATAGTAGTTATTACCCTTCCCGTAGCACCTTCACGAATTTCCAAATATCGTTCATGAACTTCCTCTGCTATGGGAATCTCAACGTTTAAGGGTTGAACTACCGCAGTGGTGTTAAATTTACTTTGATTCTGGGTAGAAGCAGTCACAGACACATCTGGAATACCCACCAGTACACTTTCCCGATTTTCGCTGAGATATACCCGCTTTTCCACAGCTACACGGTAATCTCGACTGAGACAATCATTCAGTGCATCTGCAATAGCTACAATCATCCGACTATGAAATTCTGACCATAATTGTGGGTTTTCCAGATAAGGATTCATACCGGGTAAAGGAGAAGCCATAGTCAAGCTGCAAATCACCAAATAGCTTTATATCTATGGTACAAAAGCTTTTGTGGGGATGAAGAACTTTTCTTGAGTCTATAGTCCCAACATCGTATACTAATCCTCTGTTATCTCTCTTGCAAGAGGCAGCGCATCTACAATGACTACTAAACAATCAACTTCTGAGTTTAACCCTGCTGAATGGGTGATAGATCATAATGGTAAGACTGCGCTTGCAATTCGTATTCAAGGCGATCGCCTGTTTCAAGAAGCATCCCCATACCAAGTTGTAGAGGTATTTGAGACCTACGACCGGGGGAAAATGTTGACTATCGACCGCATGGTGATGTGTACAGAAGCGGATGAGGCATCTTACCATGAAATGATTGCCCATACACCAATGTTAACTCATCCTGGTGTTAAAGACGTGCTGGTGATTGGTGGGGGTGATGGGGGTACGATTCGGGAATTGGTGCGACATCCGGGAATTGAACGTATCACGATGGTGGAAATTGATGAAGTTGTAGTCAAAGCCTCAAAGCAATTTTTACCCACAATTTCCTGTGCATTTGACCATCCAAAATTAAATTTGCTGATTGATGATGGGATAAAATTCGTTCAAAATGCAGCTGATGCATCCTATGATTTAGTTATTATTGATTCTTCTGACCCCGTCGGACCATCGTCAGGATTATTTACTCAGTCATTTTATCAAGATGTCTATCGCTGTTTGCGTCCTGGTGGAGTGGTGACAATACAAAGTGAATCTCCCTTGTTTCATCCCCAAGCATTTGTAGATTTAAATTACTGTTTAAAACAAGTTTTCGGTTTTGATTCAGTCCATCTTTATTTAGTATTTATTCCCATGTATCCTATGGGTTTGTGGAGTTTGACTTATTGTTCCAAAGGTGGAGTGCATCCAATCAAGAATTTTGATTATGAAAAAGCAACTCAATTTACGAAAAAACATAATTTAAATTATTACAATCCAGATGTTCATCAAGCAGCCTTTGTTTTGCCTAATTATATTCAGAAAATTGTGGAGAACTAACGTTTACTCATATCTTGCACCATTCTCAACAAGACTAAAAAAACCGGGTTTATAAACGTAAAATTGAGGTTTTCGCTATTAGTCATTCTCAATAAACCCGGTTTTTCGCCCAGGTGCAAGATGTGTGTTTATGGTCAATCATATGGCTGGGGATCTAAGATTTCAAGGTCTCCTGGTGATACTACTTTAACACCACCTGTAGGGTATAAAGTCTGTGGATCTAGAATTTCAGCAATAACTCCTGACCCATGACTACCTAATTGATAGCCACCGAAAACTGCATACTCATTCGTGGCTTTAATTCTGAGGATTAATTTATAAGCTTTTCCTGATGGAGTGACAGCTTTATATTCTTCTCCCAGCATTTTCTTCTCCAAATTTTTGAGTAAATTCAATTCTTTCTCACTTGTACTCTTGACAAATTTTGGCAACCAATATGAAGCATTCCTTACTTGCTGTGGATGGTGAGGAATTTTATTTTCCAAAATCGTTATAACATACCGAACTCCAAGACGAGGAATTAGATATTTCAGCCATATTTCGATTTCGCTAGCATTAGCAGTTTCTAAACCTTTTTCTAATAAATTCTGAAAGTATTTTTTACTTCTAAGAGTAGAATTTGCAATTTTCAAAGCCTCTACAAAGTCTTGCTTTAACAATGTACAAATTTTCTTAAACTGTTCCTGTTCTGAAACATTCATTAAGTCTTGAGGATTTTGGCTAGTAGACTCTGAGGGAGTAATCATAATACTTGTTGTGACTCATACATTGGGAGAAACAGCTAAACTTAACAAGCTATTAAACTGACCTTTTTGAAATAATTCCAGAGGTAGACAAGCTTGACTGTTAAAATTTGGACTAGGACGATAATGTCCAGACTCATTAGTCCACTTGCGAAGGATTCCGCGCTTTGTACGTCCTGAAAAGTAGAGTCGTCCTGCATAGTCTAGTTCCTTACCCATAGCTAAATCAACATGACCAATAAAGCTATTTCCTACTTTAGTACTAGCTTTACCTATGAATATCACTCTTTCTTGAGTAACAAAGTTATAAACACCTGATGCAATACGTCTTTCCAGGTTTGTCATAACTTCTCTTTGCTTCCGATGATAATACACTAATTTAGATATCTGAATAAGTTTTGGTAAATCTTCTGGAAATAAATTAGAAAATTTTTGTATTTGTTGCATTTTCACCAGTTATTCCTTTGCTATTAAACATTGAAGCGCAATTTTTTCCTAAGCTTTTAATTTAGTAATAACAAGTACCATTATGCTATATAAATTCTACCTGTATATTTAATTTTCCTAACTATAGTGAAAACTAAATCTCCATAAAGCAAGCATCTACTCAGGTTGATTTTTAAAAAATAAAAAAGGAGTCCTATATTCTGATTAATTAAAGTGTATTGTGTTAATTTTACTATTAAGATATTTAGAAGTTTAATTTTTCTTCTTCAAATTATTATGACTAATTTCCAAAACTATAATCCCAGCGATGTGGGTCAAATCAACGGTAACATTTTTGGTTTACCATTCGATTATGATTCTGCTAATTTAATTATCTTGCCTGTACCTTGGGAAGTTACCGTTTCCTACGGTGCTGGAACAGCTAACGGACCCCAGCAAATCTTAAATGCTTCACCGCAGTTAGATTTATTTGATTTGGATAATCCTGATGGTTGGAAACAGGGAATTTTTATGTCTGAAATTTCCCAAGATATATTTAAAAAAAATCAATATTACCGTCAACAAGCAGCAAAAATTATTCACCGATTAGAACAAGGTAAACCACTGACAGAAATACCAGATTTAACACCAGTGCTTGCCGAGATTAATCAAAGTTGTCAGCAGGTAAATCAATGGTTATTTACACAGTGTCAAGCAGCAATGAATCATGGTAAAAGAGTTGCTGTAATTGGAGGTGACCACAGTTCCCCTTTGGGTTATTTCCAAGCATTAGCAGAGAAATATTCTAATTTTGGTATTTTACATATTGATGCTCATGCAGATTTAAGAGATGCATACGAAGGTTTTGAATTTTCCCATGCATCAATTATGTTTAATGCTTTGAAAATTCCCCAAATTACCAAATTAATTCAGGTTGGATTACGCGACATTTGTGAAGAAGAAGTAAATATTATTAATCAATCTCATGGTCGAATTGTTGCTTATTATGACTCAATAATTAAACAAAATCTCTATTCTGGAACAACTTGGATTGATTTGTGTAGAGAAATTATTAGTCATTTACCTGAATATGTTTATATTAGCTTTGATGTTGATGGTTTAGATCCAAAACTTTGTCCAAATACAGGTACTCCCGTTCCGGGTGGTTTGGAATTGGAACAAGCTTTTTGTTTGTTTCGAGAATTGGTGAATAGTGGAAGGAAAATTATTGGTTTTGATTTATGTGAGGTTGGGGATGCAGAATGGGATGGAAATGTTGGTGCTAGGATTGTTTTGAAGTTAGCTAATTTTATGGATTTGTCGCTGCGGTCAACCTAAAAAACCGGGTTTTTAAATGAAAAATTCAGGTTTGAGATTGAGAAATTTGCAATAACCCGGTTTTTAAGTAAGTCGGTCAAATTAAATATAAAACCTCACCCCGTCCGACCGACTCCCCTCTCCTACCCTCACCCCTAACCCCTCTCCCAATGGGAGAGGGGGAATAGGAGAGGGGATGGGGGTGAGGTCTTATCTTAAAGGGTGTTTATAAAATAAATATAAAACTCCCGTGAGGGTCTAGAAACCGGGTTTCTTTTGGCATACATACTCAAATTCTCGGTTCTCCACCTATAGAAACCCGGTTTCTTTGGTTTCTTTTGGCATACATACTCAAATTCTCGGTTCTCCACCTATAGAAACCCGGTTTCTTTGGTTTCTTTTGGCATACATACTCAAATTCTCGGTTCTCCACCTATAGAAACCCGGTTTCTTTGGTCTTTACCTTTTCTTTAACACCCTCTTACATTTAATTATACCTACCCATTTACCTTGGATAAACCTGTCAGTTAAAGTTTGGAGGTTGAAATCTCATGATTATGCAAGGGGAACAGAAAAGGGTTTATACACCCGAAGAATATTTGGAATATGAAATTAACTCAGAGGAACGTCATGAATATATCGATGGTGAGGTTATTACTGTAACTGGTGGAACTCGAAATCATAATCAAATTGCAGGTAACTTCAGCGCTGCGTTAAACTTTGCACTCAAGCGTCAACCCTATCGAGTTTTTGTCACAGATCAACGTCTTTGGATTCCCAAAAAACGCATTTATACTTATCCTGATGTGATGGTAGTTCAGGGTGAATGACAATTACAATCAGGACGAAGAGATACTATTACCAATCCATTAATAATTGCTGAAGTTTTATCTGATTCGACTAGAAGTTACGATAAAGATAAAAAGTTTGCAGCGTATCGAACTATTCCCAGTTTTGTAGAATATATTCTCATTAACCAATACACTATACATTTAGAGAAGTATTTTAAAACTGGGAAAAGTAGCTGGACTTTTTCTGAGTATGAAGAAGCTGATGATGTATTAGCTTTAAATTCGATTGATTTCCAAATTAGTCTTACTGATATTTATGACAAAGTTGAGTGGGAAGCAGTGGAAGCAAGTGATTGTTAGTAGGGATTACACAATTATTTTAGATGTCAAATAATCATCCATTAGCTACTTCCGAAAGTACTTCATTAATTACATCATCACTCACACCACGTCGTTTTAAACTCGCAACTCAAGCATCAACAATATTGTTTTCTAACCTTTCCAAATCTGCACGTAATCCTTGTCCAATATACCCACGGATTAGTGGTTGGTAACCAGAGAAACCAAGTACTGGTGCAATGCATTTTAGGTCTTCTACCACGTCTTCTGGCATCCGAATTGTGACCATGGTCATGGGACGATTTTTGTCCAAGCGTTTTTTTAACTTTTCAATCTTCATCAGATTAAGCAGCAAAATTATATACAGGAGTTTCAAGAAAACGAACGGGTTTTTCTTGATTGAAAATAATTTCTTGTAAACGTTCTACTGTCTCTGGAGAAAAAAATTGTTCTCCTGTTTCCGGATTTACGCGAGCTGGCACATTTTCAATCAAATAAAATTTACCATTCATCTCTAGAGAATAAGTTACTTTTTGCTCTACTAATTTTTCATTCCATTCACTCTTCATTTCTGTCTCTCCTAATTTGAAATTCATCATTCCATAGTTTTGGATCAGGTTCGTATACAGTAATAATTTTAATCAATGGACGAGATGGATAGCTGCATTGAATGTGAATTGGACGATTTGCTAATGTGAAACCACTGATTAAGCAGCTAGAACCATATTTATCATTTGGATAGTCTTCTATAATTTGACCACTAGCTATTGCTTGTTTCATTTCTTGGACGCGAATTCTACGTAAAATAGATTGGTCAACTGCGTGTTTAGAAAATTCAAACTCATTGCTAGCGATTTTGTGACAAATGTCTTCAATAATTACTGGCATACAACTATTGTACTAGCCATGAATACAGGCTTTGCTGTTGTCGATTGACTCCTTTTTTACAGTATCGCTCTAATGTATCAAATTCAGTCCCTTGATACTCGGTTTCCAAGCGATCGCATTCTCGATCATATGCAGCAAATTCAACATCTAGGGATTCTTTGTTGGCATAGTAATATGCTAAAGCGCTATAAATCCCCGCAAGTGTCAGGTGGGGTTTATCTTCAATAGACATAGGCGTGGAAATTAAATATGCGTCAACCAGAACCCTTGTTCCAGACGCGATATAGCCTCTTTCAGAGGAGCTACGCTAACGCGTCTGGAACATTCTTTTTCACCAGATGTCTAATAATTTCTTCAGGAGTGACCCCTGCTTTAATTTCATTCACGATATACTGAACTGTAATACGGCTTCCAGCAATGCGGGAACGACCACCACAGGTTCCTGGTGTACGGACAATCAGAGTACTAATGTCAGTAATCATTTGCATAGCTTATTTTTCATCCTGAATGCTTCCATATCAGCACTTTAGCATTCACAAAATGAATGTTGGAACAAATAAGTACATAAAGTAACCAGACAGGCAGGAGTTGCTCAAAGATATCACATTTATTAAACATCATGCACAGATTTGTTGATGCAATACAGTTTATTGAAGATATTACACGATAATATAAAGAAGGATAATTTTTATGTATTGACTGCTATATGAGTATTTTGTCAGAGAGTGAAGCTGCTATCAGGCAAATACCAAAAAGTTCGTCAATTAATTCTGATTTTATTAAACATAGGAAAAATGGAAAAAACAATTGAAACAGTTGAAGATGAACTGTTTTTTGAAGATGATTCATATCAGCTACCTCCTGATGATTTAATTGCTTATAATGAGCTTCGTTCATGCGCTGATCTTTACAGAATGTACAAACAGGGAATTCTTGAGATTCAACCTGAATTTCAAAGAGAAGAAGTTTGGAGACAAACCGATCAAACTCGCTTTATTGATTCACTTATTAAGCAATTACCAATTCCAAGTATGTGTTTTAGTGTCGATTACAAAACACAAAAATGGCAAGTTATTGATGGATTCCAGAGAATGTCTGCCATAGTTAAATTCTTGTCAGATGAGAATTGGAAACTCTCGAATTTACCAGATATAGATCCCAAAATATCTGGAAAGCGAGTTAAAGATTTTTTGAATCCTCACTCTGAACTTCATAATTTGTATATAAGGGTAGAAAACTTAACCTTACCAATTACTGTTTTAAGATGTGACTATTCTAAGAAAAATCATACCAATTATTTATTTACAATATTTCATCGTCTAAATACTGGTGGAATGAAACTCAATAATCAGGAAATTAGAAATTGTATATACAATGGAAGTTTAAATGAACGCCTAAAAGAAATAGATAATTATGATGTTTGGACTAAAATTAACGAAAAACAAAAGAGAAAAAAACGTAGATTTATAACTATAGAAATTATTTTAAGATTTTTTGCATTTTATGAGAGATACAAGAGTTATAATGGTAAGCTAGCAAGTTTTCTAAACGATTACATGGCAAAAAATCGGAACTTAGATAAAAAACATTTAGATGAGAAGGAGAAATTATTCAAAGATACAGTTGATATAATTGACAAAATAAGTTCTGATTTAGCTAATCGTCCAAGTATTGCAGTTCTTGAATCTGTTATGTTTGGAGTTGCATTTAATCTACACAAACTAAAATCATTAGAGGATGAAGAAGTTAGACATCGATTTAACAAACTTCTGGAACATAATGCTTTATCTCGAGAGACTTTGAGGCAGGATATTGCTTCAAAAGAAAAAATATTAGCTAGGTTAAATGCTGCTAAAGCAATTTTTTCTGATTCTTGATTGATATTTAATGGCAATAACTAAAGGTAAAATACTTAAAACTATTGATGATCTTGATCACCTGTACAACCAAACTACTAATCCTAATCTACAAAAATATTATTCTAAACTTGCTCTAATCGAATTATGTGGTTGGATTGAATTATCAATGGATGACATAATATTAAAATGTGCAAAAAGATGTCTAAAAAAGACTCTACATATTAAAAAGATTGAACAAGAAGTTAAAAGAAACTCTGCATTTGATTACGAAAACAATTTTCGAGAATTGCTGATAAAAATTATAGGTTTAATAAATTTTGAAAAACTTGAGAAAAATGTTAAACCAGTCTCTCTCGCTACTCTTAAGCCTAAATTAGATAGTATAAAACGTCTTAGAAATAGTCATGCACATACATATCTTAAAAATTGTACACAAGTTTTAAATGCTCCATCAGTAACCAAAAGAGATTGTCTGGATATATTTAATGCTCTAAAAGACTACGAAAAAACTCTCAAACGGCTAAAATTATAAAAGTGTTTTATCATTTGTTTTTCTAATTATTAGAAGTAAAAAACAAAAAATGTACAATTTTTATCAAATTATTATTTATCAACATAAAGATAATAATGACTGAATCAATCAGTGTACAAAAAAGTAGCGGAAATGTATTTGCTGATTTGGGTTTAGCGAATTCTGATGAATTAGTTGTAAAAGCAGAACTCGCACGTCGCATCAGCAAAATCATCACTAAACAAAATATGACACAGGTTGAAGCAGCAGAACTTTTGGGAATCGATCAACCAAATATTTCTGCTTTAATGAAAGGTAAATTAGCTGGTTTTTCAACAGAAAGATTGTTCCGTTTTTTAAATGCTTTGGGTTGTGATGTAGAAATTGTAGTAAAAGATAAACCCAAATCCCAAATAAATGCTCAAACAAAAGTCGTAAATCTGTAAAATATAGCGGTTTTCACTTGGATAAAATACAGGATGAGTGGGATGGGCATCCTTGCCCGTCCTAATTTCACGATTCCCTTTGTATTCTATTGAACCGAAAACCTCTATATTTCTACTCCCTAACCCCATTCCTCAGGATTTACTTGATAATATCCCCGCAATAACTCATACAAATCCCGATGCTTCCTCAATAATTGCTGTGGCTTTTCAAAAAATGTCTCCGTCGCGACAGCAAAAAATTCTGCCGGATTTGTCGCACCATAACTATCTATTACTGTCTTTATTCCTCGGTGAACATCATCACAAAATTGTTGATATTCTGCTGTCATTACCTGTGCCCAAATTTGATAATCTGACTTACTCTTTAAAATAGGAACTCCTTCCGCTTGTCCATCTTCTTGATCCAATTGATGAGCAAATTCATGTAACACTACATTATGTCCATCTTGCCAATTTTTAGTATCTTGTTCGACCTGTTCCCAAGACAGCACAACTTGGTCACGACTCCAGGATTCTCCTAATCTAGCTGTGCGTCTTTCTTCCACAACATAATACCCAGTAGCGACGGTTTCTTTCACAAAATAAACGCCAGGATAAACTAAAATTGAGCGCAGTTTGGGAAAGTATTTATCTCTTTCATTTAGTAGTAATAAACAAGCAACAGCGGCAACAATCACCTTCATTTCTTCCGTTACTTGTAATCCTTGACAGCCAATAAATTGTTTCTCGGCTAAAAAGACTTGTATATGTCCTTGTAATCTTCGCCGTTCCTCGGATGAAAGACTTGTGTAAATAGGAAGATTATTTTCAACAATACTTTTCCAAAGTGGAGAAAAAGAACGCTTTTTAACCTGGTTTCTTCGCTGTTTAGTTAAAAGCGGACTGATTAAAATCCAAATTGCAACCACCGCTATAAGAAGCAAAATCAGAATTATTTGTAGCATGAATTAAATGGGATTATTTTATAGTAATTCTAGCTGATTTCTTAGAGGATGTTTGGAAAGTCTAAAAGCTTACTAAAAACCTCTCTGGGAAACCCCTCACCCCTAACCCCTCTCCCAATGGGAGAGGGGTTAGGTTTCCAGGGTTTTGATGTTAATAACAATACTTTTCAAACAACCTCTTAGAACCCCGACTTCTTAAAGAAGTCGAAGTTCTTGTTTTTGTTAAATAGCGGAGAAATTTGAGAAAATAAATATATTGACTTCAGAGACTACAACTATGGTGCAAGTTCCCAGCAAACCCCTAACCTTGGAAGAATTCTTACAACTTCCAGAAACCAAACCACCTAGCGAATACATTAATGGTCAAATCATCCAAAAACCTATGCTTCAAGGAAAACATAGCAAATTACAAGGTCGTTTAGTTACAGTCATCAATGACATTTCTGAAAAGCAGCAAATTGCTTTAGCTCTCCCAGAACTGCGGTGTACCTTTTCTGGACGTTCTATAATACCGGATGTTGCTGTTTTTACCTGGAATCGCATTCCCTTGGATGAAGATGGTGATATTGCAAATGTTTTCCCTTCTCATCCAGATTGGACGATTGAAATTCTATCTCCAGAACAAAGTTTTACCAGAGTAACTAATAATATCCTCCATTGTCTCAACGCTGGTTGTCAAATGGGTTGGTTGATTGTTCCAGAGGAAAAATCTGTTCTTGCTTATCCTGCTGGTAAACAACCAATTTTGTTCCAAGAACCAGAAGATTTACTCCCGACTCCAGAATTTATCCTAGACTTGAAGTTAAGTTTGGGAGAACTATTTGGCTGGCTAAAACCCGGTAATATCTAAACAAATATTTTGCAAGTAAATGAGGTAAAAATATAAATTGTGAAACTATAGCGGTTTTCACTTGGATAAAATACAGATGAACCTCACCCCCTTCCCCTCTCCTTATTAAGGAGAGGGGTGGCTTTAGCCGGGGTGAGGTTTGGAGTGTATTGGACTCAACTGAAAAGCGCTATATTGTGGGATAGGCATCCTTGCTTGTCCGATTGCATTTCATGAATGTGAAATATGCTCTAACTTGTTTTTTTATCTGTGTATTCATTTTTTGATGTAACTATTAAGAGGTTATTTAAGAGGTTATTTATCAAGTAAACCTTAAGACCTAAGAAACCGGGTTTCTGGGAGACTAAGTACGATAGGAATTCGATACTTCACTCAAACAAACCCGGTTTCTAACTACACCCATTTAATATTTACTTTATAAATGGTCTCTAAGAGGATGTTTGGAAAGTCAACAAGTATACCCGGAACCTCTGGAGGTAAACCTCTCTCCTACAAGGAGAGAGGCTTTAAAACCCCACTTCCCTCGTAGGGAAGGGGGGAAAGGGGGGTTAGGTTTCTGAGATTTTGTGTTAATAACAATACTTTTCAAACATCCTCTAATAACTAATTTTTCCGTTTTTGTTGCTATTCTTAGCTGATGTTTGATGATACCACTTAAACATAAGTATAGATTATATTTTTAGTCGTTTACTTTTGTCATTTAAATATTAGCCTAATTTTTATCGAATTTTTCTCAAAAAATTATTGACGTAATTCCGTTGTTTGATGCTATAGTAAAAAAAAGTGATTTTGGGACATCCCTGACCATTGCTCACCCAAAATGGCTACAAGTCTATTTATTTCGTAGCAACTAACCTAAAAGTCAACTTTTGATAACATCAAGAAAGACCAATTTTTACCCCCCTAACTCACCTCATCAATACCTGCATTTGACAAAATACAGATAATCTGGTAAACATACGACACTTACAGTGTAACGGTACAGTTTTTTTCTATCCCTTAACACCTAACCTCCAACCCCTATTTTTCTAACAGGTGACAAATTGCCGTAAAATAATCTTCACCCGGCATCTAAAGACCTGAAGACAGCCCATGCTTTGCGATTATCTGGTACAAATTCTGACTGCTCGCGTATACGATGTTGCCCAAGAAACACCCCTAGAATATGCCCCCAATCTATCTACACGCCTAAATAACAAGCTTCTGCTAAAACGTGAAGATATGCAATCGGTGTTTTCTTTTAAACTGCGTGGGGCTTATAACAAGATGGCAAAACTACCACCAGATATGTTAGCACAAGGTGTCATTGCTGCCTCTGCTGGAAATCATGCCCAAGGAGTGGCTCTCGGTGCCCGTCGCCTGGGAACCCGTGCTATTATCGTTATGCCCGTAACTACGCCCCAGCTAAAGGTAGACGCAGTCAAAGCCCGTGGAGGTCAGGTAGTATTACATGGGGATACCTATGATGAAGCCTGTGCCTATGCGCGTCAACTGGAAACGGAAAAGGGCTTGACATTTATTCATCCTTTCGATGACCCCGATGTAATTGCCGGACAAGGTACAATCGGCATGGAAATTCTCCGTCAATATCAACAGCCTATCCATGCAATTTTTGTGGCAATTGGTGGTGGGGGCTTAATTTCCGGGGTGGCTGCCTATGTAAAAAGGATACGTCCAGAAATTAAAATTATTGGTGTGGAACCCGTAGACGCGGATGCTATGCATCAATCCCTTAAAGCCGGGAAAAGAGTAAGGTTATCCCAGGTAGGCTTGTTTGCTGATGGTGTTGCAGTGCGGGAAGTTGGGGAAGAAACTTTCCGATTGTGTCAAGATTACGTCGATGACATTATTTTGGTGAATACCGACGACACCTGTGCAGCGATAAAAGATGTATTTGAAGATACTCGCTCTATTGTGGAACCTGCGGGGGCTTTAGCAATAGCGGGAGCAAAGGCATATGTGGAACGAGAACAAATCGAGGGACAGACTTTAGTGGCGATCGCCTGCGGTGCGAATATGAATTTCGACAGATTGCGGTTTGTAGCGGAACGTGCGGAGTTAGGGGAACAGCGAGAAGCCATCTTTGCAGTTACAATTCCGGAATCACCAGGAAGTCTGCGTAAGTTTTGTGAATGTATGGGTAGACGTAATCTGACGGAGTTTAATTATCGCATTGCTGACGATAAAGAAGCACATATTTTTGTGGGAGTGCAAATTGCCAATCGTGCTGATAGGGTAAAAATGGCGGAAACCTTTGAAAATTGTGGTTTTCAAACCCTGGATTTAACAGATGATGAACTGACAAAAATGCACCTACGGCACATGGTGGGGGGACATTCTCCCCTAGCCCATAATGAGTTATTGTACCGTTTTGAGTTCCCCGAACGTCCAGGGGCATTAATGAAATTTGTTGATTCCATGAGTCCCAACTGGAATATTAGTATGTTCCATTACCGCAACAATGGATCAGATTACGGACGAATTGTGGTAGGAATACAGGTTCCACCTCAGGAAATGGAAGAGTGGCAGGCATTTCTGGATACTTTGGGTTATCGGTATTGGGATGAAAATCAGAATCCCGCATATAAGCTATTTTTAGGATATTAATATTCATCAAAAAAGGTGGTTGCACAAAATGACGACGGTGTTAAGAACCACTCTGGAAGAGTTCTTGCAACTGACATATATTGAGGAATCACCAGCGTGGGAATATATCAACGGAAAAGCATTACAAAAGCCGATGGGAGGAGGAAAACACAGCCTGCTACAGAAAAGCTTAGTTGCAGGAATTGATGGTGTAAATAGCGAATATGAAGCCTTTCCAGAATTGCGCTGTACTGTTGGTAATCGTTCTGTGGTTCCCGATGTCGTTATTCTGGCAAGAAATCAGCTACCGTTGGATGAAAATGGTGATATTGTCAGTACAGGGATTAATTTTGCACCCCCTTGGGTAATTGAAATTCTTTCTCCCGACCAAAGTCAAACTAAGGTTACTGGCAATATTTTACATTGTATAAAACATGGTACTAAGTTAGGTTGGTTGGTTGACCCAAATGAGCGCTCAATTTTAGTTTATCAACCCAACAGCTTGCCGGATTTATTATCTGGAGCAGATATTTTACCAGTGCTAGAAGGTGTAAGTATAACTCTTACCGTTGATGATGTATTTGCTTGGTTAAAACGCAGATAAATTTTTCTCCTCCGGTGTAGGTTGATATAATCGGATTACTATTGTTCTCATCTCATGGCAGTTTACGAAAACCGAGAAGCGTTTATTCCCTTCCGTCGTACTGATATTATCGAACTTTGCTTGCAAGATGGTCAGCTAGATGCAACTGAGGCTGAAAAATTTCAAAGTTTCTGCGAAATTCTCTCGGCATATTATCATTTTCGTTTTCATAAAACCCTAGAAATCATCAAAGATAACTACATAGCTTTTAACCCCAATCCAGATGTTAAAGCCTTAAATCAGCCCACTTTTGAGCAATATGAACAGATGCAATCAAAGGTAATTGATGAGTTTAGGCACATTGTGGAAAAAGCTAATTATATTCCCTTGTCTAAATCAATTGTAGAACGTTCATTAGCAGCAAAATCTTTGATTGATTTGGAAACTCATGTTAATTTCAATGATTTTGACCAGTTTTTATGCTATTACCGGGGTGATATTGATAAGAAAATTTTTGTGAAAAAGCTCTGGTTTTGGCAAGAAGAAAAAACAATTGATATTTTAGAAAGAGTTGTTTTACTAATTAAATTTAAAGATGCTGCTTACTTTCGTGCCCAGGATGTCAAAATTGAGGATCTAAAATTTACTCCTGGGAAAATGTATCTCTACTTTTATAAGAATATTCCTAAACTTGATATTGATTTATTATTTCCAAATGTTGCTACTAGTATGACCTGGAAAGATAGGTTACTATTTGGAATTCCCGCTATTGGGGCAGCCATACCTTTGTTATTAAAAGCATTACCAAATTTATTATTACTAATCGCAGCAATTTTATTCTTTTTCAATGCCCAACCCCTAATGGAATCATTAAATATAAAAAATGGTCAAGTCAGAGATGTCATGCCTGTTTTGGTTGCAACATTATCTTTAGCAATGACTTTGGGTGGATTTGCTTTTAAACAATATACGAATTATAAAAATAAGAAAATAAAATTTCAAAAAGATGTCACCGATACCCTATTCTTCAAAAATTTAGCCAATAATACCAGCGTCTTTCAAATGTTAATTGACTTGGCTGAAGAAGAGGAATGTAAGGAAATAATTCTAGTTTATTACCATCTACTTACGAGTAAAACTCCCTTGAATCCTCAACAATTAGACTCTCGCATTGAAAATTGGATGGAAAATAAATTAGGTACTATGATTGATTTTGATATTCAAGGTCCTTTGAAGAATCTCGAAAATATTCGTGGTAAAGTCATCCACAATGGTGATACAGCAGAGAATAAACCCCTAATTCCTCTACTTACCTATGACAATCAAGGATTTTGTCATGTTCTCCCCTTGGATGATGCTAAAGCTGTGATTGACTATGTTTGGGATAATGCTTTTCACTTTAGCTAGGCAGTAGTTATCAAAATAACCCCCCATTGCGGGGGGAGTTAACAATTAGACTACAACCTTTTTCAATTCCTTAAACAATAACCTACAACCGTAAGCAGCAGTTTGGGAAATAACCAAATTACCAAATCCTCTCTTCACCTCCTTATCTTTAACCCCAGGGGCAATATCACCCGCAACCATTGAAGAAGTTAACCCCATCTGCATGGTTTGCAGTGTAAGGTTTAGAGTTGCCTCCAGTTGTGGTTGGAGTTCCTTGGTAACCATAGGGATAAGATTTTGGGTGAGCGATCGCTTAAATTCCACAAGTGCCTGTTGCTGAAGTCTGGCAACAGCCTTTTGTTTCCACAATTCTGGATTATCCTGAAATTGGGCTTTTCGGGAATCGTAGAACTCCCCCAACTTTTGCCCAATATCGTTTTTGGGTCTAGCATGTGCAGGTGCAATCGCATCCAAAATCCACAAATACAACTGACAGCGGCACAATTTAGAACCAGACCCAGTATTCATAGATTCCTTGTCCCCGCTGCTAAATTCATCCTTAGCCATCCCCAACCGTCGTTTAAATCGACCGACCGAGTCAAATCTGGTAATTGGGTAAATTTGGGAAATTAGTAAAGCTTGGGGTCTAACCCCAATACCAAACCGAGTCATGGTTTGACGGTAGGGAGTGAATTGCTGGGAACTCAAAATATCCAAGATTTCGTCTTGGATTTCCATCTCCCAGTAGCGTAAATCACACAGCATGTTTGATAACTTCCTGGTGAAAGTGCTAATAGTTACCCCATACTGGTTAGCGATTGACTTTTCATAAACCCGGTCATAGTAACTATTTTTACGTTTTGTCTCACGTTTAATACCAGCCAACCAAGCCCAAAGAGGAGGTAAACCGTCCGCTTTAGACGGTTCGCTTTTCATCAAAGCAGCTTCCGGGAACTCCCTGGCTAACTGCTGACGTGCCCGGTTAATAATTGGGGACTGAATGCGGTTGATAGACTGCAATTGCAGCCACAAACTTCGCATTGATGCCACCTTTCCTGGTTGAAAATGCAGAAAAAAATCATCATCTCCCCAATGGAGTAAAGTATAAGCAGC
>JASJCY010000039.1 GCA_030065825.1 Nostocaceae cyanobacterium | reverse complement strand
TATAGCGGTTTTCAGTTGAGTTCAATACACTCAAAACCTCACCCCGTCCTTCGGACACCCCTCTCCTTACTATAGACACGGAGTGGCTTCCCGTAGGGTAGGAGAGGGGAAGGGGGTGAGGTTCATCTGTATTCTATCCAAGTGAAAAGTGCTATATAACCCTATGTCCTACAGCGAGTTTAGTCTAGCAAGAGTCAAACAAGCTTTTGGTTTAACTACGTTAGAAAAACGCGATATTTTCGCAGGTGTTTCCGAATTAGCAGCCAGTAATTTACTTACAGAAACTCTCGATTATAACCTACCTATCGCTTTAGCTAGTAATAGTGAAAAAGCCCGTTCTGAATTAATCATTGCACCGATTTTAGTTGATTTACGCCGACAATTAAAAGACCAAATTAACTTATTTTCTGGGGTAGATTTTAATGTTGAGGACACGAAAGGATTAAATGGAACTTGTGATTTCATTATTACCAAATCTCCAGAAATATTAATTGTGACTGCACCAGTAATTACAGTTGTAGAAGCAAAAAAAGAGAATATTAATGCGGGTTTGGGTCAGTGTGCAGCAGAAATGGTAGCAGCACAAATTTTTAATCAGCAAGAAGCAATTGAAATTAAAGCAATTTATGGTGCAGTTACAACGGGTAGCATTTGGCAATTCCTGAAATTAGAAGAACAAATATTGACCGAAGGTCTTCGACCTTCAAGGAAGAAGGAAGAAGGAAGAAGGAAGAAGGAAGAAGGAAGAAGGAAGAAGGAAGAACCAAGAGTGCTAAAATATAGCTAGTTACCATTGATTTGAGCGAATATTATCTCAAAGATGTGAATAAAATTCTTGGTATTTTAGCTGCTGGCATTCTTGGATAAACACTGGGAAGAGGGGACACCAAAGCAAGCATCTCCCACAACAAACCCAGCTTTAATGTTGAGAGTTTAAATGGGAGATATTCTACAATTCCCGTATAGATTTAGCACTAAAACCCTACAGACATATTTGTTGAAATTGCAAATAGGGACGCGGAAACCGCACCCTTACTGAATGTTACGAAGACAAAAAATTTGGGAATCCTAATACCATCAGGTAAGGGGATATTTCTGCCATGAGAAGGATTCAGACTTTCCTATCTGCACTCACAACATTTGTTACATAGTTAGGTTTATTTGTGCCTACTTACTTGTGTAATTTAGAATTGCTGCATAATTTTTGTTAGCTAGAGAAAAATTTTGGGAACCCTAATACCATTAGGTAAACGGGGTATTTCTGCCATGAGAGCGATGTCTAAAGATAAGCCGCTACGGGTCTTTGCTTTCCTATCTGCACTGACAACAGGGGTTCTAGTTTCCGGGACGGTTCTACCAGCCATAGCTCAGGTAACATCTGACGGTACAACCAACACACTCGTCAATGCAAACGGTAATAATTTTACTATTTTGAATGGTATTGAAAGAGGTAATAATTTATTTCACAGCTTCAGTAATTTTTCTATTCCTACAGGTGGTTCTGCCAGTTTTGATTTACTAAATACACCTAATATTACTACTATTTTTAGTCGGGTAACAGGTGGAAATGTTTCCGATATAAATGGGTTAATTCAAACTCTTAACGGTAATAATCCGGTGAGTTTGTTTTTAATGAATCCTGCGGGGATTGTGTTTGGGGAAAATGCATCTTTGAATATTGGCGGTTCCTTTGTGGGGACAACGGCAGAAAGTATATTGTTTCAAGATGGGGTAGAGTTTAGTGCTGTAAATGCTTCGGGGACACCGTTGTTGACGATGAATGTACCTGTGGGGTTGCAAATGGGGCAGAACCCTGGAGCAATTCAAGTGCAGGGGAGGGGACATACCCTTTCTTACCTCTTGACAGGCAATACTTTTTCTCCCATTTCTCCTGTCTCTAGAACTGTCGTGAATTCAGGGTTAAAAGTTAATCCTGACAATACCCTCAGCTTAATCGGGGGCAATGTAAACTTACAGGGTGGTATGCTGACTGCTCAAGGAGGACGGATTGAAATTGGCAGTGTCGAGGGTGGAGAAGTAAACCTTGACCCCAATAATGGCTGGACAGCAAGTTACGAAAATGTCACAGCCTTACGGGATATTAATTTGCTAGGGAAGTCTTTAGTCGATGTCAGTGACAATGTATTTACTCGCGCACCAGGTGGTGGATCTATCCAATTGACAGGAGGAAATGTCAGCCTACATGATGGTTCAGTAGCGCTGAATCAAACCCTGGGAACTGTATCTGGGGGAGGGATTAAGGTTAATGCCTCCGAGTCTCTTAACCTAACTGGATTAGATTCGACGACGCGTATTGCAAGCCAGTTGTCAACTGAGACTTTGGGAACTGGTAGTAGCGGCTCAATTACAGTGTCTACCCATCAACTGACTATGGATAGCGGTAGGATTACAGCGCGTTCCTTTAGTGGGGCATCTGGTGGTAATATTGCCGTCAATGCTTCGGAAGCTATCTCATTGAAATCAGATGCCCCACAAACAATCAGTTTTATTATGGCGCAGACAAGTCTTTCTGGAGCGGCAGGGGAAGTTACAGTGTCTACCCCAAAATTGAGCGTCTTCGATGGCTCTGTGGTACTGTCAACCACCTTTGGTAGTGGAAATGGGGGAAACGTCACAGTGAATGCCGCTGATATCGAACTAATTGGCTTGCAACCAATAACATTTGCCCAAAGCAGTCTAAGTACAGTGACGATGGGGGCAGGTAAATCCGGCAACTTAACCGTGAACACCGCAAGACTTTTGGTTAAAGATGGGGGTAGAGTCGATGCATCCACAGTAGCAACAGGTAAGGGTGGAAGTGTCACCGTCAATGCCTCGGAGTTTATTGAAGTGACAGGTAATGTACCAGGTTCTCCCAATCCCAGCCAAATTATTGCCGGTGCGGATATTGTCGTCCCAGTCTTGCAACGGTCATTAGGATTGCCACCCATACCTTCTGGTGATTCAGGAGATGTGATTATTAACACTCCGCAATTGAAAGTTATCAATCAGGGATTGGTGACGGTTAGGAATGAAGGTACAGGAAATGCAGGACACTTAAAAGTAAATGCAGATTCAATTTTTTTCGACAATCAAGGAGGTATTAGTGCATCTACCGAATCTGGTGAGGGTGGCAACATCACCTTGAACCTGCAAAAATTGTTGCTACTACGTAATCAGAGTCAAATTTCGGCAGAAGCGGGGGGTATAGGCAACACAGGTAATGGTGGTAATATCACCATTAATTCCCCCATTATTGCTGGCTTAGAAAACAGCGACATCATCGCCAATGCAGTCCAAGGTAATGGCGGTAATATCAACATTACCACCCAAGGCATCTTCGGGTTGGAATTGCGCGATCGCCTCACCTCGGAAAGTGACATTACTGCTAGTTCCGAATTCGGTATCAGCGGTACAGTGGAAATTAACAATTTTGGCATTGACCCCAGTTCTGGTTTAGTAGAATTACCAGTAGCATTAGCAGATTCATCACAACAAATTGCTAGTAGTTGTTCTCAAACTGCTGGTAGTAGTTTTATAGTCACGGGACGGGGTGGAATGCGGCAAAACCCCACGGAGAAAGTAATTGCCAGCCGTCCTTGGCATGATATCCGGGATTTGTCTGCATATGGTCAGCAAAAAGTTGATGTTGCCCAAGTTACACATATATTGCCGCAACCTGCAATTATAGAAGCTTCTGGTTGGGTGCGTAATGCCAAGGGGGAAGTTGAACTTGTTGCTCAAGCACCTGCTTCTTTGCCCCAGCAAGCTACTTGTAGTGCTGCGAATGGTTTTTACCCCCCGAGAAATTAATTTCCAGTAGTCCACCAAAGCAACTTTGCGCTTGTTTATTTATGGGAGAATAGAGTTCTTTTCTCCCTCTGCTCCCCTTGCTCTCCCTGCTGACCTTCATAGGTGGGTTCCGAGGCTGGAAATGATAAAGTCAAAAGAAAGCGGAGGTTTTGATATGGCTCAAGCTTTACCGAAAGTATTTACCTTTGAAGAATTTATCGCATGGCTGCCGGAAAATACGGGAAAGCATTACGAATTACACGACGGGATTATTGTTGAAATGCCTCAGCCAACAGGGAAGCATGAAAAAGTTACGGGATTTTTAGCAGGGGAAATTACCCTTGAATATAAACGCTTGCAACTGCCGTACTTTATCCCGAAAATGGCATTAGTAAAACCACCGAGAAAATCATCAGGTTTCTTACCAGATGTGGTTTTAATTAATGATGCTAATTTACATAATGAGGAATTATGGGAAAAAGAATCTACTGTGACTCAAAGTGAATCTATTCCTTTAATTATCGAAGTTGTGAGTACAAATTGGGAAGATGACTATTACACCAAATTAGGAAATTACGAAGCGATGAAAATTCCCGAATATTGGATTGTTGATTACGCAGCTTTGGGAGCAAGAAAATTTATTGGTAATCCCAAACAACCAACCATTTCTATTTATCATTTAGTTGATGAAGAATACCAAGTTACTCAATTTAGGAATTCGCAACGCATTATATCCCCTACTTTTCCAGAACTAAATCTGACTGCTAATCAGATTCTTAATGGTGCTTTGTAAAACCTAAAACTTGGATGATTTATTTCTTGAAATTCCCTAATTAATTTCATATAGGATTACTATTTGATTTTTGTTGGCGTAGCCTGCGCTTGCGCTTAAAAATCTCAGTACACTTTCTGTTCCCTGTTAAGAGTTCCCCGTTCCCTACCATCACCAGTAATTTTACAAATCAAACCGGATTCCTATATCATGTGAGCCTAAACTATGGTCAATTGTAAATTTATATTAAAAAAACGAGAATTTGTCATGCTTCCGCAAATCGCTAAAAATAATTGAGAATCTTGTCATCTGGCTGACGGGATTTGAGGGTTTACAGCCGACATTTTTCTGCTATAATGGTGTCATCCTTGGTTTACCCTGGGCATTTTTTTATGATGATTTCATGACATAAGTGCATACAAATAAAATTAAGTAGGGTGTGTCAAAAAATGCCTTGTAGCGAGAAAATTTAATACTTTTGTAGGGCTTTGCCCTTGCCGAAGGCTATTTTGAATTCCCCTTTTTGGGGGTTTCTAACTATCTAATTCCCCAAAGCGATCGCGATACTGTTGCAGCAATGCCTGCATATCTTGTAATTGTTGTTCTGCCGCCTCAGCCCGTTGGCGTTCTTGTTCAGCCCGTTGGCGTTCCTGTTCAGCCCGTTGTTCTAATTCTACGGAACTCAAAAATTGCCTGCCATCTGGACGGTAAATTACCAGTTCATGATTACCCACTGCAAACCGAATCCCCAACCGGGGACTTGTCCATCCATCCATATGAGCAATGGGTAACAACTGCTCACCTTGCCGTTGCCACCCTTTGAGTTCGTAGCGGTCTGGGTCATACTGATAGTATTCTTCTACCCCATAGGTTTGGTAAAATTCCAGCTTGCGTTCCATCTCTTCTGCATTGTTGCTGGGTGAGAGAATTTCGTACACTACTTGGGGTGCAATGTTGTTTTCTTGCCACTGTTTATAAGAACCCCGTCGTCCTTTCGGTCTACCAAACACCACCATGATATCCGGTGCTACTGGTGAAATGAGGCGAGATTTTACCGGATACCAGAGCAAATCCCCGGCGACAAATACATTTGGGTCATCAGCAAACAGAATTTCCAGATTTTCCTTAATCAAGACAATCCAACGAAACTGTTCAGTATTATCTGCCATTGGTTTGCCGTCGCTGTCGGGAAAATGTAAGTCTGCATTGGTGGGGAAGAAGGTAGTCATGGAAAGACCCACAATGACATAGCATTTTATATTTTACCTTAAATTGATAAATTCCGCGCTTTCTTGGGCAATATAAGTCTATAAAAAAATGCCTCTTTTAAATACTGGTAATTATTTATGGCTTTGGGAATAAAACAAAGGCGTTGGCTATATATCGGCTTAAGTATTTTAACTTTATGTTTAGTATCTACTCTGACGCCAGTAAAAGCGTCATCACCAGTAACAACAATCCCTAATTTGGTATCTTCCCAATCTCAGAATTGGCTGGAAGCAGGACGAAAACTTTACCAATCGGGACGTTTTACAGAAGCTATTAATGCTTGGCAAACAGCAGTAAAACAATATCAAAAACAAGGCGATCGCTCAAATCAAGCTCTGACTCTTAGTTACCTTTCCCTGGCACAACAGGAACTAAATCAGTTAAATGCAGCACAGCAATCAGTTAGGGAAGCATTGCAACTGTTAAAAGCTACTAAACCCGCTGCGGATGCGATTCTCTGGGCACAAGCGTTAAATACCCAAGCTAGTTTACAATTACATACAGGTCAGGCTGAATTGGCATTAGAAAACTGGCAGCAAGCACAGAAGTATTACGAAAAAGCCGGAGATCAAATGGGGAGTTTGGGTAGCCAAATTAACCAAGCACAGGCTTTGCAAAGTTTGGGATTTTATCGTCGTTCTCGCAAGCAGCTAGAGGCACTTAATCAAAAGTTGATGGCAATGCCAGACTCGGAAATTAAGGTAAATGGGTTGCGGAGTCTGGGTGTAACTTTGCAGTTAATGGGTATTGCACAACAAAGTCAAGCAACCCTGAAAGAAAGTTTAAAAACTGCCAAAAGAATCAGTGTAAATACGGAAATTAGTGCTATTCTGCAAACTCTAGGTAAAACCGCAATGGATTTAAAAAATCCTAACGCTGCGTTAACATACTTTGAACAAGCAGAAGAGGCTGCTAACAGTCCCCAGGAGAAGTTCCAATCCCGTTTGGATAGGTTTAACTTATTTGTGGATTATGGCGTTTACGATTATGCAATTCCCCTGATTCCTCAATTATGGCAGCAACTCCAGGAACTTCCCCCCACTCACACATCCTTGAATAGCAGAATTAATTTTATTGCTACTCTCAACAAATTAGAGAATCCCAGCCAATTTATACCCCTGAATGATTTAGGGCAAATGCTAGGGAAAACAGTCAAGGAAGCTGGCAAAATTGAAGATAAGCACACACAAGCTTATGCACTCAAGCAATGGGGAGAGTTTTATCGTGCTACAGGTCAAGTTTCTCAAGCTCAAAAGTTAACTCAACAGTCTCTAAACATTGCCCGTCAACTACAAGCTGATGATATCATTGCCCAGTCTGCATGGCAATTAGGGGGTTTATATAAACAGCAGAATCAAACCCAAGAAGCGATCGCCACTTATACAGAAGCTGTTAATGCTCTGCAAGCAATTCGCACAGATTTAGTTGCGGTGAATCCAGATGTACAGTTTTCCTTCCGGGAGAGTGTGGAACCTGTATACCGGGAATTGGTGGGATTATTGCTAGAAGGAGAACCCAATCAAGGTAATTTGGTAAAAGCTAGGGATTTAATTGAAGCCTTGCAAGTTGCAGAGTTAGATAACTTCTTACGGGAAGTCTGCTTAGATAAAGCACAGCAAATTGACCAAATCGACCCCACCGCAACGGTAATCTATCCGATTATTTTACCAGATCGCCTCGCCGTTATCTATTCCAGTGCTGGACAACCATTGTCTTATCACGTCATTAATAAAACCCAAGTAGAGGTGGAACAAACCTTAAAGCAATTATTAGGTGCTTTGAACCCGGTATCTGACATCCGAGAACGTAACCGTCTATCCCAACAAATTTACGATTGGCTAATTCGTCCTGGAGAAACTCAGTCAGTATTCAAGCAAACTAAAACTTTGGTATTCGTTTTAGATGGTATTTTGCGGAATATACCGATGTCTGCCCTCTACGACGGTCAGCAATATTTAATTGAGAAGTATGCCGTTACTCTGTCACCGGGACTACAATTGATGGCAGCACAATCACTGGAATCAAACAAGATTGAGGCAGTAGTTGGTGGTATTAGCGAAGCTCGTTTTGGTTTTGCTCCCCTCCCTGCGGTAGAGTCTGAAATTAAGGAAATATCGCAAAAAGTGCGTTCTGTATCCACTTTGCTAAATGAGAAATTAACAGAACCTACTTTAGCAGACCGGATGAAAAATAGTTCTGCAAATGTGGTTCATCTTGCTACCCACGGACAGTTTAGTTCCCGTTTAGATGAAACCTTCTTGCTCACTTGGGATGGAAAAGTTA
Organism: Nostocaceae cyanobacterium; assembly: GCA_030065825.1. Taxonomy (GTDB): domain Bacteria; phylum Cyanobacteriota; class Cyanobacteriia; order Cyanobacteriales; family Nostocaceae; genus JASJCY01. The sequence goes on along the minus strand of JASJCY010000039.1, from coordinate 30,284 downwards.
ACATCAAAGAACTGTCAGAATTATTACAAAATCGTCAAAACGATCGCTCCAAAGAACTCGAATTACTAGTTTTGAGTGCTTGCGACACTGCAACCGGAGATAATCGTGCCGTTTTAGGATTAGCAGGCTTAGCAGTGAAATCTGGGGCACGTTCTACCATTGCTTCATTATGGCCCGTCAATGACAAAGCAGCAGTCCCCTTAATGACCAATTTTTATGACAAACTCAGACAGCCTGGAATCAATAAAGCAGAAGCTCTTAGACAGGCTCAAATTGAGATGATTCAAAAGACAGATTTTCGGGAACCATTTTTCTGGTCAGCCTTTGTTTTAGTTGGCAATTGGCAGTGATAAATTTAACATAGTGATAATTGGGGGATATAAGTAAGTAGGCAGAAATAAACACAACTATATTACGAAAGGTAAATAAAGAGTGAAACCTTTACCAATGACAAATGACGACCCTAACTACTCCCTTCTCGTTCTAAGATTACCGATAAAAATTTCTCCCCCTCTTCCCCCTCTTCTCCCTCTTCCCCCTCTTCTCCCTCTTCCCCCTCTTCTCCCTCTTCCCCCTCTTCTCCCTCTTCCCCCTCTTCCCCCTCTTCCCCCTCTCACTCAATTCGGTAATTTTCTAGCGGGACAGGAGTAGTTCGCTTTATTTGTACCTACCTACTTAAGTAATTTTCCCACAGACAAATAAATAATGGAGTTTGTAGAATATAATTTGCAGATTTAGAATTTATGTAATTCAGCCTGTTTTTAGTAATTTAAAATACTTTTTCCATAGCATATTCACCATCAATCCTCAGGAAATCTGCAACTACCTGATTTAAGAAAAGGAACATAGAATTATGAAACAGAAATTGGCAGGCACCTTAAGTATGCTTGCTTTAATGTGTAGCACTGGATGGATACCCAGCCAAAGTGCTTATGCTATTGGTTTTAATCCTCCCCCAAACCAGGATGCTCCCAGTCAAGCCACAGGAGGAGCATCTAGAGGGACAATTCAGTTTGTTCCACCAGAAAGACAAAAAGCACCAAATCAAGGCACTGGTGGAGCATCTCGCGGCAGTTTATTTACTCCTCCTGTTAAATTTGCTCCCAATTCATCTGTTGGTGGGGCATCTCGTGGTAACCTGTTCACTCCCAAACCAAGACAATCTAGTCCCAATCAAACCACAGGGGGAGCATCCCGTGGAGAGTTGTTTACTCCTGTTTCTGGCAAGAGAGCATCCCGTGGAGAGTTGTTTACTCCTGTTTCTGGCAAAGGTACACCCCAATCTGCTGCTAGTGCTGCATCTCGGGATGGTAGCTACTATTTGAATCATCTCAATGCTAGCACCGGACCTGCTGCAATTTTGGCTGTTGTGCCTCAAACCTATTTTGGCACCACGGTGTCTGAACGTCCCACCATTTTGGTTTATCTTCCCGAATCTGGGGCAAAAGAGGCAATTTTTAGCCTCAAGGATGATGCTGGCAATACTCTACACCAAATGACTTTACCAGTATCTGGTAAAGCTGGAGTTGTTTCGATTCAAGTTCCCACCACCTTAAAAGTTGAGCAGAACTATCAGTGGTTCTTAGCACTGAAACTTGACGAGGAACTCAGTCCCAGAACTCCTTATGTGGATGGTTGGATTCAGCGTATTCAACCTAATCCAGAGGTAGCAAAGGCAATGCAAGAAAAAGACTTACTTAAGCAAGCAGAAGCCTTCGGTAAACACGGAGTTTGGTATGACTGTGTAGCAACTTTAGCTAAATTGCAAGCTGAGGAACCAAACAATAAAAGCCTAAATCAGCATTGGTCAGAATTGCTGGCTTCCGTTGGACTCAAAGATATTGATCAGGTTCCTGTAATTGTGCTGAAGAATTAACATAGGTTAATTACGTAGGAGTGGAGTCACTTCACTTCTACAAGTAATTACGTATTTATATGACCGAAGGCTTCTGCCAACGGATATGGAAGGTAGACGCGGTAGCGGCTTTGAGTAGAGTGGAAGGAGGCACTTATGCACAAGGACGATTTTCCTTTTTCCCTTCTTCGTGATGGATATAGGTTCCGCGTCGTTTACGACTTTATGAGTTTAGGAGCACTCCAAGCTTCTGACAAACATAAAACCGCTCAAACCCTCTTCCTTCTTCCGCTCAAACCCTCTTCCTTCAGTTGACTTTTAAGTTTTGACTCATTCGTGAGGATTAATGTGGCATAAAATTAAAGCCTTTTTTCGACGTAGCCGTAGTATTTTTATTATTACCCCCAGTGTCACCCTCGCTGTGATTGCAGGGCAAGGAATCGGACTATTTAACTTGCCAGAGTGGCAAACACGAGATCAGTTTTTTCGCTCTTCTTCCGATTCCAAATTAGCTCCAGAGGTTGTAATTGTTACAATTGATGAACAAGATATCCAGTCTGTAGGTAAATGGCCTATTCCTGATTGGTCACTTGCTGACTTATTATCAAAAATTAGGGCGCAAAAACCCAGAGCTATAGGTTTAGATTTATACCGAGATTTACCTGAGGGAGCCGGACACGATCAACTTGTAGAAGTATTTAAAACTACTCCCAATTTATTTGGAGTAGAGAAAATTACCGGGGAAGGAGTCAATGCACCACCAGAGTTGAAAAAACTTGAGCAAGTGGGTTTTGCAGATTTAGTACTAGATGGCGATCGCCACGTGCGACGTGCTTTGTTAACAGCGGTAGATACAAAAGAGAAAGACACTCTCAAAGCAGGATTGGCAACCATTGTAGCTTTAAAGTACTTGGAAGCAGAAGGAATTAGTTTAGAAAGTATTGACCCCCAGCAGCAAAAATTTCAGTTGGGTAAGCAAATTCACTTACCATTGCAAAGCCTAGAAGCGGGTTATACTGATGCAGATTTAGGTGGATATCAAATTTTGCTCAACTGGCATGGTTCGGAAACAGCATTTCCCACGATAACCATGCGTGATGTTTTAGCAGGAAAGATTCCTAAAGACATGATGCGCGATCGCATGGTGTTTATTGGTTCCACTGCTGCGAGTACTAATGATTTTTTTGGTACTCCTTTTAGTTCCTCTTGGTTCCATGCTGGGAATCCGACTCCTGGGGTTGCGATTCATGCCAATATTGCCTTGCAATTGGTGCGGGGAGCAAAAATGGGGAATAATAATATATATGGTATTGGTGGGGTTGGTTTCTTAATTTGGGTTAGTCTATGGTCAGCTATTGGTTCTGGGGGAAGTTGGTGGTTAGCTAGCAATAGCAAAAAACGTTTTCCGGGGGGTAATATTCTCTGGGCAACTGTAGGTATGAGTGTAGGTTTGGTTGGGGGTAGCTATTGTGTATTTTTGGCTGGATTATTACTACCAATAACACCAAGTTTAGCGGCTTTTATTGCCAGCGTCATTGCCACAACAAATGCCTATAAGAATAGGAAACTTGAAGATACTAATCGTCAGTTAGAAATTGCTAATGCTCAGTTAATAGACTATTCTAAAACCCTGGAAGTTAAAGTTGCAGAACGTACTCAGGAATTGCTGGAAGCAAAACAAGCTGCGGATAGTGCGAATCAAGCCAAAAGTGACTTTCTTGCCAATATGAGTCATGAGTTACGGACACCACTGAACGGTATTCTTGGATATGCTCAGGTATTGGAACGTTCGTCGAATCTCAATGATGAAAATTTACAAGGAGTGGGCATTATTCGTCAATGTGGAACTCATTTATTAATGTTAATTAATGACATTTTGGATCTTTCCAAAATCGAAGCTCGTAAATTGGAATTATTTCCGAGTAACGTTTATTTACCAGGCTTTTTACAGGGTGTTACAGAGATTTGTCGAATTAGGGCAGAACAAAAAGGGATTGTATTTGATGTAATTTTAGATGAATCTTTGCCCACTGCTGTGGAAGTTGATGAAAAGCGATTGCGGCAGGTATTAATTAATTTATTGGGTAATGCGATTAAATTTACTGATAAAGGTGGAGTGACTTTAAAAGTAGATAGAATCGAGTCTGAATCATCCAATTGTACAATTCGCTTCCAGATTGAAGATACGGGTGTTGGTATGTCACCTGAACAATTACAAAAGATTTTTCAGCCTTTTGAACAAGTTGGTGATTCTGGAAAACGTCCTGAAGGTACAGGTTTAGGATTAACCATCAGTCAAAGAATTGTAGGGTTGATGGGTAGTCAAATTCAGGTAGAGAGTATTTTGGGTGAAGGGAGTATTTTTTCGTTAAATTTAACGATGCCAATCATCAACGATTGGAATATACAAGAAGTAGTTTCCAACCAGCAACAAATCATCGGGATTAAGGGTAATCCACCCCAAGTTCTGATTGTTGATGACGATGATAATCACCGTTCTTTGTTGAGTAACTTGTTGCGAACAATTAGTTTTCGTACCCTGGAAGCAGAGGATGGTTTACAAGGATTAAAGTTGGCAAATGAAAATAATCCTAATGTCATTTTACTAGATTTAGCCATGCCTAATATGGATGGCTTTGAACTGATGGTTAAACTACAAGCTAATCCCCAAACTTGCTCTATTCCTATTATTGTCTCCAGTGCTAGTGTTTTTGATGCCGATCGCCAAAAAAGTTTAGCAGCAGGGGCAAAAACCTTTCTACCCAAACCCCTGCAAGCAGATGAACTGCTTCAGACATTGCAATCTCTGCTGGGGTTGGAATGGATTTATGCTCAATCAACATCTCCAGAATTATCTTCTGTGAAAGAACAAGCTTCTATTTCTGAAAGTGAATTAGTTGTGCCATCAGAAGAAATTTTACAAAAACTGTATCATTTGGCAATGATGGGTGATATTCCAGGAATTGAGGGAATACTAAAGGAAATTAAAGCACAAGATCAGCAGTTTATTCCTTTTGCACAAAAATTAAATAAATTGACTGTCAATTTCCAGACTGGACAAATACGTAAACTACTCAAACAATTTATAGCCAAGGAGTCACCCAAATCATGACTGCAATTCTGGAACAACCAATGCATATTCTTTTAGTTGATGATAATCCCAATAATCTTAAGGTGCTATCAGAAGCTATTCAAGGATATGGTTGGAAAACCCTGATGGCAATAGATGGAGAATCAGCAATTGAACAAACAGAATATGCTCAACCTGATTTGATTCTTCTAGATGTAATGATGCCAGGAATTAATGGGTTTGAAACTTGTCGCAGACTAAAAGCTAATCCCGACACTCAGCATATTCCGGTAATTTTTATGACGGCATTATCTGATACTACAGATAAAGTCAAAGGTTTAGAAATTGGTGCGGTAGATTATATTACTAAACCCTTCCAACAGGAAGAAGTAATTGCCAGATTAAAGTTACATCTAAAGTTATCTCATCTTACCCGCAGTCTTGAACAACAAGTACAACAGCGTACCGCAGAATTAAGCCAATCCCTGCAAGAATTGCAAACAACCCAACTACAACTAATCCAAAGTGAAAAAATGTCTACCTTGGGACAACTTGTTGCAGGTATTGGACATGAAATTAATAATCCTATTAGTTTTATTGCTGCAAATGTTTCTCATATTGAAGGATATACAAAAGACATTTTTAGCTTAGTAGAACTATATCAAGAAAAAAATCCAGAACCAGACGAAGAAATTACTGAGTTAATAGAAGAAATAGATTTAGAGTATCTAACTGAGGATTTGCCAAAGCTGTTGACATCCATGCGTCATGGAGTTACCCGTCTCAAGGATATAAGTCTTTCTTTAAGAACTTTTGCCCGTGGGGATATTTCATGTCAGGTAGAATTCCAAATTCATGAAGGAATTAATAGCACTATAATGCTACTTAAACATCGACTCAAAGCTAATGAACATCGTCCGGAAATCCAGGTAATTAAACAATATGCTCAATTACCCCCCATCAGCTGCTATCCGGGACAAATAAACCAAGTATTTATGAATCTAATTGCCAATGCTATTGATGCCTTTGAGGAATTAAATCGTAACCGTTCTTTTCAAGAAATAGTTGCCGATCCAAATATTATTACTATTACTACAACAACTGACCCTAGTCAAAACATGGTTACAATTGCCATTAAAGATAATGGAATTGGTATGAGTCCTGAAGTGCAAGCACGAATTTTTGACCAATCTTTTACTACCAAAGCTGTGGGACAAGGAACAGGATTAGGACTAGCTATTAGTAAACAAATTATTGTTGACAAACACAAGGGAACAATTGAATGCAACTCTAAGTTTGGTGAGGGTACAGAGTTTATAATTACCTTACCAATTTAGAACAGAAAATGGGGTAAACAATTAAAAATTAAAAATACGAATTTTAGATTTTAAATTATGGATTACTATGGATACTTTGTTTTTATCATAGGAGTAAATAGGTGCTGCACGTCTATGGATTGAAGGTTCAAAAATAAATCTAAAATCTAAAATTTAAAATCTAAAATCTAAAATTGTTAGGACTTACGCAACTGACACATTTTTTCTTGTAGGGTGTGTGACGCTACGAAACGATGTGAACGTAGAAATAAGACTTCCGACCTCACGCACCAGCTACCAATTGTGACACTATCGTAAGTCCTGATTGTTTTACTCCTGTTTTCAAATATGTAACTATAAAAAAGTGGAGTATGATTATTTAACTCCCCGGATTTCTCCCTGGAGTCTTAAATTTTGAATTTTGAATTTGGAATTTGGAATTTTTAATTGTTATAACATGTAACGATAAAAAAGTGGAGTATGATTATTCAATTCCCCGGATTTTTCCCTGGAGTCTGAAATTTGGAATTTGAAATTTGGAATTTTTAATGAGTATGATTATTTAATTCCCCGGATTTTTAACTGGAGTCTGAAATTTGGAATTTGAAATTTGGAATTTTTAATGAGTATGATTATTCAAGTCCCCAGATTTATCCCTGAAGTCTGAAAATTTGAATTTGGAATTTGGAATTTTTAATGAGTATGATTATTTAATTCCCCGGATTTTTAACTGGAGTCTGAAATTTGGAATTTGGAATTTGGAATTTGGAATTTTTAATTGTTATAACATCTAACTATAAAAAAGTTGAGTATGATTATTCAAGTCCCCAGATTTATCCCTGAAGTCTGAAAATTTGAATTTGGAATTTTCAATTTTTAATTGTTAAAACATCTAACTACAAAAAAGTGGAGTATGATTATTTAACTCCCCAGATTTCTCCCTGGAGTCTAAAATTTTGAATTTGGAATTTTCAATTTTTAATTGTTAAAACATCTAACTATAAAAAAGTGGAGTATGATGATTTAAGTTCCCAGATTTCTCCCTGAAGTCTTAAATTTGGAATTTGGAATTTTTAATTGTTATAACATGTAACTATAGCGGTTTTCAGTTGAGTCCAATACACTCGAAACCTCACCCCGTCCGACCGACTCCCCTCTCCGAACTTGCGGAGAGGGGAAAGGGGTGAGGTTTATCTGTATTCTATCCAAGTGAAAACTGCTATATAAAAAAGGAGAGTATGATGATTTAAGTTCCCGGATTTCTCCCTGGAGTCTAAAATTTGGAATTTGGAATTTGGAATTTTTAATTGTTAAAACATCTAACTATAAAAAAGTGGAGTATGATGATTTAAGTTCCCGGATTTTTCCCTGAAGTCTAAAATTTTGAATTTGGAATTTGGAATTTTTAATTGTTAAAACATCTAACTATAAAAAAGGGGAGTATGATTATTCAAGTCCCCGGATTTTTAACTGGAGTCTAAAATTTTGAATTTGGAATTTTCAATTTTTAATTGTTATGACTTATTTACTGACAAAATGCGGGATGTTTGTAATCTATCCATCCACTTTTGTAAATAAACGCGGTTAGCTTGTTTTTCTGATGGTTCTTGAGTATCTGCTGGATAAGGCATTAATCCTAAAATTGCAGCTGTAGTTACACAAAACATTGATTTTTGGAAAGTTGCACAAATTTGTACCCGCAAATCATCTTCTCCCCGGGTACGACGACGATAAACAGCATGTAAATATTCGGGGATATAATGACGCATATCTTGCATTAACAAGGTAGGAGGAATACCTGCACCACCAATTGGTAAGGGATCTGCATATAATGCACCATATTGAAATCGTCCTTGGTCTGGGGGAATTTGATATGCTTGGGCATTATAAGAAACTGTACCGGGGAAAGGTGTTCCTCGAAAGAAAACAGCCTCTACATAGGGAACTGCTGTATCTGCAAGAAAAGTTAAATTTGCCGCTGCAGGAATGATATTATAAACTTGATTTTTAATTTTAACTGCATAGACAATGGGTTTATTTGCTGCTGCTACTAAACCAGCTTTGATATGGTCTACAATTTGAGGAATTGATTTAATTTCACCCCCGTCATATCGGTCTGATAAGTCCAGGAACATATCAGCCATTACTCGCCAAAATTGACCCAAACCGCTGTAATATGCAGACACGCGCAACTGTTCAATTAAAAAATCTGGAAAAAGTTGATTAATTCCCAAAATTAAGGGATTATTTCTAAATTTAGCATTAATAACTGCTTGCGCTCTTTTTACAAATTCCTTTGAATCTAAATATTGATCCAGTCCACCACCACCATGCCAAAACATTGCTTTCATACAATATTCGGCATATTCATAATTAATTCGGTCGTGGCACCAATGCTTGAGTAATTTGTTAACAGAAAATTCCCCATTAAAATATTTAAAAAACGGGAAAAAGACCAGAAATTGATTTTCAGCAATATAAATTAGATTTTTGGAATAAGCATCCAAAACTACGCCATAACTTTTAAGAATTCCCACTACTTCCAATACATTTTCGGGACTATCGCACAGTAGTGCTTGTCCTGTTTGCAAGCGGTTTATATACTCCTCTAAAGGATGGTTTTTAGCCTTGTTTTTTGCAGTTACCATTGCTAGCTCTCCAAATACAAACCGACGATATAATAACAATTAAAAATGCCAAATATTCAAATAATTCTTAATTGTTAATAGTTTCCTGTTCTCTATTCCCTATTCCCTATTCCCTAATACCAATTACCCATTACCAATTACCAATTACAAATTACCAATTTTTAATTCCTTTGCAGATACCGTTCCTACTATCTCATAGGTATTTACCATGGCAGTGGTGGTTGCTTCTGTCCAGCGTACCAGCCAAGAGGGCTGAATACCAAAAATTACAATTAGTACAGCTAAAATTACAGCAGGTATGCGATCGCGACTATATACCCGTGGTAAATTTTCAACTTGGGCAGATAGACGACCAAAAAAGGCACGATTTGTCAAAAGTAAAAAGTAAACTGCTGTTAATCCCGTACCAATCATACACAGTAGGGTTTGCAGCGGATAGACTTCAAAACTGCCCCGAAACACCAGAAATTCCGAAATAAAGCCCACCATTCCCGGAATTCCCGCACTTGCCATTACTCCCAACACCATTAAACTACCAATTACAGGCAAACCCCTCTCTGGGTTTAACAGTCCCCGAATTACATCTAAATCCCGACTACCAGCTTTTTTATATACCACACCTACCAGTAAAAACAACAGGGGAGAAATCAAACCATGGCTAATCATTTGCAGGACTGTAGCCAAAATACTCAAAGGTGTGGCAGCAGCAGCAGCTAAAAGGATATACCCCATGTGTCCAATAGAACTATATGCCACCATTTTCTTCATATCCTTTTGGGCGATCGCACAGGATGCACCATATAAAACGCTAACTACAGCCCAAGATGCCAGCCAAGGAGAGAGAAAACTCCAAGCTTCTGGTAATAAATACATACCAAACCGCAACAAACCATAGGTTCCCAATTTCAACAGTACCCCTGCTAAGAGTACCGAAATTGGAGTAGAAGCTTCCACGTGAGCATCTGGTAACCATGTATGGAAAGGGACAAGGGGAATTTTAATCCCGAAACCGATAATAATCCCCCCTAGGAGTAAGATTTGTGTGGCTAAGGATAAGGTGGTAGTATTTAAACCCTGCAAAGCAAAGCTATCAGCACCACTCAGCCAAACTATACCCAGGAAACTAGCTAAAATCAGAATTCCCGAAACAGCTGTATATATGAGGAATTTTGTCGCTGCATAACCCCGTCGCTGACCACCCCAAATGGCGATTAGCAAATACATGGGAATCAGTTCCAGTTCGTAAAATATGAAAAATAACAGTAAATCCTGTGCTAAAAATGCTCCTGTAACTGCGGTATTTAACACCAGAAGCAAAGAGTAATACAATCGGGGACGGTGTAAGTCTGTATCGCTGCTGTAGATAGCAATAGCCGTCAACAGTCCATTTAACAACAACAACGGCAAAGATAGTCCATCTACCCCAATATGGTAATTCAAACCCAAAACATCAATCCAGGGTAGAAACTCCGTAAACTGTTGATTGACTTGCAGAGGATTAAACTGACTGGCAATAAAAACTGTCCATGCAAAAGCCACCGTCACAACAGTTAAAGCCAATCCACGGGAAACCTTCGGCTTTAAACTAAAAGGGAAAAAAGCAATTATAGCCGCACCTAACAACGGCAACAAAATTAAAACACTGAGCATAAATACAAGTAAATCGGGACGATGAAAAATCTCTTGTTCGTATCTACCCTGGGGGAAACGTAAAGCCCTAAGTGGTTCAATTAAATATAAAAGCACCACTGTCATAAACCGGGTTAATTGCGAATATTGATCTGCAGTTAATCCTAATTTTTCCTTTATAAACCCGGTTTCTCTGTGCTGATTGCAACTGGTGTAAGATGTTAGAGACCATTTATAAAGTAAATATTAAGTCTATGGGTGTAGGGAGAAACCGGGTTTTTATGGGTAGAGTATCGAATCCGCATCGTACTTAGTCTCAAAGAAACCCGGTTTCTTGGGTCTTAAGGTTTACTTTATAAATAACCTCTTAGCTAAAAAGGCAACTTATCCCAGGGAAATTGGTCTAGTAAACCCAAAGACCAGCTAATAAATAAACCCAGCAAACTGATTCCCATTAAAATAGTCAACAAATATCCTTGGGATTGACCAGAAACACTATACCTCAAACTTTGTCCGCCAAAAATGGCTGCAAACCCCACTAAATTCACCAAACCATCCAAAATATAGCGATCGCTCCAAGCGGAAATTTTAGACAGCAGACCTACCGCACCCACCACCGTTACTTTATAGATGCGGTCAATATAAAAATCGTAACCTAATAAATCTTGTAAAAATCGCCAAGCTAAAATTCTCGACCTTGACCAAGATTGGTGGAGATGGATTGCACAACCGGTACCGACTCCTAACACCGCAGAACCGATCAACAGACCAACCACATACCAATTAATGCTATCCCAGGTCGGTAACAAATACCATTGTTGTAACATTAGGGGAACTAAAAGAGTTACCATGGTTAAAGATACCATAGGTAAAGCCATAGGCCATTGAACTTCTGGGGCACGACGGGTCTTTTGCTTGGGCTTTCCCCAAAATACCAACCGAAATACCCTAGTCAAATTTAATGCTGTAAAACCATTAACTAATACTAAAACAGCAACTACCCAAGGAGTAAATAACCATAAACCATCAGCCCATGACAGCATTGCCCAAAAACTTCCCAAAGGCAATAATGTTACCATTCCCGCTGCTCCAACTAAGTAAGCAGTGGTAGTTGCTGGCATCCGCGACCATAAACCACCCATTTCTGTGATATCTTGGGTACTAGTAGTTAAAATTACCGAACCAGAACTCATAAATAGTAATGCCTTGGCAATAGCGTGGGTGAATAGCAACATTAGCGCTACACCCCCTTGTTCCAATCCCACTGCCAAAAACACTAACCCCATATAAGCGCTAGTAGAATGAGATAATGTGCGTTTGATGTCGATTTGTGCTAGGGATACTAAAGTTGCCCCTACTGCTGTGATTAAACCCAAGACAACCAAGGTATCCAATGCCCAAGGTGAGAAGACTAAAATCGGTTGTAGCTTATACAGTAAATAAGCACCCCCAGCTACTACCATGGAGTTCCGCAAGATTGAGGCTGGGTTAGGTCCTTCCATAGCTTCATCCAACCATAGATGCAAGGGAAATTGAGCGCACTTACCTAATGGTCCAGCAATTAGTGCCAAACCCAGTAAATTCCATGTCAGGGGGCTTAAATCAGCGGTTTGTGCCCATTCATACAAGTCAGAAAAGTTTAAACTGCCTGCAATAGTCGAAAGGGTAACTACTCCCATTAACAATAGTAAGTCACCCACCCGTTTGGTAAGAAAAGCATCTCGCGCTGCTGTTACCACTAAAGGTTGAGCGTACCAAAATCCTACCAGCAAATAGGTAGAAAGGGTTAATATTTCCAGGACTGCATAACTGAGAAACAAGGAATCACTGATTGCTAAAGTACTCAATGCTGCTTCAAAAAGACCCATCAAGGCAAAAAAGCGTGCCAATGACCAGTCTTTTTCCATATAACCCAAGGCATAAATTTGTGCCAACAAACTTAACCCTGTAATTAAAACCGTTGCCCCAATACTTACTGGTGAAATATCCAAAGCAAAGGATAAGTCAAAATCTGCTGCTTTGAACCAGTTAATTATGAAAATTTCTGGTTCTTTACTCCAAATGTCTTGAAAGACAAATACACTATGGAAAAAAGCTAATAATGTCGCCAACAAGTTAAAATATGCTGCTGGTCTTGGACCTGTGCGACGAATTATACCCATTGACCATGGCAATGTAAAAATTGCACCTAATAAGCCATATAAGGGCACCCACCAACTTGTTGAAAATAGAAATTGATTCATTTACATTTCCCTTGTTCACGCACCCTGAATTGTTTCTCTAACTCTATAAAAACTAACAACAAATATAATAATGTTTTTGAAGTTTGAGTTTATATTAGACTTCTTGCGTGAGGTCGGGAACAGGGAACGGGAAGGAAGAGTACCTTATATAATCTGTTGCCTGTTGCCTGTTGCCTTCCTCTTGTAGGGGGCAGTTTTGCAAGAGGTCTATTCTTTAGATAATATTATTTTTCAGTTCCTATTAAAAGGAAAAAATGAAATATTTATTATAAGTAAACAACTAAGTAGCCATCATCAACTAAATATATAGCTTTTCTCAGTCTGGTGAAGTACAGATGAAATTACTAAAATTATTGTGGGGTAGAGAGCAGCGCGTTGCGGAGCCAGTCACGTGCGCGGAGAGAAGAACGCTTAGGCGGGGTTCCCCCGCTTAAAGAAACTAACTCCTGCGGAGACGCTCCGCGAACGGGGTTTCCCGCGTTGAGTGAACTGGCGTTGGGGTACTCTCCGAGAAGCCTCCCGACCGTCGTCTACCCCCCGTTGTAGCGACTGCGGGGCATCCTTGCCTGCCCTTTTGTACTTCAGCAGATTAGGAAGCGCTATATCGTTAATTTTTCACCCTTAATTCTTCACCTTTGACCCTTTATCCTTCAGGTTTTGGTTCCATCATCGAACCCATAAATAAAAGGCTTCCTGTGGTTTGATCTTGAATAGCAAAGAAGAAAGGTCGATCAACAATCATCCGGAAAGGTTCCAATGATGGCATGGCAGAGGTTGGTGCAATGCCAACAGAAGTAACTGCTGCGGCTTCGGTGCCTTCTTCATTTACTTCTACAAAAGTTTTATGTTTAATTTCACTAATTTTCAGTTTTGTGCCCATGCCAGAAAAATTAGCAACCTTGGTGAAAGCCTCACCCATGCCTAAAGCTTTCAGACTATCATTAAGATTAATTTCATAGTCCATTTTAAAGCGGGGTAAGCGAAGGAAGCCTTCTCTTTTCCTAAATTGAGACATCCATTTTTCCCAGTTTTCTTGATTTAATTTTTTATAGAAATTATTCAGGTTGGAACTCTTTTTAGGCAAGAAAACATAAAAGCTAATTTTACCATTTTCACCATAAGGTAAATTTACCGCTTGAAATTCTTCATTTTCATAATATCTATAATCATCAGTTTTTGACATCATTGGATGCTGCTTTGACTTACCAGATGCAAGATAAAAGGGATGATCTTTAGTTTGAGCTTTATCAAATTTACTAGTCCACTGACCTTTGAAATATATAGCATTAATCAGATATAGCATTTGGTCAGGTGGGATTTTGTCAACTATTTTATTGATTTTTCCACTAGTATTTTCCTGAATCCAATCATTAATCAACTTCGGTGTAGCTGTATTTTTAAAATCTACGTTTTCTACCTTTGCTTGATAAAAATCTTGATTGCGTTTGAGAAAATCCGGATTAAATTGAACATTCTGATTTGCCCAAAGTGAGTTAGCAATATTCAGTTGTACTTTTGGATCTGGATTTTCTAACAACACTTTTAATGCCGCGTTAGAGGAATTAATCTCTGACAAATTCAATTCCTGTAACTCGAGTGCTTTTGCCATTGCCGTTTGCGTGCTACCACTGGCACCGTTGTAGGTCATTGCCAAGGCGATCGCTATACTAGAAGGGGAAACAAAAATATTTTTACCCTGATCCCTCTCTAAAACTTGGGAAAAAAGTTTAAAACCAAATTTAGTATTTGCTGCTACCAATCTGCTATCGAGATTGGAGATTTTGGTTGATATAGATGATTCCGAACCGGGTTTTTGAGATTGAGCCATATTTTTAGTGTTCCCATTAACTTGTGAGCATCCCAAGACACCCATTAATACAACCCCAGCAGCAGCCAAAACGTAACGTCTACCCAAACGTACAGCATAGCGTCTTTGCAAGAAATTTCCTTTAAGATTACTTAATTTTTGCTTCATTTTCTCAATAAAATAGTCAAAGTCTTTACTCTGACTATGACATCTGTAGTTACCTGACTATGGGACGGTTACAGTTTTGGCAACACATTAGTTTTGGTAATTGGTAATTGGTAATAGGTAATGGGTGATTGCGAAATTAGGAGTGAGGAGTTAGGAGTTAGGAGTTACTCCCTTCTCGTTCTAAGATTACCTATAAAAATTTCTCCCCCTCTTCCCCCTCTTCCCCCTCTTCCCCCTCTTCCCCCTCTGACTCAATTCAGTAATCTTCTAGCGGGAGGGGAGTAGGAGTTATTAATTCTCCCCCATCTCCCCCATCTCCCCCTCTCCCCCCACTCCTACTTCTTGGGGACAGTCCACCAAGCTAAACCATATAGCTGGGTAGGTTCATTTATCTGTCGTTTAAACTGGACGCGGATTTTGTAAGTTCCAGTGTCAGGAACCGGACAAAAAATATGCTCTACACTATCAACATGACTAATAGAGGCACACACCGCATCATTATCGGTATTTTTTTTATCAACTTTTACTAAGTAGAGGTCAAGGTTATTTAAACCGCGATCGCGAAAATCTTCTCCAGCGTCAAACATGCCATTGCGATTTTGATCCTTGAGTTCTACTAACCTATTCCAAGCTAAGGTTACAGACACAAAACTCCCTTTTTGTAAGGGTTGTGCCAATATATATTCCCGATATTTTTCTGTTTCCACTAGACGATAATCCCAACCAATGGCTGGAACTGCTAGGGATGGCTTCCATTGACCAGCGCTAAACTGTTTATAGGCACGAAAGGCATTTAAATGACCTGTTCCCATTTGGGAATCTAAGGGAATTTTCGGGTCTTTGTAGGCATCAGACACCAACCAGTTTTGATTTTGCTTGTCAATTAGCGTCCGCGTCATTCCCAAGCGCAAGCCATTACCATCATCTTTAATTTTTTCTGCGGAATTGAGCAAAACCGCTTTCATGACTTCATGACGACGAGAAGATACACTCCAATTGCGCTGTTTTTTCTGGAGTAGTTGATCGCCAAATTCTTGTAATAATGCTACTGTTGCTGTAACTTGAGGGGAAGCAAAACTTGTACCGGTGACTTTGGTTTGTATGCCATTGGGTTTAAGTACGGGAATGTTGTTACCGGGAGCCACTATACCAATGGCACGACGTTTCCCTAGGTTAAACTCTTTTCCAGCCAGTTGTCTGGCAATAGCCTCACTTACCGCAGCCAAATTAGAAACGTCTACTTTCTGAAACATTCTTTCCCGGATGGTGGAAAAAGCCACATTGACTCCGTTAAAGTTATCTGTGGGGATGGGAATTCCACCTTTTCCTTGGTTACCAGCGATGGCATATAGAACATTATGAACGCGACTTGACCAATCTACACATTTTGTTAGTAAAGCATTACCATCTAACATGGCATCCGGTCGCGGATCGCGATTTAATGGCTCTCCAAAGCTAAAATTGATAGCACGAACATCGCCACCATTTTGCATTGCTATATGCTGGGCTGATAAACATTCCTGTGCTTGGGCTGTTCCTTTAGTAGAACCGACAGCAGATGAATACAATCGCGCTGCGGGAGCAACTCCAGGAAAGCCTTTATCGTTACTAACCATAATCGCAGCAACATTATAGGCATGGGTATCAACACTGCTATTGGATTTTGCAGGTTTATTGCGGAAGAATACCCCAGCCAGAGATACTCTATGATTCCCAGACACGGCTTTATCCCAGCCAAACATTCCCGGACGACCAATTTCTACTTGACCAATAGCAATTTTACGACCAGTTAAATTATAGGGAAATTTGTGTAATTTCCGAGCATCAATACCTTTAGAGCCTATATAAGGACTATCTAAAGCTTGTACAGGCAAAGTCCACCAGCAACAACTTAAACCCAAAACCATCCAAGATAATTGTTTCATCATAAATTAGTTAAGCGATCTCTCAAAAAATAAGGGGGAATTGGTAATTGGTAATTGGTAATTGGTAATTGGTAATAATGGTAAATAATCCTTCCTTGTCTTCCCCCTCTCTCTTGTCTCCCTATCTCCCCCTACCTCTTCATCTCTCATTTCTGTATGGGATCAAAAAAGTGAGGAGTTGCTCAATATTTTGTTACAATACCTACAGACGAAAACGCATCAAAACCCACTAACCATGACCCAAAACCAATCTCCAAAAAACACAGTAATTGCTCCATCTATCCTATCAGCGGATTTCAGCCGTTTGGGAGAAGAAATCCGCGCTGTAGACGCAGCGGGAGCCGATTGGATTCACGTTGATGTAATGGATGGTAGATTTGTACCTAATATTACGATCGGTCCTTTGGTTGTGGAGGCGATCCGTCCGGTAACTACTAAGCCTCTGGATGTCCATTTGATGATTGTGGAGCCAGAAAAGTATGTTGCGGATTTTGCAAAAGCGGGTGCTGATATCATTTCTGTACATTGTGAACATAATGCATCTCCTCACTTACACCGCACTTTATGCCAAATTAAAGAACTTGGCAAACAAGCTGGTGTAGTACTCAATCCTTCTACATCTTTAGATATGATTGAGTACGTGTTGGAAGTTTGCGACTTAATCTTAATTATGAGTGTAAACCCCGGTTTTGGGGGTCAAAGTTTTATCCCAGGAGTAGTGCCCAAAATTCGCAAGCTGCGTCAAATGTGTAATGAGCGCGGTTTAGATCCCTGGATTGAAGTGGATGGTGGACTCAAGGCTAATAATACCTGGCAGGTTTTGGAAGTTGGAGCAAATGCGATCGTCGCGGGTTCCGCTGTGTTTAAAGCCCCAGATTATGCTGAAGCAATTACCAATATTCGCAACAGCAAGCGTCCTACACCAGAATTAGCTCAGGTGTAATCAAACTAAGTACTAATTACCAATCAATAAAGAACGAAGATAGTTTGCGCTAACTGAAAAGTCAGCGCAAGCTTTTTGTGTGGACTTACAAAAAAACTCGCTTCGCTATATAGCAGTTTTCACTTCAGTCCAATACACTAAGAACCTCACCCTCTTTCCCTCTCCGCAAGTTCGGAGAGGGATGTCCGGTCTTGTCAGGGTGAGGTCAAATTTGTATTGCACCCAACCGAAAACCGCTATAGTTAAGACTTTGAACTACCAAAAAACTCGCTTCGCTATAGGTGTAGGTTGGGTTGTAGCTTGCACACCCCGCAGGGGTGGAACGAAACCCGACATTACCAAGACGCAAGTTGGGTTACTCTACTCTTCGAGAAAGCTTCGCTTACGAGTTGCCTGCTTTTGGTCGTCTACGCTGTCGCTCTACCCAACCTACTATAGCGGTTTTCACTTGGATAGAATACAGATGAACCTCACCCCCTTCCCCTCTCCGCAAGTTCGGAGAGGGGTGTCCGCAGGACGGGGTGAGGTTCCCTCGTGTATTGGACTCAACTGAAAAGCGCTATATTTTCAACCCAAACTACAAAATTTCTGGTGTTGCGAATTTGAAGTATGAATCCGGTTGTAGAGACATTGCAACGTAATGTTCGGTGACGTTGCAATGCAACGTCACCGAACAAGGGTTTTAGAATCATGCGAAATCATTTTCACCCTATGGATATGGCTAACCCCAAGCTGCGCTAACAGCAACACCAAATTTATTGCATTAAATTAGGTTAGATATGCTACTACTTAATTTGGTAATGACAAGGGCTTTAGCTTGAGGTCTAATGGGGTTAGAAAAGCTCAAATTTTTCCCCACGAATTGCATAATCTAACAATTCCATGGGATGCATAATTGCTATTTTCTTTTCTTGCAAATGCTTCCCAATCTGCAAACTACAACCGGGATTAGGAGAAGCAATTAAATCCGCACCAGTGTTTAACAAATTTTGCACTTTCTGCTTACCCAATTCCTCTGCTACTTCCGGTTGCAACATATTATAAACCCCCGCACTTCCACAACAAATTGCTGCATCTAAGGGTTCTTTTAAACTCACTTCTGGAATTTGTCTTAATAACTGACGGGGTTGCACACTAATTTTTTGTCCGTGTAATAAATGACAAGCGTCTTGATAAACCAAATTTAAAGGTTTATCAGCTAAGGGTGATAATTTTGCAGTTAAACCAACGGTTGCTAAAAACTCTTGTGCGTCTCTTACTTTCGCTGCAAATTCCTTGGCTTTTTCTCGATATTCTAGGTCATCTGCTAGTATATGACCGTACTCTTTTAAAGTATGACCACAACCAGCAGCATTGATAATTATATAATCTACTCCAGTCTCTGCAAAACTATCAATCATTTGTCTTGCTAAAGCTTTCGCTTGTTCTGTTTGTCCTTGGTGTTCTGGAAGTGCTGCACAACAACCCTGAGATTTAGGAATTACTACTTCACAACCATTAGCAGTTAAAACCCTCACCGTGGCTTCATTTACAGATGAGAAAAACAGCCTTTGTACACATCCTAAAATCACTCCCACACGATAACGTTTCTCACTCTGCGCAGGAATCACATCAGGTAAATTACTTTGAAAAGATTGCAGGGTAATTTCCGGTAAAATAGATTCCATCGCTGCCAAACGGGGAGAGATATTTTTGAGTAACCCCGTAGCGCGAAAGAACTTAGAAAAACCTAACCTTTGATATAGAAACAACGGAACAAGTAAAATCCTTAAAATATCAGGATTAGGGAAAAGCGAAAATATTAATTGACGAATGAAATTATCCCATAAACTCCGATTATAATTTCTTTCAACTTGGTGACGAGTCGCCGAAATTAACTTGTCATATTCCACCCCAGAAGGACAAGTACTCACACAAGCCAAACATCCCAAACAACTATCAAAATGTTGTACTGTCGCGGTATTTAAAGCAATTTCTCCCTGATTAATCGCATCCATCAAATAAATTCTTCCTCTGGGAGAATCCATCTCTTTACCAATTACCCGATAACTGGGACAAGTGGACAAACAAAACCCACAATGGACACAACTATCAATCAATTTTCCATCAGGTGGATTCTTGCCATCAAATCCCTGCAAATTCTTAATACTCGCCGTATTATTAACCGTATTATTAACAGAATTATCCCAAACTTGCATAATTATCTCTTCTTACCCTCTCTTCCTTTGCGTTCTCTCTCTTGAAAAGTTGCTCTTGCGGGAAACCCACAAGACCGCACTTTTCGCTGTTTCTCTGCGGTTTATAGCTTTTCTCAGTCTGGTGAAGTAAAGATGAAATTACTAAAATTATTGTGGGATAGAGAGCAGCGCGTTGCGGGGGTTCCCCCCGTTGTAGCGACTGCGGGGCATCCTTGCCTGCCCTTTTGTACTTCAGCAGATTAGGAAGCGCTATAATTCTCTTCTTAAATCCCACCTACAAACCGACCACAACTCAAAATTTCTTCCCCATCAAATTGTTTCTTAATTAAGCGCATCAACTCCAAAGCATTCCCTGTATAACCCCAAACATCCAAGTTTTCCTTCACCCTTATTGGTGCAACCAAGACACTTAAAAAACCACCCTTAGCCTCACAAAAATTTTGCATTTCTAACAGCCCTTTTTCATCCTCAAACCTTAACATCCCCAAACCACTTCCAACATGAACCACACCCAATTCTGCCTGTTGCAACACATCAACCGCAGCTGTAGGTAATACTCCTATTTTGCAAGTAATTGCCGATTCATGGTGACCAACATTCATTGATTCTCGCAATCTTTTCCATAAGTCAGCTTCATCCCCAGCTACATAAGTACCATGCAAACCTAACTTTTCCCCCACTTGCAAAAGCCTTTGTGATTGTTCCTTAACACTCTCAGGAATACTTTGAAAACGCGCCATTAATCCCATTCCCTGACCCAATCCTAAGTCAGATACTAACTGAGGTGAAACTAAATCAGCTTGGGTAGGAGTCAGCGCATAATTACGGAGAATACTTGCAGCTTTTGAGACATTTTCCCCTGAACCAGTAAGCACTACTGTCTGGGATGCTTGCGGCAATGGATACACTCGAAACGTCACCTGGGTAATAACTCCTAAAGTACCATAAGACCCAGTAAACAACTTCATCAAATCGTATCCAGCAACATTTTTGACTACCTTTCCTCCAGCTTTGGCAACTTCTCCATCACTACGAACAAACCTAATACCAAGAATTTGGTCGCGCACACTTCCATAACGTTGCCGTAGAGAACCTGTATTTCCGGTAGCAATTATACCTCCAATGGTGGCAGATTCCGGTACATTGGGGTCAAGGGCGAGAAATTGATGCTCTTTTGCTAAAATCTCCTGGATATCTGCAAACTTTATCCCTGCTTCTACGGTAATAGTTAAATCACCTACAGCGTGTTCAATCAGGTTGTTGAGGCGTTTTGTACTCACAACGATATCAACACCTTTAGCCAAGCCACCCCAGTGGAGTTTACTACCATTACCACAGGGTAAAACTCGCCAATGGTTTTTATGGGCTGTGGTAATAACTGCAGCTAATTCTTCTTCAGTGCCAGGATAGACAATACAACTAGGAGTATTTCCAGGTGCGATCGCACTTAATATGGATTTTTGCTGACTGGTTTCGGTTTCCTCCCACGATACAGCATTTTCTTCACCAACAATAGATGCCAGATTCGGTGCGATCGCTTTCATTAGTTTCTTTTTAAATCCCCACATAATCACTTTACTGGTTAATTGTTACGTGAGGAAACTAGTTTAGGGAAGAGGAATACTCCCGTCCCGCTAGAAGATTACTCAATTGAGTGAGAGAGGGAAGAGTGGGAAGAGGGGGAAGAGGGGGAAGAGGGGGAAGAGGGGGAAGAGGGGGAAGAGGGGGAAGAGGGGGAGAAATTTTTATATAGTAATCCTATACCAATTTACAGCGATTTTCAGGTAAATAGACCACGCTGTAGTAGGGGTAAAGCGCATTGCTAAACCCCTACGATGGATGTGGTTCAAATAGATGAAAATTGCTGTAAACAAAGAATGGGACACAGAATTGATTCGTAGGGACGCGGTTTCCGCGTCCCTTTGATGTAGACCTTATTATTTCGTAAGCCAGCTATTGCCTACCTTACCCTGAAAATTAGGATTTTTAGCCTGGGTACGCAGGCTTAGTTTGTATGCTTTCTCACTTTGATGAGGTAGATGCAAGATATGAAGAGGGAAAAAGCTTGTAACTTAAAAGGCGCAGAATTGGAAGATGCAAAAGCCCATTAGACACGTAGTGGCTTCTCGTAGGGTAGGCTCAAAGTTGGGAGTAAAGCTAAAAAACATCTAAGAAAGCACAGATTTAAACATTATTCTCAGCAGAATAATTTCCGGCAAGGGCAAGTGCAGTGCGCACGGCAGCATCCACATTAAGTAATCCTCCTCCGTATTCTAGCACATTGTAGCCAGGTATATTTTTATAGGCTGTTTGCCAGAGAATGTCCTTGATTTGAACTGCTGTCAGATTGGGATTAACACTCAACATCAATGAAATTGCACCGGTAACATGTGGTGTGGCTGCGGAAGTACCGTTAAACTGATTGATATAGTAGTCATAATCATGTCCTCCGGATGCATTGGGAGTTGCCTTGGCTGCAATTACTTCTGAGGGTGCCATTAAAGTTAAACCAGATCCAAAAGTAGAACCCCACCATTCCTGTTCCTCGGAATTGTAGTCGATGCGCGTACCTGGTGTTTTTTGATTATCAAACCAGTCTATAGGTCCCCAGGAAGCACCCACGGCGATCACGTTACTATAGTTCAAGGCTAAATCAGCGGGACTAGCAAGGGTATTACTACCATTATTACCCGATGCAATTACAAACATCACATTCGGATTATTGGCAATTAGTTGTTCAAATTCCAGTGAGTATCCACCAACCAAGCTGAAGTTAATTGCTAAACGCTTACCTTGACTATTTGCCCTGTTAATCATTGCCTGGGTGGCTTGCGCTAAAGTGTAATCCCCTCCTAGGCTATCATCAACAACAACATCAATATTCATGACTTCAGAATTGTGATTGATGCCACTCATGCCGATTCCATTGTCGGTATTAGCACGAATAATACTCTGAACTGCTGTACCGTGGGAGAATACATATTCGTCTATGTAGTTATCCCCAGCAACACTGGTATTTTGCAAATCTGGGTGAGGTGTCCAACCTGTATCCCCAACCCCAATCATCACATCATCTGTACCTTCGGTGAAACGCCATGCAGTGTTAACCCCAGTTATTTGTAGGTTCCATTGCTGATCAAATAGAGGATCATTGGGTGTTACTGATAAGTCAATGATTCCATTGGCAAATTTAACCAGATTAATACCCTCAAAGTTAAGTGTATCACCATTATTCAATTTTATGGAATCAAACACCCGTGCAGGAATTGAACCGTTGCCATCTATGTCAAATAATACACCTAAATTATTTTGGGTTGCGGTGGTATTGGCAAAGAAGTTGTTGTATTGTGCATTGTATGCTGCATAGTCAAAGCCTGCTAAATAAAACTCCGTTACGTCTGTAGAGGAGAATCCTGATAAATCTAGTATATCTGAAGCACCCTCACCATATTGATAATTACCATTGCCAGAAAAAGCTTGAAGGCTAAAGTTGGGATTAGACTGGTATGTAAAGCTGTCTGCTCCTAATGTCCCCGCTACATAGTTAAATGAATTTGCAATGGTGGGATTAGTGGGGGTTTGAGGTATGGTAGTTGATTCTGGTGTGTCAGTTGCAGATGTGGAATCTGTGGGTATGGTGTCACTAACAATAGAGATTGCCGATAAATCTAAATTGTAGTAGCTTTGAGCACCATTATGACTGTATACCCGTGCATAGTAGCTTCCTGAATTTAAAGTGCTGGTAATTGATTCATTAGTATTGCCAGTATTCACAGAACTAGCAATCACCTCACCAATATCAACAACCTGATTATCGTTGACATCATGAATTAGCTGGACATCAACATCGCTACTGAGACCACTCAGGTTGAGTGTCAATTCACTGCTATCACTAATATTAAAGCGATAGTAGTCATTGGTGTCATCGTTTCCTGACCAACTTCCTACCCAATCACTATAGGCACTGCTACCATTTATAATATCACTGGTGATGTTGCGGGCTTGACTTAGACTATTACCAGCATAATCATAAGGTCTTGCCATCACACTTAACCGATAGTTAGTTCCTATCTGACTGGGAGAATCAACTCCGATATAGTAAGTGCCAGCATTCACATTTCTGCCGATGTATTCTGGTGTGGTTCCATCCAATTGAGAAGAAACTATGACTTCACCTGAATCTACCTCGCCATTACTGTTACTATCCTGAATCAGCTTTATATCTGCATTTTCACTTAATTCATCCAAATACAAGTATAATGCGCTACTGCTGCCAAGATGAACACGATAAAAATCATCCCCGTCTAAGGAATTAATGTTACCTGTAACGGACTTCCAACTGCTAGAAATATTTAACCCTTCAGCTGTGCCTAGAGTGTTCCCAGCAATATCTTCTTGCATCTTCTAATACTCGTATAAGAGCTACATCTATTATCAAAAGCGATTTTGTTTTTTTTGTGAATAGGAAATAAGGTTTAATGTCTGATTTTATATAAAAAATATCAAAAATTTACTTAATCTTTATAGTGGTGCTAAGCTGAAGCAAATATACATATGGTACATCTGCTAGAGGATATAGTTACATGCAGTAGTTTGTATTGCTCTATATCTCTACAATTTTCTGATGCTTTTTATACAAAAAATACACAGAATTTAACTTTTATGAGGAGGAAGGAATAAGCGGTAGTAATAAATATTGAATTGAAGACGTTGCTGATTATAAGTATAATTTTGCCCCCCAACCCGTAATTTTGGGAAAGAAATATTATTTTAAGTCCCCCTACAGAAGAGGGGATAATGGTGGCAAATCAACAACTCTAATCACAGTATTTATACTTTGATTCAGCAACGCCGAATTGAATGATACTGTTGGCGAATTAATGAATGGTCTAGCCCCTCATTTCTCGTTTTCTCGTTCCTTGCCTCTGGCAGGAATGCAGCGATTGAGGCTCCTACCTCAAATCTGGTCTGGAGGCAGGGGGAGCATCCCAATTTTTATGCAATACCCTAGAAGGGTATCGCTACACGGACAAAGCCTGCCTACGCAGGCTAGAAATGTTTAGCCTGCGTTCGGTGAAGCCGTTGCCGTTCACCGGAGGTGTTCGGTGCAGGGTAGGCTAGGCAGGCTACCCTACTCTTCGAGAACCCCTACGGGGAACGGGAAGCCGCACTTCTAGCCTACGGCAATGCTTACGCATACGAGAAGCCATGACCTGTCTACCGCGTCTAAGGCTTGTAGGGACCCTACCCTTCTAGGGTTTGGGTGTTTTTCAAAAATTGGGATGCTCCCGAGGCAGGAGCCTTTTGTGAGTGCATTTCCAGGCGGTCGCCTGGAAACGAGAGAACCTGGAGCCTGGAAACGAGAGACACTCAAAGTTGGGGGTGAAACCCATCACTAATTGACCAACAGCATCTTGAATCAGGGGGTTAGAGGTAATTAACCCTTGGGTTCATATAATGATTATGCTGTTAATACTTTGGCAAAAAAGATTCTTAATGTGTTCTCATGTTTTCCCTATTTTATTCATTTAATTCTTGGGTGTTGGCAGTTACATTAAACACCATCTTATTGGCTGTAGCTTGGTTATCTCCGAAAAAGCTACTGACTCCAGCAGGATTATTACATGCTTGGGTTTTGGGAGTTTTGATTTGGGGAACTCTCGGTTGGCAAGGATATATGATAGTAGGGTTCTACTTTATCGTCGGTATTGGGGTAACCCGCATCGGTATGGAACAAAAGGAAGCGCAAGGAATAGCGGAAAAACGTTCCGGTGTCAGGGGACCTGAAAATGTCTGGGGTTCGGCTTTAGTTGGGGCAATTTGCGCTTTGGGAGTGGGAATGATAAATTGGGATTTCATTGCTATTCCCTCTTCCTTGCTATTATTGGCTTATGTAGCCAGTTTTAGTACCAAATTGGCTGACACCTGTGCTAGTGAGGTGGGTAAAGCTTATGGTAAGCGTACATTTTTGATTACTACCCTGCAACCAGTCTCCCGGGGTACAGAAGGAGCAGTCAGTTTAGAAGGTACGGTAGCGGGAATTTTCGCCTCTTTGGCGATCGCACTCCTGGGTTGGGGATTAGGTTTAATAAGTTTGTTGGGGGTGGCTTGGTGCGTATTAGCAGCCTTTATTGCCACAAATTTAGAAAGTGTAATTGGAGCAACACTTCAGTCTCAATACTCTTGGTTAACTAATGAAGTTGTTAATATAATTAATACTTTTATTGGTGCCATAACAGCTATACTATTAGCCTTAATCTGGATAAATATAATGACATAAAACTAGGGCTGTGCTTGAGCAAGTTACCCATAGCACAGGAAATTGCATTTCCTACTTTTTTGATATTGGGTTGTACTGAGTATAATGCATACTTGAACCTCCACTTATTCTAGCCTGCGGTCGCGGTTGTGCGCCGTACATGGTTGTTCTTTGTTTGGTTAGTCTAACTACCAATTTCATTGAACTATAATTATATACTTTTTAAGCGTTTATTTCCCTGAATGCTTCATGAAATCTTCATCATTTTTGACCATAAATAGCGAATCAATTTCTGTAGAACAAGCAGTAAAATATCTGCAACAATCAGGAAAATTAGGTCAGTTTATCGGGGATATTCTCCGCCAATATGTAATTGAGCAAGAAATACAAACGCGAGATGAAATTGAGGTTAATCCAGCTTTAACAGAACAGGCAATTATTGATTTTCGGCTACAAAATAAACTCACTGATCCTAAAGGATTTCAAGAATGGTTAAAGAAAAACGGTACGGATTATACTACTTTTCACGATTCCGTTGCCTTTGGCTTTAAATTAGAAAAGCTAAAATCTTTAATTACAGAACCAAAACTTCAAGAATATTTCATAGAACGCAAAATTTTTCTAGACAGACTAGTAATTTCTAGGATTATTGTTGACAACCGGGAACTAGCAGAGGAATTACACACTCAGATTGAAGAAGGAGGAAGTTTTGAACAATTAGCTAGGGAATATTCCCTAACTGATGACCGCATCGTTAATGGCATGATGGGTCCGGTAAGTCGGGGAAGTATGCCGGATATACTGAGAGCAAGTGTGGATATTGCTAAGCCAGGAGAGTTAGTAGGACCGATTGAACTGGATGGTAAATATGGTTTATTTCGTTTGGAGGAAATCCTACCAGCATCGTTAGAAGATACTCAGCTACAACAAGCACTAAAAAATGAGTTATTTGAGAAATGGCTAGCAGAGAAAATTCAAACATTAACGGTAAAACTGCAAGTGAATTAAATGCAGTTGATGGGGAATTTCTACAAACAAGGGTGCTAGCATCTCTACCTTGGAATCAACCACCTCTGTGTTGGCTGACTCCGGAACAAAAATCCCAATTACAAAATCAATCACAAATTTTTCACTATAGTTTGGGAGAAAAAATTTGGTCACATCAAGGACAGGGATTCCAATTTTTAATAATTAATGGTAAAGTCCGTTTGCGAACAACAACAGAAGGTAAACCTCTAGCAAGTTTGGAAGCGGGTAATTGGTTTGGTGATTTAATCAATTATGGAACGGATTGTAAAGCTGTAGCTGCTAATAAAAAAGTAGTTGTGGTCTGCTGGAGTACGGATTTATGGGCAGAATTTTCGACACCACAAATAGAAGGTTTTTGGCAACAATTGCAAGAGGAGGAAGATAAAAAGACAAGGGAGATAAAGGAAACAAAGAACATAAGGAAGACAAGGGAGATAAAGGAGACAAGGGAGAGGGGGGAGTATGAAAATAATGGGAGGGGTTCATCTCCTGTAGATTCTGTTTCCTTACCTCCTACTGCTTCTTTTGTATCGGGTTATCCCTTTGTCTCTAGTTGGAATACTGCTGCAGCTTGTTTAACAATGGTGGCACAGCAACTGGATAATCCGGTGAAATTGGAGTGGGTACAGCGACAAATTCGTTCTCCTCTTCCCAAACATCTGGTGGAAGCAGGGGAAAAATTAGGTTTTGTGCTGCGACGGTTACAAGTTAATTGGGGTGAGTTGCGAAATCTCTCATTTCCCGCTTTGCTGCAATGGGATACAGGTGAGGGAAGTAAGGAAAATTGGGTTGTGGCTTATGGTATTAAAGGTAATAACCTGATTATTGCTAATCCCCGAAATCCCGATTACAGTTGTGAAAGTTTACCCCAGTCGCTGGTAGAAGCTTCTTGGAATGGACAATTATGGCAAGTTGAACCCATCCAACAGCAAGAAAAGTTTAACCTGAGTTGGTTTCTGCCAGCAGTTTTACAATATCGGGGATTGTTAACAGAAGTACTGCTAGCTTCTTTTACTTTGCAGTTGTTGGGGTTAACAACACCTTTAATTACCCAAGTGGTGATTGATAAAGTCATGGTGCAGGAGAGTTTGGCAACTCTCGATGTTATGGCGTTTGCAATTTTAGGGGTAGCAATTTTCGAGGCAGTATTGGGGATTTTACGGTTATTTATCTTTACCCATACAGCCCGACGTTTGGATTTAAGTCTCTCAGCACAGCTATTTCGCCACCTGATGCGCTTACCTTTAGCTTACTTTGAATCCCGTCGGGTAGGTGATACAGTCGCAAGGGTACAAGAATTAGAAAAAATCCGCCAGTTTCTTACAGGTACAGCATTAACGGTAGTTTTAGATAGCATTTTTGCTGTGGTTTACCTGGCATTGATGTTTTACTACAATATCCCCCTGACTTTCGTAGCATTAGCAGTACTACCCTTATTCGCTACCTTAACCCTAGTTTCTACCCCGATTCTGCGTAACTGGCTAAACGAAACCTTTAACCGTAGCGCTGATAGTCAATCCTTCCTAGTGGAGACAGTCACCGGAATTAGGTCAATTAAAGCACATGCAGCCGAACCCGCAAGTAGGGAACGCTGGGAAGGATTATTTGCCCGCTTTGTGCGTACAGGGTTTAAAGCTTCTACTACCTCCAATATCAGTACTAATATCGGTAACTTTCTCACCAATTTTTCTAACCTGTTAATTCTCTGGTTTGGTGCCAAATTAGTCATTGATAATCAGTTTACCGTAGGACAATTAGTGGCATTTCAAATGCTTTCCGGGAGAGTAACATCACCCCTATTACGGTTAGTGCAACTTTGGCAAAATTTACAACAGGTCTTACTTTCAGTAGATAGAATTGGTGATATTCTTAACGTCGCACCGGAAGCCGAATCGGGAACTGGTTTAGTATTACCACCCCTAAAAGGACAAGTCAGCTTTGAACAAGTCTTTTTCCGCTACCGTGCCAATAATGAACCCGTACTCAGGGGAATTTCCTTAAACGTCGAACCAGGGCAATTTGTGGGCATTGTGGGACGTAGCGGTTCCGGGAAAAGTACCCTGTCGAAATTACTGCAACGCTTGTATCAAATCGAATCAGGAAGGATTTTAATTGATGGCTTTGATATTAAAAGTGCTGATTTAGCCTCCCTGCGTCAACAAATTAGCGTAGTTCTGCAAGAAGACTTTCTGTTTAACGGTTCCATCCTCGATAATATTTCCCTGGGTAATCCTGAGATTAGTGCTGAGGAAGTCGTAGAAGCTGCCAGATTAGCAGTTGCCCATGATTTTATCAGCGAATTGCCCCAAGGTTACGAAACCAACGTGGGGGAACGAGGAACAGCATTATCCGGGGGACAACGTCAACGTATCGCTTTAGCACGGTTATTTCTCTCTTGCGCACCCATATTAATTTTAGATGAAGCTACCAGTGCCTTAGATGCGGAGACAGAACAACAGGTGTTACAGAACTTACAAAAGGTTTCCCAAGGACGTACCGTGTTCTTGATTGCACACCGCTTTGCACCCCTGAAACGTGCCGATCAAATATTGGTGTTAGAAAAGGGCATTATAGCTGAACGGGGAACCCATTTAGACTTGTTGGCAGAAAAGGGTTTGTATTGGTCATTGTATCAACGACAACAAGCGAATTTGTAAAATTCAATGGAGTGATTGTAGGGGTTTGGTATTATAGCGGTTTTCGGTTGAGTAGAATACAAAGTTGATTCTTAACCCTCTTTTATCACTTTCGGTAGAGAATAAACCAGGATGCTTACAGCATAGGACTTTTACGAAAAATCTTGATTTCAGCCATTCTGTTTCAAAATAAACGCTCAAATGCCCGACTTATATGCAGTTGAAAATTTGGCTTTTATTTTTATTTTTCCAGAGTGACAGAAGAGGGTTAATATTTAAGACGGGCTAGAGAGCAACATCCCACAAGAGTGTATTCCACAAGCGTGAAAACCGCTATAGTTTCCTAGGTGGTTTGTGGAACAGGCATCTTGCGTTGATTCTTAATATTTAAGACGGGCTAGAAAGCAACATCCCACAAGAGTGTTCCAAGTAAGCTCACCTCCGGCTGAAGCGCGGAGGCTTTCGCACTACCCGCAGTTCAGAGCAGAGATTTTCAGTAGCCCTGAGAAATAGCGGCTGGGTTCCTGTTCAGGTTCCGCAGCACTATCCCTCGAACCT
>JASJCY010000038.1 GCA_030065825.1 Nostocaceae cyanobacterium | reverse complement strand
CCCTGGTTGACTGACAAAAGTCTTGGAAGTGTTGAAATTTCGTAGCCCCTCCACCCAACGCAATCGGTTGCGGTTGTTGGGTTACTCTGCTCAAAGCCGCACTCAAAGAGAAGCCATGACCTGTCTTGCGCGTCTACATGCTACCCCTCCGGGGAAGCAAGCTACAACCCAACCTACATCTTGAATGGTACAAGATATAACTTAACAAGAGTTTCATTCCTGTATAAACAACATTGTGACTTTCCAAACATCTTCTTATAAGTCGCTGAAAAAGTATAAAATTCTTCGTTAGTCTTCCAATTAAAAAGTAGAACATAAGATAAAATAGCTTTTTGTCAGAAATATTTCAGAAATTTTCCTGAGAGTTTAGGTATAAAACAAATTATTCCTCAAATATCCTCTGAGGAACTAACTTAAAAACTATCAAATAACTGCTTTATTATCTTTTAACTACATTTTTTATACCAGTACTGTAATATTTTCATATCTGTTTTTCTTGGAAATTAGTATCCAAAACCACAGAAAAATAAGCTACTGACCATTAAAAAGATACTAATAATCTACTGAGTATTAAAATTTCAGTCCCAATGGCAATACCACGAAAAATTGACAGTAGTGCAACTTAGATTACTGTCCTAATAGTGCATTTCTTTGATAAAACAATGATCTAAAATTATCCAACTAGTAAAAAAGCTATTAGTTTATAAATCAAATGACACACAAGCTGAGAAACGTACTTGCCCGCAATATCATAAAAACAAAACATTATTTAATACGCACAAGGGAATAGATTAAAGCGCTAACTACCAAAGCCGAGAGGTAAATATATTTTATTCGCATTGTGTAACAGTCTACTTTTAAAAATATAAAGTAGCGAAGAAAACCCTTGCGAACAAGGGATACATAGCTCAAGCCCTTATCAATACTAATGGATAAAAAGCAATCCATCTTACCATGAACAAGACAAAATACCACAACAAACAGAATTAGTTTCTGAAACAGTATCCATTACTTTTGTAACGAAAATGTTTTTGTTCTCTGGAGTAAATGTATATTATGAAACTAAATTAACTGAGTATCTGTTTGACCCTAGATTCTCACTTGAGTTAGCTCATAACATGTCTAGAAAATGTATAAGATATAGCCTCCAAGCTGTGATGTAAAGTGAGAATTTTCACGTTATTAGCACTGGCATTTATTGACTAACAGCTTTAATTATCGACAACAAAAACAAGCATCAAGGGGAAAAATGAATAAAATCATTAATTGGCTTAAAATATTCACTCTTCCAATATCTGCCTTAGTTGCAATGTCTTCTGTGGCGATCGCTCAGGATCTACCTACTATCCCTCAACAGACAACGACTCAGAGACTTTGTTCGTCAGATCCAGTAGAGGATTTATTACCTCGACCACAAAGCAAGCCAAATGATTCTTTGCTTTCTTATCTTGCTGAGGAAGGTTTTGTACAGCATAAAGACGGTTCTTGGATCTGTTATGCCAACGATCCACAAGAAGAAAGTCGTTACTATAGCCTGTTTAAGGTGCAACAGGTTGATGGAAAGTTCATTGGTAGTTCTTTCCTCGACAAGGGTAGTCTGATTGAGGGACAAGAAAGTCGTAGTTTGGATTTCTTCATGACGCTGATCGAGCATCATATGAATACAAGTCCAGACAATCGTGAAGGTATACGGAGATATTTGTCAGCTTTTATTTCCTTAGTCCAACAAAAGAAGATCCAACCCTCACGTCGGGGATATCTATTCGACCAACCACACCAAGGATTAGTCTTATACCACGACCTGAAAACAGGGAAACTCCAAGGTACAGCAATCACCATCAATATCCAATCTACCTCTGAGTCTTCTATTGATGATAGAAAAAACTAAATCTTAGTCATAACTTACTTACTAGTCAAGAAACGACAAGGGTTTAGAGATTGTTACTCGAAAAAAGATTCTGCTGTTGGGTTTATCTATGGACTCTAAGAGGTTGTTTGAGGGGTCCAAAAGGTTACTTAAAACCTCTCTGGTAAACCTCTCTCCTAGTAGGAGAGAGGCTTTAAGGCTCCTATTTTTCTGTTCCCCTTCCCTAGTAGGGAAGGGGTTAGGGGTTAGGTTTTTAGGGTTGTGATGTTAAACATAATACTTTTCAAACATCCTCTAAAAAAAGCCTCTACAGGTTTACTCAATAAGTTCTGTCAATTTACCACTGTCTCAAATAAGAACTGACAAATTAAATTCACAGAAATATTCAGTTCTTATTTGAGATCACAAAGAGTTTTCCATTTTTTCCAGAGGTGCATCTTGTTAAAATCAACTATAAAAATCTTCGTAATTCTGTCTTCTCCTTTTGCAGCATTACTAACTGCTTATCAACCTATTAGCGCACAATTAAATATTGGCAACCCCGGAGTTCCACCAGGACAAGAAGAATTGTTTCTCCGTTACCAGATCAACAATCAGGATCTGAGTAAGATGCAAGTCATCCCTGCATGTGGGGTGGGATTTGGTCTTGCTTGCAACAAAACAGGGACAATTCTTGAGGATTTAGTTAAAGCTAACGGTGGACCTAGCTACAACGAAATACTGATACGTGCTGCTGGTGGTCAGCAAAATTACGAAAATTTTGCTAGTTTTTACGGGAATAATCCCCGTCTGACGCAAGTTCCTTATGCTTCCTTCTGGAGAAACGACTCTGCTTACATCCTCGACTCATACCAAAATCTTCTGGGACAGTCTGTGAGTCGCACTCCTGTACAAGGTTTGGGAGGTGTAACTCAAAATTTCTATTGGTCACCTTTGAGGGGAACTAATAGTTCTCTCAGTCCCCGCAATGGATTGTTAAACTTAAAATATTCCTACGGGAAACTCCTATTAGAGGAGGTCTCAAATATTCCCAATCTAGAACAAAAGATTCAATCTTTGGGTTTATCACCAGAGATGACCAAGTTTTATCAAGCGAATGTTTTGCAAGGTTTGAATGCATTAGAAAGTGGAAATAATAAAGCACTGCAAAACAATATTTTGAGCATACTTTCCTATCCATATTACGTTAATCCCGGAGCAGGTGGGGAATGGGAACGTGTGGATAATGAGATTCCAGAGGAGTTTAATTTACTTTATGCAGAAGGTCTTCCAGGAGATGTTTTGCAAACCACAGACCTGACCTTGTTACCGGGAGAAGAGGGAAGTGTAGATATTCCCTCTGTAGTTGAAGAAGCGAGTTTAGTAACAGAGGGTTCTGACGATAATCCATTGTTACCACTCTTGCTGGGAGGAGGGGGTCTTCTGGCTTTACTTCTGTTATTACTTGGTGGAGGTGGTTCCTCCGATGGAAGTGATTCCTCAACTCCACCTCCAACTCCACCTACAACTCCACCTACAACTCCACCTACAACTCCACCTACAACTCCACCTACAACTCCACCTACTATTCCACCACCTACTACTCCACCTGAACCACCGGTTAAGGTAGTAGAACCATCAAATGTCAGAGGTCTATTGTTGCTGATGATTATACTATCCATACTTGCCGTCGTTAGTTACAAACGAAGCAGAGTTATGAAAAAACAACAGTAGTACCGTTAATTAACCTTTAGAATCGTCTTAAGTACTTAATTAAGTTAGCAAAGCCAAATTTACACAATGTCCTTTCTCGATACAATAAATCAAGCTAACGCTTTAATTATCGGTGCAAGCCAAGGCATAGGTCTGGGTTTTGTGCGAAAATTACTTCAAGATGACAGAATTACTCAAATTTATGCTACCTATCGGCAACCAGAAACCGCTACAGAACTAATCGCACTCGCAGAGGAACATCCAGATAAATTGACTTGTTTGGTAACGGATATTACCGAAGAATCCCAGATAGAATTATGCACTCAAAAGATACGAAAAGATGTAGATAAACTCCACTTAGTTGTCAATTGCGTGGGAATACTCCATGACTCCACATTGCAACCAGAGAAAAGTTTAAGACATATTAATTCCGAAAATTTACTGCGTTACTTCCAAATTAATAGTCTTGGTTCAATACTATTTGCCAAACACCTCTTACCCTTATTCAAGCATAAAGAACCCAGCGTTTTTGCCAGTATTTCTGCTAAGGTAGGTAGTATCGGTGATAATAGACTAGGTGGTTGGTATGGATACCGTGCTTCCAAAGCTGCGCTAAATATGTTGATGAAAACCGCAGCCATTGAATATAAAAGAAGCAGTCCCAAAACTATTGTTGTCACATTACATCCCGGTACAACTGATACTCGTCTTTCCCAACCCTTTCAAAAGAATGTCCCACCAGAAAAATTATTTTCTGTACAGCGTACCGTCAACCAATTAATGGATGTAATTGAAAATCTCAAAGATAATGATAGCGGGGAATTTTTCTCCTGGGATGGGAGTCAATTACCTTGGTAGACCAGAAACACAAACCATTAAATTATTCACCCGGGGGTTTAAGAAGAGCATCCCCGGGAAAAGAATAATTTACGCGGGAACCATTTGCAAAATCAGTGTTCTCTTATCGAAAGACTGGACTTTTCCAGATGAACCTAGGTCTTCTATGACCTTCTCTAGCAGTTCAGTAGCGCGATCGCGGTGTTGATGTTCCCGACCGCGTAAACGTACCTGAAACTTGACAGAATCACCTTTATCTAACCATTCTACAGCTCTTTTGATGCGCACGCTGTAGTCAGAATCACCAACATTGGGACGTAACTTTACTTCCTTCATTGTTGGTTTAGAAGTATTTTGGCGTTGACGTTTTTTCTGTTGGTACTGGTGCTTACCGTAATCTAATATTTTAGCCACTGGAGTCTCTTTATTGTCAGAGACTAGCACCAAGTCTAATCCAACACTTTCAGCAAGTTTTAGAGCCTCACGGGTATCTGTTACTCCACGGTTGTTATTTTCATGGTCAATTAACAGAACCTGAGGAGATTTAATCCGATTGTTGATTAGTTGTTTAGTAGCGATAATAATATCCTCTTTAACTCAATTCATTATACAATTATCATAGCCCAAATTTTACTCTACCTGACTCTGTCTTGCGGTAGTAATTTTTGAGCTTTCTGGAAAGAGGGAGTGGGGAAGAGGGAATAGCGAAAAGTGCGGTCTTGGGGGTTTCCCCCATGAGCAACTTTTCAAGAGAGGGAATAGGGAATAGGGAACAGGGAATAGGGAATAGGGAACAGGAAACAGGGAATAGGGAACAGGGAATAGGGAATAGGGAATAGGGAGTGGGGAACAGGGAATAGGGAGTGGGGAAACAGGGAATAGGGAGTGGGGAAACAGGGAACAGAGAAATAATAAGTGCAACATTTAACCTCTACAAATCTACGCATCCGTAGAAAGTACCTCTACCTGACATCTTGCACCTACATCATAAACCGGGTTCATTAGACATCTGGTGAAAAAGAATGTAGAGACGCGATATATCGCGTCTCTACAAGGGTTCTGGTTGACGCATATTTAATTTCCAAAGATGTCTATTAGGAATATTGATCTGTCAAAACCCTAATATGAACATTTATAAACCCGGTTTCTCCTGTGCAAGATATGAGCTACTAAGACACTCAAGGGAAGATTGTTACTTATTGATGGCGAATTTGGTCGTAAATCTCCACATATTTTGCTCCTGGATAATTCCAAGAGTAGTCATATTCCATACCTTGCAGCGCAAGTTGGCGGAATTCCTCAGAATATTCGTACCATAAGCCGATTGCTCGTTCCATTGCTGACTCTAAAGCATACTGGTCTGTTTGATAAAACACATAACCATTACGTTTTTCTGGGGGTTTCTTCTGGTCGTAATCGCGGTCAAATACCGTATTTACCAGTCCTCCAACTCCCCTAACAATAGGCACAGTACCATACTTCAACCCAATCATTTGAGTTAAGCCACAAGGCTCAAAATTACTGGGGACAACAATCATATCCGCTCCAGCATAAATCAGGTGGGATAATTCTTCATTAAAGCCCAACTCTAAATGAACGTCGCGATTATAATGCAAATGGTGTTTCTCATGCCAAAAATGGGCGTTAATACCATGTTCGGTTGCAGAACCCAACAGCACAAATTGCGCTCCTAGATTGAGTGCATAGTACATGGCATGATGTACCAAGTGTACCCCTTTTTGATCATCTAAGCGCCCAATATAGGCAATAATCGGCTTATCTGTATGGCTCAAGTTTAAGCGTTCCCGTAGAGCCTTCTTGTTATAAGCTTTTTGTTCAAAATCTGTCTTGCTGTAGCTATAGGGAATATAACGGTCAACTTCCGGGTTCCAAAAGTCATAATCAATACCGTTAAGCACACCTTGGAACTTATGCTCGTGTATGTGTAAAGTATGACTTAAACCACAGCCAACATCCGTATGATGAGCTTCCCAAGCGTGATGGGGAGAAACCGTAGTGACAGCATTGGAGTAAATAATACCCCCTTTCATCATATTTAGGGCAAAGGGATTAAAATTATCCCGCAGCTTATCATATTGGAAGTAGTAATCTCCACGGTTTAGACCTGTTCCCCACAGAACCTCAGCACCAGCTATTCCCTGATGTTTAAAGTTGTGGATGGTATAGCAAACTCGCTGGTTTGCCATGCCATGATACTTGTACATTTCATACAACATCACAGGAACTAAACCAGTTTGCCAATCGTGACAGTGGATCACATCAGGTTTCTTGTTACTTTGTTGCAAAAATTGCAACGCGGCTTTACTAAAAAAGGCAAACCGCATATTGTCATCATTACAACCGTAATAACAACCCCGATGAAAGAAATTATCACCGGAGTGGGGTTCAATAAAGAAACACAACCGTCCATGTACCCAACCACAGAATACTGTACAGTGGATAGCACCACCATACCAAGGTACCCATAAGTTAAGGTAAGCTTCATGAAGTCCCCAAATATGGTCGTAGCGCATGCAATCGTACTTTGGTAGAATTAGCTCGACGCAATGCCCCCGTTTTTCCAACTCCCGACTCAAACCGTACACAACATCACCTAACCCTCCGGCTTTGATTACAGGAGCGCATTCTGAGGCAACTTGTACGATGTACATACCTACTCCTTGCTTAATAAAAGTTCATCTATATCTCACTCATTATATGAAAGATGTACTTAATAAACTAGCCTCCAGTAGGAAGGGATTGGAATCTCGGGGAATATGGGAAAAAATCTATTTTGTCTGTTTTTCTGTCCATAATGCGAAAATTTGCTGATCTGGGGGACTGGAAAATAGAGAGCATTTCTTGATCAATTTACTGTTCACTAGTTAATAATTTTGACAGTTCGGCGTGCATCAGGGCAATATTAGGGTCTCGTTGGATAGCATGGTAATAACGTTGTTCTGAGGTAGAACCTTGATTTGATGGTTGTAGCAGTGTGCTTGCTTCTTGCAACAGTTCATTGGCTTGATTCAAGGTTATTGGTTCTTTCGCACTTAAAGCTTCATCAATCTGGACAATGAATTGAGATATGGGACGCAGCCAGCTAAACCACTCGTGTCCGATAACTAGCTGAAAAAACTCTCCTTTAGATGGAATATTGCCATATAATTGCTCGTAGGTAATACGTTCTGAGTCTAATAATGCCTTGTGTAGCCGTAGAAGCAACAGACGTACTTCTTGTAGATGTTGAATAGTGGCATCTAGAGATGAATCACTTGCAGACATTGGGGAATAATTTCAATAGACACTTTTCCCATCTTGTCACATTTGCACTTTAAGGTTGCAATTTTTCGCGGATGGTATCTGCTTTTTCTCGAAATCCTACCAGTACGGCTTCTCCGTCTTTGACAAATAGAGGACGTTTTAGCAGCATCGCATCGTTAGCAAAGGCTTCAATCCACTGTTCGTCCGTCCAAGTCTTTTTTTCTTCACCCAGAGTACGGTAAGATTGACCAGAGGTGTTGCGCATGGGTTTGGAACCTAAGGATTCTACCCAGTTTTGAATTGTGTCTCGGGTAGGGGGATTTTCTTTGGTGTTAATAAATTCGTAATCAATATTGTTATCTTTTAACCACTGGAAAGCTTTTTTACAAGTTCCGCAGTTGGGTATGCCGTAGACTTGGATGGACATAGGTTATGGGGTAGGGGATAAGAAAGATTTTACATTGCTAATAGCGCTTTTAAATTAATTAATTATTTTCCAGCTTTTGAATTGATTTATCAATCCTGTAACCTTGGAATCAAATTATCATTTCGTTGCCTTGGAATTAATTCCAAGGAACCCATAAACGAAGTCCGTTAAAACGGATTCATTATTGATATATTCAGCCGTATTTATACGGCTTGGTTTTTAAGCCTGCGAATTGATTCGCAGGTGGATGAGGAAGCAAAGGAGAAATTTCCCAAAATCAAAATATTGCTAATCACAAGGGTTGATCAACAAGAAACATAATTAATATCTTGAATGTTAACCGCTTCTGAGCCTTGGAATTAATTCCAAGGAACCGATAGACAAAGTCCGTTAAAACGGACTAGTTATTGATATTTTTAGCCGTATTTATACGGCTTGGTTTTTAAGCCTGCGAATTAATTCGCAGGTGGATGAAGAAGCAAAGGAGAAATTTCCCAAAATCAAAATATTGCTAATTACAAGGGTTGATCAACAAGAAACATAATTAATATCTTGAATGTTAACCGCTTCTGAGCCTTGGAATTAATTCCAAGTCTGATAGACAAAGTCCGTTAAAACGGACTAGTTATTGATATTTTTAGCCGTATTTATACGGCTTGGTTTTTAAGACTCCGAATTAATTCGCAGGTCGATAAATTAAATTATTCATTATCATATCGTTCCAAAGATGGGATAGCTGTTCCTTGTGAATGATGAATTTTCTGATTTTTAACATAGGATATGGCTTGTTCTAATTGTTTGCTTCCTAAAGATAATACGCCATATCCACGTTGCCAAGCAAAGGGAATTGAATCATTTGCAGATAAGCGATGATTTTTATTTAATAAATGTGCGCTACTACCTTTAATATTTTTGGCAAATTCGGCGATAGATAAACTAGGTGGAATAGAAACGATAAGATGAATATGGTCTTCTATGCCATCGATAGCGTGAATTATACAATGAAGATTATTTGCTTTATCAATAATGTAATTATAAAGGTCTGTTTCTCTGTCGGCTGTGATTAGGGGTTGACGTTCTTTTGTTGCCCAGACCATATGATAATATGTTCGCCAAAATGCCATATAAAAATTGTT
Source organism: Nostocaceae cyanobacterium (assembly GCA_030065825.1). Lineage (GTDB taxonomy): Bacteria > Cyanobacteriota > Cyanobacteriia > Cyanobacteriales > Nostocaceae > JASJCY01. Next base: position 29,287 of record JASJCY010000038.1, on the reverse strand, counting down.
TTTATTTGATAGAGGTATTGGAATCATATTTATTATTCCCCATATGGCTTTGGAATTTATAAAATTACTTTTTTTGTGTATTCTGGGAATTCATTGACAATTTCCTAGCCTTAGAATTAATTCCAAGATTCATAGACGAAGTCAGTTAAAACTAACAACTTGCACCATTCTCAATTCTCCATGTTTCCCGTCTAGGATTAAAATCCCAGGAACCGATAAACAAAGTCTGATTTATCAGACTCAGTAAGGTAGGAGAGTGCATTTTAACGCGCTTTGTCTGTAGGTTCCTTGAAATAAATTTAAAGGTGGGTTGGTTGACTAAACGACATTGGTGCAAATTATCAGTTAAAACGGACTAATTATTCATATTTTCAGCCGTATTTATACGGCTTGGTTTATAAGCCTGCGAATTAATTCGTAGGTGGATGAGGAAACAAACGACAGATTGACCATAATTCAAATTAAGTGCAATTACTGTATTAGAACTTTAATTTCAATTGATATGGAAACAATTAAATGGATTCAATCCCTACTAGGAGAAGAATTACAACCCCTATTTCTTGCCATTACCTCTTTGGGTTCCGAGTATGCATATATTGTATTTATGACCCTTTATTACTGGTTAGTCGATCCTTGGACTGGTCGTCAATTAGGAATCGTAACTACCCTAAGTTTAGGGTTTAATATCTTACTCAAGGATTTATCTGCTAACCCCCGTCCCTTTGAATTAAACCCCAATTTAGCACCCCCAGCAGCAAAAGCTACTGCAGATGGTTCATCTTTCCCCAGTGGACATTCTCAAGGTTCCGCTACATTCTGGTTTTTTCTGGCATTCTATTACCAGCGTCTGTGGCTGTGGGTATTAAGTATAACCCTTGTCAGCCTAGTAGCATTTTCTCGCGTGTATTTGGGAGTCCACTTTCCCGTAGATGTGGTTGTGGGATTAATTTTGGGTATTTTATTCGCTTTCGTGGGAGTACGCTTGTCTTTACCAAATAAGCCATTATTACTAGTCCGAGTTGCTACGGTGATGCTAGCTTTTTTACTGGCGATCGCCTTACCCGATTTAGCACGTCCCCTTGGTGTGCTTGTAGCCTTTTTCCTGACTACTCCTGACTTTCATCCCCCTACAACTTGGAAAGGTAAAGTCTTGTTTGGTGGGACTGGTCTATTGTTAATTTTACTCATTCACAAGGGTTCTAGTGTGTTGTTGGGTGATTGGAAACATCTGGCTGAAATTACTTTTTGGCATTATGCCATTATGACTCTGTTTGCAACGGAAATATTGCCCAAATTTGCCAGACGCAGATATTGACATGGGGATGAATTCTAGCAATAAGAACCCACATCTTCACCGCATACATCAACAAGATAACAAAGGGCACGAAACCGCAGACCAATTACTTGTTCGTAGAAAGGATTGAGTTTACACAAGGGGGGGATATGGGCAATTTTTTGACCAAATAAGTAAATATCTCGCGCAAAGGGACACTGCACTGGAATGACTCTACACAGCAGATGGGCAATTTGGGGATTAGCTATTTCAATGCTATCAAGCCAGATGCGAATTGGTTGAAGCAGATCGAAATTATCAACTTTAGACCAGGTAGAATTAAGCATTTGTTTGTATCCATGAACTACTATTAAGTAGTTTATAGATAACTCAAGAAAATGGGAAGAGTATTTACATATAAGTATTTTTTATGCTTAATTAGCTTAACTTATACCTTTATTTCACATCAATAGGATGTACCTATGTTTGAGAATCTCTGGTAAATTATAAGGGCAAGGCGATGCCTTACCCCTACTCAATGGTTACTTTTGACTTAATTATCGTGCAGGCATGGGTGGTCTTGGAGGCATCCTCATTTCTAGAGGCATGACTTGAGGTGTGACGGTAAATCTATCTAAATTTGCCTGTAGGCGTTCTTTTTGGGTTTGGGTTAATCCAGGTATATTTAAAACATCCTCGACTGTTTCATAAGGTCCATTGGTGACAATTAATTTTGCCAGATTCGGGTAAAATCCCCGGCAATCCTTAAAGGCAATGATATTGGCGTTATTCAAATCAATGATCTCACTGGGAGGACATGGTTGTTGTTGAGCTACCAGTATTGTTCCTGATTGCATTCTCATATTTCCAGCCAGTACAGGTTGACTCCAACCGAACAATCCCCAGCAAATGATGAGCAATAGGCTAAATATGCTCAACCATCGGACTAAACCTTTCATATTTATACCTCTTTATACCTCTGGGTCTTCAAATTGGTATTGGTAATTTATTGTTCACCACAAAATAAACCACTCAAAACACTGGCTAATTTAGCCATAGTTCCAGGGTAAAAAAACAGTGTGAGGAAATTGTGAAGAAACCGGAAGTTAAACTGTAAAAAATTTTAAAGCTGTAGGATGCCTATCTTACCGAGGACGACCAATTGTAGTCACATAAAGTACAGCTTCCTCATTAGGAATACCTAAAACTTCATTGACTTGGTCATCAAAAAAGCCACCAATACCGCTAACTCCCAAACGCAAATGAACTGCTGCTAAATTTAGCCTTTGACCTAAATGACCAGCATCCATATGCAAATAACGATAAACGCGATCGCCATATTGAGCCACAGATGATTTTAAATCAGCAGTATGAAACACTACCACTGCGGCATCACGCCCTAATTCTTGTCCCAAGCAGAGAAAATGCAATTCTCTACGGAAGTTTTTAAAACGAATTTGTCGTAATTCTTGCGCTTGAGGTGCGTAATAATAACAGCCTGTTTCTAGTTCTTCTACCCCAGAAACAGCAATAAAAGTTTCGATTAAATTCAAATCGAAATAGTCGGGATGAATATCTAAACCTTGGTCGATATAATTTTGGGGTTGGTAGGTAAAATCTAGTAAAGTTTTTAGTTCCTCAAAGGTTAAATTTTGACCATTGTAAGCACGGGTAGAACGTCGGTGGAGAATGGTAAATTCTAATTCCTCAAGGTTTTTACCCCAATCAATAGGGGTGGTAACTGTAGAAATTTTTTGACAAAAGGGAAAGTTATATTTATCTTCTAGGGATTTTTCTGGCTTGACTTGTGGTAAATTTAGCTTACCGATGGTACCTTGTTGAATCTGGGTAGAACAATGGAAATAACTTAGCAACTCACCATCAGGAACTTCAGGATAATCCGTTTCCGTAGCAGAAGGGAGGGCTGTTGGTCCGGTGGGTAAATTTTGTTGAATATCCAGCAAATCAGCGAGGGCAGTAACGGCGATCGCTCCTTCTTGGACTGGATCGATATATAGCAGTTCGTTTACCTGTTCATCGACAAAACCACCAATTAAGTGAGGGCGATAATCAGCGATGGCACTAGCTAACTCAATATTACCTAACAGGTGACCGCTATCCAAACAAATTCGTCGGTAAGCGCGATCCTCATAACGCCACTCGGAACGATAGAACACCGCAGTGATAATAATTGCTAGCTGGGTACTATCTAAAGCGGGATGCCACAAACAAGCTGATTGTAGTCTTTGCCAGACATCGCTTTCCCAATAATGCATCAGGGAATGGCTACGACATTGGTAATTATAAAGACCTGGTGGCAAAAATGGTGTCCCACGGGAAACCACATATACTTCCGCTGGATATAAACCACCAGCACTGGGTGCAGCCCGTAAATACACAGCACTTCCCATGGAAGGCATTTTAGCAGTCAGTCCGTAGCTACAAAATAGCAATCGTGATAACCTTTGCCACCATTGTGATTCTGGGTTATTGGTAAATACCTCTGGTTTTTCTTGAATATAGGGTTTAAGGTCAAATTCAGAGCCAATTTTGTATTCTTTGAATGGTACGGGTTGCTTAGCCCAGTCTAGTCCCTTATTTTTAGCGGCGATAGTTTGCGGATCGTACTTAGTCCGTTGGTGGTAGTGCTGGGCAATGGATTGGCGTAGTTCTGGCATAAGATTTTTAATACGCTGCTATATAATCTTGACATTTGGATGCACTATCATTTAGTCTTCATGAGTACAAAACTTACAATTAAGTTCAGTACAGAAATTTTGCTTGCCAAACGCTGGCAAATAGCCTGTAATTATTTTAGTTTGCCTCTGATTTAACACCAACGGTTGCCATTTTGTCACTAATTATGAAGGTACTATTCAGAACTAGCTGATTCTGGTCTTTGGGATATACGGCTTGAGTTTCTTTGCCAGCGATACAAGCCATAGCCAGCAGCAACTAGTATTAACAAATACGGACTATAAACAATTAACCAAATACCCATTTTCAGTAAACTCACCGTAAATTCACTTAAAGAATGGGTAGAATTATTCCAAGCTTGTTTAATTTGTGAATCTAAGGAACGCTGAGGACTACTAGAAGAAATTGCCGCTTCTAAATTTAAGGTAATTGTAGAATAAGTGACTTGATTTTGTAAACTTTTTAACTGAGCATCAATTTGTTCGATGGACTGTCGCACCCTACTAAGTTCTTTAGCGACGCTGAGTATATCTTTTACAGAACCAGCCCGTTCCATAATTTTTTGTAAGCTAGTTTCGGTTTTGCGCAAATTAGTTAATCTGGCTTGAATATCCACCAAGCGATCGCCTACATCTTCGGTAGTGATATTACGGTTTTGTACGGTGCCTAATTTGCCTAATTCCTCTAAGGTAGGTTCCAGTAGTTTTTGAGGAACTCTCAGTTGAATAAATGCACTATGACGGGCATATTCATTTTGGGGTTGTCTTTCTTCTAGCCTAATTAAATCTCCTTGCTGTTTATCGATAATTTGCGACACAGCATCTATACTCTGCTCTACAGAATCCACAATTAAAGTCATAGCTGCCTTTTTAATCAATTGTGGACGGGGACGGGGTGCTGGTGTGGCTTGTGCGACTTGAGAAACAAAATCAGCACTTGCTTGTGGTGCAGATATCTTGGCTGCGGCTTCCGGTGTTGTTTCTTGTAAAGCTTGATTAGAAGGTGTAGTAACGGAGGAACAACCACTGAAAATTATCCCTCCTAGCAATGTCCCTAACACCAAAGTCGGTTTTTGTGTAAAAGCATTCATAATCTCACCTTAGATAGATGATTTTAATGTCAGTATGACTCCTAAAAAAAGAAAAATGATCATGGTTGCAGTTTATGTAACCGTCAAGGAAAAATTCTCGGCGTTGCATAAATGCGGGATGATTTTGATGGTTTTGTGGGATGGGTCGGAGTGCCTGTCCCTTATATTATGAGGCAGGCACTCCGACCTGTACCACTCATATTCATCCCTTAATTCAGCAATGCCTGAAAAAAGAATGCCACACATGGTTGGTAGGGGTGCGGAAACCGCACCCCTACAATTGGATCTGTTGCAAACATTGTTTGATTTGGTATCATATTTATCCCTTAATTCACCAATGCCAAATTCTCTTCCCTAACTCCTAACCCCTATTTTTGCTGATACCAATCATTTTATAAGCAAAGATTATATATACAATATTTTAGTTTGTTTATTTAAATATTTACTCCTTTTTCGTCAAATTTTTCTCGAAAAATTATTGACGTAATTCCGTTGTTTGATGCTATAGTAGAAGAAAGTAGTTTTGGGGACTCCTTGACCATTATTCGTCCAAAAAAGCTACAACCCCTATTATGACGTAGCAGGTAACCTAAAAGTCAAATTTTGATAACATCAAGAAAGACCAATTTTCATTCCTCCAATTCACCTCAGAAATAACTACACTTGACAAAATACAAACAATATGCTAATTAGACAGGATTTAGAATCCTGTAGTGTAACTGGACTCACCCACTCCTTCGGAGTGGGTGAGTGGATACAAGCATTAAACGCAAAGCGATATCGTTGTAGGATATTGCTAAAAATTTGGGATGCACAAGCGTGAAAACCGCTATATTGCATAACTCGGAACTTATAACTCGTAACTATTTTGAAGACAAGTATTTTAAACTACATAAAAATTTAGATAATTATGCAGATGCAATAAATGGTCGTAGTTAAAGGATAATAAATAAAGTAAGTAAGCAGGCAAGCAGGAAAAAACCACAATTTTGTAACACACATCTTGCACCTGGGTCAGCAACTGGGTTGATTGGGAATATTTACCTGTCAAAACCCTAATATGAACGTTTATAAACCCGGTTTCTAAGAATGGTGCAAGATATGAGGTAACAAAAGGTAAAATTACTTAAAATCCTTTGACTGATTGCTTACGGATAAATCACGAAAATTTTTCCACTAACTTACTTTATCCTTGACAATTGTTTAGTCAACTCTAAATCATTATGGTTTCTCCTAAAACCGAAATTACTGCTTCAAAATTTCCCAAGTTTTTGCAGATACCCTTAATAACTGAATGGGGTTGGCTAATAGCTTTTTGGTGTATGTGTGCATTTAACGGTTGGGTTCTCAAAAAATCTAATGCTGCATTGCCTCTAGTAATTTATTTTGCTATTTTTCCTTTAGCCTCAATTGTTTCTCGGCTTACTAAAAATACCAAAATCATTGTTAGTTCTTTAATTATTTCCCAAGCTATTCTAGCTTTGGGAATTTGCTATTTAAATTTGAAATTATCATTGATAGCCCTTGTATTATATGGAATAAATTCACTGTTTTTTGCTTTTATACTGCTATTTGTATCCATTGAAAGCGGCATCATGGTTCCAGCTTTTATAGTATGTGTAGTCGCCTTTCTGTTGATATTTGCTGCTTGGGAATGGATTGCGCGTTTGGTTTGGTATTGCAATTTGGCGATCGCTACTAATAAAGCGGGACGACAGCTAAGAAATTTTTTTGAGAACTTTGATAGTGCAATCTTCATTAAGAGTGGAATTGCGGCAATTGGACTGTCAGTGGGATGGGTAATAGGTGGTTTATTTTAGTAGAGTTTTGAATAAATTGCGATTAGGGGTTCACTTTTGCGGTAAGATTATAAACTTGCAATAAAACAGGATGCTTGCTGAGGTGGAGACGCTCCTATGGCTCGGATGTATTACGACTCGGATGCTAACTTAGACCTTTTAGCTGGAAAAACTATCGCCATCATTGGTTATGGTTCTCAAGGTCATGCCCACGCCCTAAATCTCAAAGATAGTGGCATGAATGTTATTGTCGGATTATATCCGGGCAGTAAGTCAGTGGCAAAAGCCGAAGCGGCTGGGTTAGGCGTAAAGAATGTGGCAGATGCAGCTAAAGCCGCAGATGTAATTATGATTTTGTTACCTGATGAGGTGCAAAAATCAGTTTATAAACATGATATTGAACCTAATCTGCAACCGGGGAATGTGTTAGCTTTTGCCCACGGGTTTAATATTCATTTTGGTCAAGTTGTACCACCTGCTGATGTAGATGTAATTATGGTAGCCCCTAAGGGACCTGGACATTTGGTACGCAGGACTTACGAACAGGGACAGGGTGTACCTTGTTTGTTTGCTGTTTATCAGAATGCTAGTGGTCAGGCACGCGATCGCGCCATGGCATATGCTAGAGGTATTGGTGGTACTCGTGCGGGCATTTTGGAAACTACCTTCCGGGAAGAAACGGAAACCGACTTATTTGGGGAACAAGCGGTACTTTGTGGTGGTTTAAGTGCCTTAATCAAAGCCGGATTTGAAACTTTGGTAGAAGCGGGTTATCAGCCAGAATTGGCTTATTTTGAATGTCTACACGAAGTCAAGTTAATTGTTGACTTGGTGGTAGAAGGAGGCTTGGCAACCATGCGCGATAGTATTTCTAATACTGCTGAGTATGGAGATTACACTCGCGGACCTCGGATTGTGAATGAACAAACCAAGGCAGAAATGAAAAAGGTTCTCAGTGAGATTCAATCCGGTCAATTTGCACGGGAATTTGTACTGGAAAATCAAGCTGGTAAGCCTGGATTTACTGCTATGCGACGTCAAGAAGCTGAACATCCCATTGAGGAAGTGGGTAAGGATTTACGTGCTATGTTTAGCTGGTTGAAGAAGGTGTAACTGAAGAAATTAGAAATCGGCTTTGTGGGATGGGCATCTTGCCCATTGTTTATATGGGGGTTTTCAGTTGTGTCCAATACACGAGGGAACCTCACCCCGTCCGACCGATTCTCCTCTCCTACCCTACGGGTAGACAGGTCGTGCCTTCTGAAAGTAGCCACGACTTGTCTAAGAGGTTGTTTGGAAAGGCAACAAGTATACCCGGAACTTCTCTGATAAACCTCTCTCCTATAAGTCCAGAGGCTTTTAAACCCCACTTCCGATATAAAAACTTTTTTTGCTTCCCTCTCCTGTTTCCCTCTCTTCCCTCTCTTCCCTCTCTTCCCTCTCTTCCCTCTCTTCCCTCTCTTCCCTCTCTTCCCTCTCCCAATGGGAGAGGGGTTAGGGGTGAGGGTAGGAGAGGGGTTAGGGGTGAGGGTAGGAGAGGGTTAGGTTTGGGAGATTTTGTGTTAATAACAATACTTTTCAAACATCCTCTAAGTAAGGAGAGGGGACAGGAGTGAAGATGGGGAGTAATGACTTTAGATTGCTACTTTTTTTGAGTTTGTTCTAATGCGTCTTGGGTTCGTTCATAGGGTTTAGTTTTCGGTTGCCAAGTGGGGAAAATTCCCACTAGCAAATTATTGATAGTTGTGCGAGTATTACGACTAGCTGAACTTAGCGGTTGGGGAAGGAAACTGTCCCCAAAACCGATAAATATCAATGATAGTAAGATTAAGAGGGTAAAATTTCCTTTATTAAACATTATAAAACTCAAGTACTTTTGAGTACTAATTGACGCATATCTTGTACCAAGTTCCTCTTCCAGAGTTATAGCAACTACCGGGTAAGAGTGCAAATCTCTCAGTTTCAAAACCTTGATTTTTCCTGTATAAAGCTGCTTTTTTGGTCTTGTTAAGAATGGTGCAAGATAGTGCAAGATATGAATTAAGAGGGCAGTTGTTACCCCTAACATTTTTTATAACATTGGTTGTTTGATAGTTGACATCAGCATTTACCTGGATTTTTTGCTGTCAATGATTAAAACCCATGTTATAACAATATACGTAATTTTGCTGAATAAATCACTTTGATTAAATCCAGGAAACCAATGCTACCAAATATTATTAGACTTCTTGCAGAAGTGGGTAACAGGGAACAGGAAACTCGTAAGGGTGTACAAGAATTGAAACAAACACTATCAAAAAAATACTTTTGTAAAACATCTTATACTCAAATTTTAAAGCGACTATTAAGTGGATTAGCTGTTTTATTGCCAGTTTCCTATGTGATGTTTACAAATCAAGTTCAAGCGGAAACAAATAGTCAATTTATACCTTTTTTCGATAATCAAGATAATCCGGTTCCAGTAGGTTTTCCAGCGGGACAGAAGTTAGATATTTCCCCACCAGCACCTGAATTAAATAAGTTTGACAAAGCTGTACTTAAAATCTGTGGTCCTATGGGTACTAATGTTAAACCCCATCAATTTAAACGGCTTTTATCTTATTACCCAGATGTTGTGGAAAAACTCCAGAAAGCAACTGGTGGTGAAATACGTCCTGGTAGGAGAATAAAATCAGAATTTATCCAAGATTTAACTAATATTTGGTTTCGCGAAAAAGGCTTTGAACATATTTTTTGTGGGGAAATCTATAACGCAAATGATATTGGTGGGTTGCATTTTTATGGTAGATACTTAGAAATACAAAATACAAAAATTGGTGGTAGATTACCAAATAATATTCAAAGACAGGAAGTTGTTCCGGGTGTTATCTATACAATGGGTGTAGTAGTCAAACAAGGAGATCGCTTGGTAAGAGATGTTATCAAAGGTTATGGTTACCTTAGTAATGCCCAAGAAATGTTAATAGATACAACTAAAATATTTAAACTTCAAGGTAATACTGAAGGTGCTTGTATTTATAATGTCAAAGATTGGGAGACGGGTAAAACATTCCCCACGGTTTTTGTGAGGAAAAATAAGGCAATAATTACTTATTATCCTGATGCTACTCCTAGTGGGAGAGAATGTAAAAGTTAGGGAACAGGGAACAGGAAACAGGGAACGGTAAAACATCAAGATGAATCTAGAAACAAAACCTCTGTTAATGGGTGAGTTTGTCGAAGCAGATTGAGAGGCATTTTTTGCTTATCAATCCGATACATTGTATTGACGTCATTATCAGTGTAAAAGCCTCACAGAAACAGAGGTTCTGGAGTTTATTAAAATGTTTGTAAATCAGAAAAAAGAGAATCCCAAAACTAAATTTAAACTGGCTTTAATTCTCAAACAATAAAATCGATTAATTGATAATTGTGCCATCCGTATCAACGATACCAAACTGCGAGAGGCAAACATTGGTTATGAAATAAATAGTCGCTATTGGGGTCAAGATTATGCTACAGAAGCAGCACGCACAATTGTTCCTTTCGACTTTGAAGAGTTAGGAATCTACCGTATTTAATCATGGTGCGTAACCGAAAACATTGGTTATGCCAGGGTATTAGAAAAAATTGGTATGTGGTGTGAAGGTCATTTACGAGAAAAAGAGTTTATCAAACGTAAATGGTATGACCAATATATTTATGCTATTTTGGAACGGGAATGTCAACTATGAATCAAGATAAAATAAATCCACCAGCTTTTACTAAAGTCCATTTTGATTTTGATAATTTATCTTATTTAACTAGTCCCCGACAACAGCTAAATTTACAAGCTGTTGGTATTGGTTTAATTCAACTACCACCAGATGAAGGCTACACTTTTACTCATAGCCATGCTGAACAAGAAGAAGTTTATATAGTGGTTGCAGGGAGAGGTTTAATATTAGTTGATGGGGAACTAATAGAAATTAAACGAGGGGATTTAATCAGAGTATCTCCTCCAGCAAAACGGGCATTAAAAGCAGCGAAAGATACTAATTTATTTGTAATTTGTGCGGGAGGAGTTGCAGCTGATTATCCCCATAATCCCACAGCACGCTATTTGATAGATGATGGCATTCCTGATTACGATGATATTCCACCTTGGTATGAAGATAGACCGGATATTGCTGAAAGAAATGCTAAATTAAAGGCACGAATGTTAAAGGCAAAAACAAAGCGAGAACAACAATAATGAAATATTTTTGCCCACTAAAATTTGGGATGTAAGAGTGGGGTTACCTCACCCCTAAGAGGATGTTTGAAAAGTATTATGTTTAACATCAAAACCCTGGAAACCTAACCCCTAACCCCTTCCTTACTAAAAGGGGAACAGAAAAATAGGGGTTTCAAAGTCTGTTTCCTCCTAGGAGAAAGATTTCCCAAAGAGGTTTCTTTAGTAAGCTTTTAGACTTGACAAACAACCTCTAAGAGTGTGTTTATAAATAAAGAAACCGGGTTTCTTTTGGCGTATATACTCAGATTTTCGGTTACTGACCCATGGAAACCCGGTTTCTGTAACCCCACCCCTACCAATTTAACTTGCAAATTGCGGACGCTTGCTAATCCCAGGTTTAATTGCTTCCAATTGCGCTGCTAATCGAATCAGAGTAGCTTCTCCTGCGGGTTTTCCTACCAACTGTACACTCATGGGTAAACCATTACTATCAAAACCCATCGGAAGCGCAATCGCAGGTTGTCCAGTTGCATTAAATGGTGGACAAGGGGCAACCCATTTGATAATATTCTGGAATGTCTCTTCTGGACTTAGGTTTGCCCATTCACCCACTCGGATAGCGGGATGCAGATACACAGGCAACACTAGTATATCTACGGTGTCGAAAAAGGCGACTATTTGTCGCGCTGCCACTTGCATTTGGAAAACCGCTTGCAAATATTCACCTCCTGAACCAATGCGGTTAAATAACCATTGATTCAAGGGTTGCAATGCCTGTCGGGGAATTCCCGCAGCACCTATTCCAGCTTGCCAAACTACTTGAAACGGTTCCACTAAGCCACTAAAGTCGGGGCATTTCTCCTCAAGGCTGTAACCGAGTTCTGTTAATAACTTGACGGTCTCTAAGACTCCCTGCTGACAGGTTGCATCAGCATCACCCAAGGGAGGAACAGTGATAGAATAAGCAATGCGTAAATTGCCGGGTTTTTCTTTGGTATCAGCCAAAAAAGACGGTTCTGGTTCTGGTAACCAATAAGGATCTCCCGTAATATAACCAGACATCACATCTAAAAGGGCAGCTGCATCAGCCACAGTGCGGGCAATCGGACCATTAGTAGAAAGTCCACTCAGGCGATCGCCTGCGGGGGCACTAGATACTCTTCCCCGTGATGGCTTTATTCCTACCATACCACAACAAGCCGCAGGTCCGCGAATGGAACCACCACCATCGGAACCTTGGGCGATCGCGCATAATCCTGCAGCTACAGCAGAAGCTGCACCACCACTGGAACCACCAGGGGTATATTCTGGGTTCCAGGGATTTCTAGCTGGGGGAAAACCCGTAGGTTCGGTGTAAGGAGTTGAACCTAATTCTGATGTGGCTGTTTTCCCTAAGATAATAAATCCAGCCTGTTTCATCTTTGTTACTACGCCATCATCATAGTCAAAGATATTGTTGAGTAAGGCTGGACTACCGAGGGTACAAGGAATACTTGCGACGGAATAGAGGTCTTTGATGGAAGTGGGGACACCAAAAAATGGTGGTAATTCGGAAGCGGTTGTTAACATTTCCGTTTTGGCTTTCGCGTCATTAATAGCCAAATCTGCTGTGACGGTAAAATAACTGCCTAATTGGGGATTTAAACGTTGAATCCTTTCTAAATATATTTCTACCAGTTCTAGGGGTGATATTTCCCGTTTCCGGATTAGCTGCGCTTGTTCCAATGCTGGGGTAAAGGCTAAATCTGCTTTATCCATGGGTTAGTTAAAAAGTAGTTGTATTTATAACTACCATTTTTTCTGCAAGTTTGAGCATGGACATGTTAATTTGGCAGGATTTTAGGGAATTTTATAGTTATAACTCCTGATATTTGTCAATCAATTAGGAGGCTAAATTGCAAACCAATTTTTTTTACATCAATTTTAAAATCATTTTCAAAGGATAGTTATGGCTAATTTAGAACAGCTTCTTGAGGAGTTACCAAATCTTGTTGAAAACCTGAATCTTAATATTGGTGATGCTGATGAAATCAATCAGGAAGCATCAAGGCTAAATAATATCGCAGCAAAACTACAAAATATTCAAGAACTAATTGAAGATGAGTTAGGTTTTGAAAAAGTTAAAAATGCAGCAATGAGTGCTTTACCTTTTTTAGGTACAGTAGCTAGTATTTTTATTCCTGGTGGTTTTCTGGTAGATGCTGTAATTGCAGGTGGTGCAGGATTTATTGCAGAAAAATTTGGCGATACAGAAGCAGAAATAATTTTACAAGATTTACAATCAAGAATTGAGGTTTGGATTGAATGGTGCAATGAACTTAAGGAAATATCACAAGAAATTTTAAATAATACACAACTTTTATCTTATATAAAATTTTCACAACTCAAGGCTAGTGGTTTGTCCCATTAATTTTGTTCGGGTTTCCATCACACCCACCTGGGACTATAAGTCTCAGTCTAATAGTCAAAGTCATATAAATATGACTATAAAACTAGCCATCAAAACTAATGGGACAGAACACTAGTGTACATGAGCAAATCAAAAATATTGATAGTTGTTTAACAATTCACTTTGATTTCAGTGACTATCATGGACTTCAAGAAAAACTTGAAAAAATTACTAATGCTCAACAGCAATTAACAGAACTACAAAAACAACTAAATCAAATTATCGAGACTATTGAACATGGTAAAGGGATTATAGATATATTATTTGGTATCACATCATTTTTTGGTAATTCTGGTTTTGCTTTAGATTGGTTGGATGAGGAACATGGATTAATTATATCTAGCGCTGGTGAATTTAAATCTGTAGCAGACATATTTAATGAGTGCGAATCTTTAAAAGAAAAATCTGGAAAATTAATATTACAAGTCAATACCTTGAGAGGACAAGTAGAACAGAGTTTGAAACAACTTGAGCAAGAACAACGTAGAAACAAATTCTCCAATTCATATTCTGCAAAAAATATTAGTCAAAATCAAAACCTACAAACACTGACAATTAAAGAACAACAACCAAACAAAAGCACGAAACTAAAACCCTTAATTCTAGTAATAGCTTCAAGTTTAGCAGTCTTCGGTTTTGGTTCTTGCATAGGTAGAGAAAAATTTTCACCAGTTCAACAAATGAGCTTGATTTCTAATCAGGAAGTTGATGCCGTTGCAAATTTTAAATCTGCTAAAAAAATAGCAATGGAAGCTTCTTTAATGGTTCAAAAACCACCTCATCCTTTAGAAGTTTGGCAGCAAGCAGAAACAAAATGGCAAGAAGCATTAAAACTATTAGAAAGTATTCCCGAAGGAACACCAGTTTCTGCTGAAGCAAAGAATAAACTCGCTGCTTATCGTCTTAATCATAAAGCTATCAATCAAAGATTAATCACTGAAAAAGAAGCAGCAGCAAACTGGGAAAATGCCCAAAAATTGGCAATGGAAGCTGCTGTTATGGTTCAAAATCCCCCTCATCCACAAGAAGTCTGGCAAAATGCAAAAGTAAAATGGGAGCAATCAATCAATTTATTAGAAAGTATTCCAAAAGGTACATTTGTTTATCAACAAACGAAAGAGAAACTTGCTACTTATAGAACTAACTATGTTGCTATAAGTGCGAGAATCAAGTAGTAGATAAAAAGTACAAAATATAATTAGATAGCTTAAAATTTGGTAGGAAGGCTTATTCCTACCAAATTTTAAGACCATGGAAGTACAAAAAATATCTATTTACTTACCATCATTCCTAGTACAGTTTATTGTGATTTAAACCATAAAATTGCCAAATGGTCACGATATGCTTCAAAGTCCAATAGGACAATATATGCTTCGCTCTTTATAAATAGAGTTTAAAACCTCAAGACTTAAGTATAGTAACAATGCCAGGTTTTATAGTTAATTAGTATTAAAAAATAGGTATAACAATGAAAACGAAGTATGTAGTGAAGGTCTAATTTCTCGATTTAAGAACTGAAAACGATTTTGAACCATAAGCTGGTCATTTTAAACCATATCTTGTCCGAAAATTGAAAATTTAACTTTATTTTCAAGGGTCTAAATACTCGCTTTTTGAACAGCTAGTAAATTAAATTTTTGGTCACGTTATGATGTAATTTTAAGACTTGCGGTCATTATTTGGTTCATAGCACTAACTTAAAGATTGACTGAAACCTTTGAAATTAGGTTAAGTTTTGGTCAAGATATGATTCAAAATTTGGTCATTATATGGTTTAAATCACATTTATTGAGAATTATCAAATAGCCAAAAGACATCTGGTGAAAATTAAATATGCTTTGCCCAAAACCCTTGTTCCAGACGTTGCAATGCAACGTCTGGAACATTCTTTTCCACCAGATGTTTAAAGGGTGTAAATCTCGATCTCAAGTAATTGAGAAAGCTTTAAAGTTATTACGGGAGAAAGAATTAGAAGCAGCTTACAGGAAAGCATCTAGAGAAGTTGATGCAGAGAGTGGAAATCGCGATCGCGGATAGATTCAAGAATGAAAAAAAGAATGAAAAGTGGTAAAATTTACCTAAGCCTTCTAACCTCCCAACAATCGTGCAATTGAAACTGCAAGATCGGGAAATGCTAATGGTTTAATATCACCCCCAGTCAAAGTTTCTTGGGAATCATAACCGTCATCCCTAGGAACTCTAAACACAATTAGTTCCATCCTTCGCAAATTGATTACCCAATATTCTGGAATACCTGCTTGAGCATAAATCTTGGTTTTAACTTCCAAGTCTTTACTTAAACTAGAGTTTGAGTATTCAATCAGCCAAAAGACATTTTCTCGATAGGGGTGATGTTCTCGGTAATCTCGTCCCAAACGTTGAACAATGGCAATATCGGGTTCAGGTTCAGAATTACTTTCTAGTAGTGTAATGGGTTTTGCTTGTCGAACTTTGGCACGATCTCCCAATAAATATATCAAATACTCTCCAGCTTCATCACTAGAATAAGCGTGAGCTTCCCCTTCAGGAGGCATTTCCACAATTTCTCCATTGAGTAACTCCACATGTCGCTCATCTAAAATCCCAGCTGCAATCATGCCATGGTAGTCTTCTACTGCCCATTTTGCAATTGTTAGAGTCACGGCGATCACTCCTGTTACATTACTTAACAGTTATGGTTACTCCCCCTCTTCCCACTCTTCCCACTCTTCCCCCTCTTCCCCCTCTTCCCACTCTTCCCACTCTTCCCACTCTTCCCACTCTTCCCCTCTTCCCACTCTTCCCACTCTTCCCACTCTTCCCCTTCTCACTCAATTCGATAATCTTCTAGCGGGAGGGGAGTAGTTTAATCCGATTTCGCTGATTATTAACTGGTAAGAAACCGGGTTTTTCCCAACTAACTACAAAAATTTTGGATATTTTAGCCAAATAAACCCGGTTTCTCAGAACAATGTTAAATTTTTGTTCTATCTGTCAAAATCTCATAACCAGTGTTTGTCACCAATACGGTATGCTCAAACTGGGCAGACAAAGAATTATCCACCGTTACTGCTGTCCAACGGTCAGATAATGTCTTAGTAAACCTAGAACCCTCATTTAAAATTGGTTCAATTGCCAAAGTCATCCCCGCACGCAATTTCACATTAGGCATTTCCTTGGTGCGGAAGTTGAAAACAGAAGGTTCTTCGTGTAAATTGCGACCAACCCCGTGTCCAGTAAAATCTTCAACAACGCTAAAGCCATTTGCCTTTACATGGTCTTCTATGGCTCCTGCAATGTCCATGAGGTAATTACCAGCTTTCACCTGTTCAATGCCTTTATAGAGGCTTTCTTCCGCCACACGAATCAATTTTGCTGCTTCTGGGGTCACTTCACCCACAGCAATGGTAATACAGGAATCACCGTGAAAACCCTGAAAAAATGCACCAGTATCTACTTTTAATACATCTCCGGTGCGGATGACTTTCTTTTTGCTGGGAATACCATGCACCACTTCATTGTTAATACTGGAACATATCGAACCAGGAAAACCGTGATATCCCTTAAAGCTGGGAGTTGCACCCATTTCCCGGATACGTTTTTCCGCATGAGCATCCAAGTCAGCAGTTGTCATTCCTGGCTGTACCAGTTCGGAAATTTCCTTGAGGACAGTGGCGACAATCTTTGCTGATTGTCGCATAATATCAATTTCACGCGAAGATTTTATTTCAATGCCTCGACGTTGTCTTTTGGGACGATTATCTTGAACTGGCTGAGAAAGCAGATTGCTGAGGATGTTCATGGGAAATTAATAATTCCTTGGGCTTTATCGTTTAAAATTTAAGGTTATTCTAGTCTAATTGAGAAACTGTATCTATATCTTTAACTTAACCTATTTTCGGGTATAGGGCATATAGTAAAATCAAAAGTCATAGATACCCAGAGGGTAAGTTAAAAGTCAAAAATGAAATGCTTGCTGTGAAGTAGTTTTAGCGTTTGAGGCTGTTATAGCTGATCCAGGTACACAGAGAAACCGGGTTTATGAATGAAAAATTCGGGTTTTTACAGGTCAATCTTCCTAATAAACCCGGTTTCTGGTAGATTTATGAATGAAAAATTCGGGTTTTTACAGGTCAATCTTCCTAATAAACCTGGTTTCTGGTGGGTTTATGAATCAAAAATTCGGGTTTTTACAGGTCAATCTTCCCAATCAACCTGGTTTCTGGTGGGTTTATGAATGAAAAATTCGGGTTTTTACAGGTCAATCTTCCTAATAAACCCGGTTTCTGGTGGGTTTATGAATCAAAAATTCGGGTTTTTACAGGTCAATCTTCCTAATAAACCTGGTTTCTGGTGGGTTTATGAATCAAAAATTCGGGTTTTTACAGGTCAATCTTCCCAATCAACCTGGTTTCTGGCAGAATGGGAAAAACTTCATCTAGGTTTAGTCGCAATATAGCGGTTTTCACGCTTTGTGCAATACAGACACTCACCTCACCCCGGCTAAAGGCACCCCTCTCCTACCCTACGGGAAGCCACTTCGTGTCTATAGTAAGGAGAGGGGAAGGGGTGAGGTTTATTGTGTACTTCACTCAACTGAAAAGCGCTATAAATGCTGCATGAGCCTTGGGAAGATTAAACTGTCCGTAATTATTCATAATTTTTACTTGGAAACCTATTTGCAGAAGTTCTTTTGCAATCTCTGTCCGTTCGTATAACCGCAGATAGTGTATTTCATCATCTCGTCTGTAATGTTCTCCAACTTGACGAAGGGTAATAATCCGACGAGTTAATATTTTTGCTTGAATATCTTCTTGTTTTTCCACCAGTACAATCCAATTTTCTCCCTCAGTAAAATGTTTGCTGATTCCATTGCTTACCTGTCCAGATTCTGCAATGTCAAAGATAAATACACCCCCTGGTGCTAAAGCTTGGTGTATGCGGTGGAAAAGGTTCACCAAGGCTTGTTTATCGTTGTTTGTATCAAATAGGTAGTTCAAACATTCACCGATGGATACAACAGCATTACAGGAGGGAATTTCTACTTGGAAAAGCGACTCCACTAAAAATTGAGCATTTGGGACGCGTTTACGGGCAATATCAATCATTGATTGCGAGATATCAACCCCAAAAACATGATAATTCGCTTTAATAAACTCCTGTGCTAACAGTCCACTTCCACAACCCAAGTCTACTATCAAACCCTCATATATTTTGTTCAGGTGCAGAATCTCTAATATCCCAGGGGCAGATTTGAGAGCGTAGTCTCTAAAACCAGTATCATGGATATAGGCTAGGTCTTGTTTATACCATTTTTTCATGTTATTGAAACCATAACCTGGGTAACTATGGGCACGGCATCTCTAAGCTTACTCTATATACTGAGAGATTATGGATGCCGTGCCCCTACCATACACCGAGAGGTTGTGGATGCTTTACCCTTGCTGGATAATTTATTTTTTGCTGTTCCCTTAATTATTGTTATTTTTTTACTTCCCAGTAACTACAGCTATTTCCCCAACCATTCCCGCTTCTTTATGTCCTGCAATAGAACAATGTAATTCATAGTTTCCTGGTTTCATGGGTACAAACACCCAATCTGCTTCCGCATTTGGCTTTAATTCTAGTTCGTGAATTGCCCCTTTTACCTCCACATTGCCAGCTTCGACTTTTTGTGTCCAAATAGCATCAGCAAAATTCTTAGCAGTAAAATAGTGCTTCTGGGGACTAGGATTTGTTAGGTGGAGTTTATAACGGTTACCAGTCAAAAATTCTAGACGATTTGGTTCAAATTGCAACTCTCCAGTGCTATTACCTAGGGAAACAGTCTTTTCTATTGCTGCTTGCTTCAACATATTACCTGAGGTATCCCCAGCCATTGCAGGAGTAGCACCAAACAAAAAGCAGCACAGCAACAACGCCAAAATTGTTGAGATAGTTTGTAGTGATTTGTGATTATTTTTGTGATTATTCTTTTTAAGAATTAAATGAATCATTATTCTCTTCCTCCACAACTATCAAGCAACCAGGTTTCTGTTGTTTAGGGACTTGCAAATAAAAAAATATCCCAATTGTAAATTCTTTGGTCTTCGATCATACCATTTATAGGGGCGAGGAAACCGCACCCCTACAAATGAGATAATTTATTTTTTCCTATTCCCTTAGAGGGTATAGAAACCGGGTTTGTTTTGGTATACATACTCAAATTCTCGCTTCTCCACCTATCCCAAACCCGGTTTCTTTTATTTATAAACACCCTCTTTATTGATGAACAAAGCAATTTCTGCCACACACTCTTTTACCAATTACCAATTACCAATTACCAATTACCAATTACCAATTACCCATTACTCATCCCCTTTGTCTGCTAACACAGATGAACCAGCTGTAACTACTACAATTTTATTTGGATCTAGCAGTTCGCGAGCAGCTTGATTTACCTCCTCCAAAGTTACCTTTTTGATTTTTTGAGTAAAATCACGTAATTCTTTTGGCTTCAATCCATACAATTGATTCCAGAGAACCTTGGATGTTAATTCCTCTGGTTTTGCCAGGGAAACATTGTAATTACCAATTAGAGTTTGTTTTGCTGTCTCCACTTCTGCCGCAGTTACACCACGAGTATAAACATCTTCTAACAGTTTACGAGTGCTAGCGATCGCCTGATTGGCATCTTCTGGTGCGGTTTGCATCTCGATGCTAAAGATGCCAAAATTTTTACCTGCTTGCATATCGCTATAAATACCATAGGTCAAACCTTGGCGATCACGAATTTCTGCTCCCAAACGACTAGATATGGTGTCACCACCCAAAATCTGATTTAATACTAAGACAGCATAAAATTGCTGATTTTCGCGTTTAATACCAGTATTTCCTATGTAAGTAATTGCTTGAGTTTTACCAGGAATCACCGGGTTAACACGTACTACCGTATCCGGTACGGGCACATCTGGATAATCTAATTTGGGTGCGGGGGTGTTAACTTGCCAATTCTCAAATTCCTCAGCAATCAAGCTATGTACCTGTTGGGGAGCAAAATCTCCCGTCAAGACTAATACCGTGGTTTCGGGACGATAGTGTGTAGCGGCAAAATTAATTACATCCTGACGGCGAATCCGACGCCAACTTTTCTGAGTGGGGAAGTTGTGTAAAGGATGATTTTCTGGATATACGGACTGAAAAAATGTTCTTCTGGCAACTTCTGCCGGATCGTCTAATTCCTGCTTGAGATTGGTTAAAGCTTGTTTCCGACTCAGTTCTAACTCTTTATGAGGAAACGTGGGATTTTGAACCACATCTGCCAATGTCCGCATCAGTATGGGTAAATCTGACGCCAAACTATTACCCTGAATTTCCAATGCTTCGGTATAGGTTTTAAAGTTGAGAGTCACTCCCCTGTTTTCCAAGGTTTTGGCAATATCTAAAGCATCTTTGGTTTTAGTACCATTCATCAAGTTATCAGCCACCAAAGATGCCAATCCAGCTTTATTTTTTGGGTCAAATTCTTTACCTGCTTTGATATAGCCACTCAGGGTAATAGTAGGAGTGCTGCTATCAGGTAATAGTAACAACCGCAAACCATTAGATAAGGTAAATTTTTGTGGTAACTGCTGGGTAATAGGGGTTGATGTGAAATCTACGGTTGGTAAGTACTTAGCCAATTGTGCTGTATTTAATGTTGTCTCAGCAGATAAATTTTCTCTGGCGGGGGTTTTCGTGTTAGATTTAATACTAGCACTCGCTATAGTCCGGGTATTATTTGGTTCAAAAAAGCCGACGGTACGCAGTTCTTTTTTGAGATACTTTTTCGCCACACGCTGCACATCTGCTGCAGTAACCTCAGTCATGGCTGCTAAATAGCGGTCTGTATAACGATAATCACCAGATGTGATTTCATCGTTACCTAATTGCATAGCCTGACTAGTAATATCACGGTTATTTAAAATAATCTCGGCTTCTAACTGTGCCTTAGCACGGCTAACTTCTACTCGGGTGACTCCTTTGGCTGCAACTTTAGCGATCGCATCCTTAACTACTGAGTCTAATTTAGACAAATTACTATTGGCATTTGCGGTTACTATTACCTCATACCAGCCACCAGCAAGCATCTTGTTTACATAAGTCTTAACTTCGCTGGCTAAACCTGATTCTACCAATGCTCTTTGCAAACGAGAATTCCGTCCCTCGCTCAAGATATAATCCATCACATCTAGGGCAGGTATATCCGGATGATTTACGTCTGGTAGGGGATATACCCCATGTAGCAGTCCAGCACCTCCTGGTTCCCGGAGAATGACTTTAGAAGAGGAAGCTGAAAATAAAGAACCACTCTGATTTTTCAGGGGTAAATGCTTGTTTTTTTCCACCCTCGATTTCTGATTTGGTGGAATTTTACCAAAGATTTCTTTGACATCTTTCAGAGTTTTTGCCGTGTCGAAATCACCAACAATTACCAATACAGCATTATCCGGACTGTAGTAATTACGGTAATATTCTTTTACCTGTTGTAGTTGAAACTTTTCCACATCCGCTTTCGTACCACCAACAGGTAAACCGTAGGGATGGTTAGGAAATGCTGCTTTCATCACAGCACGACTCAGACGATAGTCTGGGTTATTTTCGTAACCCTGTAATTCGGAAATTACTACCCGTTTTTCTGTAGCTAATGCCTCAGCATCAATCAAGGCATTTTCCATTCTGTCTGCTTCTAATTCCAGCAGCGCTTTTAATTTATTACTTTCTACCGTTCCATAATATGCCGTTTGGTCATAGCTAGTAAAAGCATTCCAATCACTCCCCAAAGCAGTCAACAAACGTCCAAATTGAATCGGACGATTTGTAGTGCCTTTAAACATTATGTGTTCCAATTGGTGGGCAATACCATTGATTCCTGGTGTTTCTTGGAGTGAACCTACTTTATACCATACCTGTAAGCTAACTACGGGACTATTATGTACTTCTTTTGTCAGCACGGTTAGACCATTATCTAACACCGTCCTGCCTACATCTTTTGTCAGTACAAAATCTCTGTTTATTTTTGATGTTAACGTTGTGTTTCTATCTACACCTGAAGATACAGCTAAAAACAGGTTATCAACCAGCTTATTACTATGTAATAATACTGCCATAAGACAAAAAATAAAGAGAAAAATGGGAACACGAAATCTATGCAACCGAGAAAATACAGACATGTATATATTCAAGTAATCTGTATATTTAATTACTAAAGTTAATAAGGTTAATATAGCTATAGTGTATTCTTTGAAGCTTACTTATGGCTTCGGCAACACTACAGAAAAATATTATTCTGTTTACAAAATTAATATAAAGTGGATATACAAATGTAGTTAAAATCCGCACAAAAATTTAAGTTTTTTTTAACATTTACGGTACTAACTAAGTATACTTAAAACCCGAATTAACTCTAATGGTAAGCCATCCGCATCTGCAATAAAAGCTACTTCATAAATGCGATCACCTATTTGTTGTTGTGTCGGTTCTAAAAGCACCTTTAGTGGTTCTACTAGTTCTGATTGCTGTGCGGTCACATTAAAGGTTTCTTGTAAATTTGTCAAGTAACTGGGCAAATCTGGCGTAATCTCAGTCAAATCAAAAGAAAGATGATAATATCCCACATAATGTTCATCATTAAATGCATCTGGGGCTGGTTTTGGTTGGGGAATTTGAATCAATTCTATTCTCCCCCCTAATCCTTCCATCCAACACGCCAAAGTATAGCCTGTGGTGAAGCGTTCACAAACTATAAACCCCAGTTGTTCGTAAAAGGCGATCGCCCGATGGATATTGGCTGTGCGAATGGAAGCGTGATGCATTATGAGTTAATATTCATGAGTTCGTAGGGGCGCAAAGTTTACGCCCACCAGGCGCAAAGTTTTTAGGGGCGCAAAGCAAGCTTTGCGCCCACAAAAAAGGATAACTTTTATAACTTTACTCAAAAAGTCGAAAATAGGGGTAGCGCACGGGTACTCCTGGTTCTTTTTCCAAATCAAAATTAATGACTTCCCAGCAGGGTTCTTCTGAGGGATCGGGGCTAAACTCCACTGGTAAGCCATAAAGCCGTGCTGAATTAGCCTCTGACTGATTAGAGTTGGAACGCCAAGGAGTACTGCGTTCTAAATAACCATTCATCAATTCCTGATAGCGTTGGGCAATAATTACTCTTGTGGCTCTATACCCCTGGGTATAAAGTTTATCTAGTGCTTCGTGAATTTCAAAGCGAATGCCATCAGGATGGGTATGTTGCCGATACCATTCTCCATTCCACCTGCGCCAATGACGCCCGGACTGCAAATGCAGCAATTCTCCAGTTTTGGGATTGGCTTCAAAAGCGCCGTGACGGGGGCATAAATAGGTATCTGTGAGTGTCAATGCCGAAATTGTTTGGCGGCAATGAGGACACTGAATTTCAGGACCAAATATAGGGTACTGCAAGCCTGGATTCATCATGAAGTGCGTACAAACATATTATTCTCTTTACTGACTAGATAAGTTTTATTTTACACTCATACTCCATATTGTTGGGGTAATTACTTAGTGCTACCTCAGTCGAGATAGTGATAATGTCTCGTCGCGTGATATTCTGATTTTGCAATCAGCCTCCAAGGTTGGAGCTATAGAGCGTGTTCCTTGGTACAATTCTATATATTTTATATATTCTATCGTGTCTGCCACTTCCTACTGGTCTTGTGTTGATTTTTCTCAAGCTGCTTTTGTTGCTGCCAATGCTGTTGTTATGGGTAATGTGAAAATAGCAGCAGGAGCCAGTATTTGGTACACTGCTGTTATCCGGGCAGATGTGGAACGTATAGAAATCGGCGAATGTACTAACATTCAGGATGGAGCTATTCTACACGGCGATCCTGGTAAACCAACAATCTTAGAAGATTACGTAACTGTCGGACATCGCGCTGTCGTCCATTCTGCTTACATTGAACATGGTAGCTTAATTGGTATTGGGGCAGTAATTTTAGACGGAGTGCGAGTCGGTGCTGGTAGCATCATTGGTGCTGGGGCTGTAGTAACCAAAGATGTACCTCCAAAGTCCCTTGTTATGGGGGTTCCAGGAAAGATAATACGTCAAGTCACAGATACTGAAGCCACAGAACTCATTGAACATGCACAACGTTACAAAAAGTTAGCTGACGTTCATGCTGGCAAAGGTACGGATATTGGCTTTGGGAGAGATTAGGGAATAGGGAATAGGGAATAGGGAATAGGGAATAGGGAATACCAATTTCAAAAAATACTACTGCACAGCAATTATCTGAATCTATTGCCTGTTGCCTGGTGCCTGTTGCCTGTTGCCTTTCCTAAGGGAATAGGGAAAAAATACAAAACCAGCATCTACTTGCCGATTACCGACTGCCGACTGCCGAATTTGTTTCTTAACTTATATCTTCCACCTCGGTTTTTTAGGTCTTGCCCTTGAATGGTGCAAGATGTAAGTTAAGACGTGTTACTAGACTTTATTCCCCATTCCCCAATCACAGTTATGTAACAAAAATTTACATACAAGTTGGTAAAAATTCACAATTTCAGATAAAAATAAAAATGAGAGCAATTGACAAAACTTTAAGTTTTATTTAACAGAGGGGTTACAAATATGGATCTGGATCTTCGTGTGGTAATAGTTTTAGCACCAATTTTGATTGCTGCATCTTGGGCAGTGTTCAACATCGGTGCTGCGGCTTTAAGACAAATACAAACCTTTTTAAATAAAGAAGCGTAAATAATATACTCATAATTCTCTCGAACAGGGTAAAGGAAACTCGCGCAGTGAGTTGGAACCCCCCGGATTTATCTGTGGGGTTTTGACCCTTATCAAATACATTTTTGTGGGATGGGCATCCCTGCCCGTCCTAATTTGACGATTCCCTTTGTATTGTACACCCTGCTTGGGGTGGAGGCAGCAGCCCGCCCTAAAATACATTACGGCGCAAGCCGCAGCGCCCCTACTAACTCCTAACTCTCCACTCGTGGATATCGATTCCTTACTCAAACCATTTCAACGCTTTGGTGTCCATTTGGGACTATCGCGGATTCAACGGTTGCTGGCAAATCTTGGCAATCCCCATCATCAAGTTCCTGTTATCCACGTCGCTGGTACTAATGGCAAAGGTTCGGTATGTGCTTATCTTTCCTCCATACTCACCGCTGCTGGTTACCGCACTGGACGCTATACTTCGCCCCATTTAGTGGATTGGACGGAACGTATTTGTCTGAATGAACAGCAAATTTCCTTAGATGAATTGTCGAAATTAATACTGGAAGTTCAAGGTGCAATTCGTCCAGATGAGGAATCACCGACCCAGTTTGAAGTTATTACCGCAGCAGCTTGGTTATATTTTGCCCAGGAAAAAGCTGATGTGGCAGTGGTAGAAGTGGGATTGGGAGGACGGTTAGATGCTACCAATGTTTGTACTCAACCTTTGGTGACGATTATCACTTCCATCAGCCGGGAACACTGGCAACAATTAGGTCCCACAGTTGCCGATATTGCTAGGGAAAAAGCAGGTATCCTCAAAGCTGGATGTCCTGCTGTGATTGGGAATTTGCCACCGGATGCTCAAAAAGTGGTGCGATCGCGCATTCAAGAATTAAATTGCCCTGTTTTTATACCACTTCCATCCTGTCAAATTGCCCCTGGATGGGCTGAGTATAAGAGATGGGGAGACAAGAGAGATGGGGGAGACAAGGGAGATGGGGGAGAAGTCTTAAAGAATAAAATACACAAACAATACTCAAATCACCGAACAATTAAGTATCCTTTGCCCCTAGAGGGACAAATTCAGCTACACAATTCTGCTTTGGCTTTAGCAGCTGTGGAAATTCTCCAACATCAAGGTTGGCAAATTTCCCAAGCAGCCATAATTCAGGGGATGGCTAATACTAAGTGGCTGGGAAGGATGCAATGGATTACCTGGAAAAATCATAGGTTATTGTTGGATGGTGCCCATAATCCTGCTTCTGCCCAAGTCTTGCGCGAATATGTGGATACATTAGATACTCCGACAGTAACTTGGGTAATGGGAATGCTTTCCACTAAAGAACATGCCGAAATTTTCCAAACCTTACTCAAACCCAATGACAAGTTATATTTAGTACCAGTATCAGACCATAGTTCTGCTGTTCCTGGGGAGTTGGCAAAGCTGGCTGCTGAAATTTGTCCGCAATTAAGTTTTTGTCATACTTATCCAGATGTATTCTCAGCACTGTCAGAGGCTTTTAACTCCCCAGAAAATTTAGTGGTTTTGTGTGGTTCCCTTTATCTTGTTGGACATTTTTTAGGTTTGCATAATCGCATCCAGGAGTAAATTCCCATCAAAACGGATGGGATCAGTGCAGGGTAACCCAGTTACGGCTGTAATTTGAGCGATCGCATCTCTGGCAGTATTTTCATCGAGATGGGCAGTATTTAGGGAAATACCAACTACAGATACGGGTGCAAAGGCACCAGCAGCGCTGGCGACGGTTTCATACAGCTGCACCACTTCCGGTAAAGGGGGAATAGGTACATGGGGATGATTGCGGACATGGGTTTGTTCGGCACGGTGGACTAATATTAAGTGTGTTGCTTGGGAACCCCTGATTAAAGGTAAGGTAGCGGTGGAACCAGGGTGTAGTAGGGAACCCTGCCCTTCAACATGGAGGATGTCGTAGTTTTGACCATAGCGCATAACCACCTGTTCTACTGCCCCAGCGGCAAAATCTGTACGCACGGCATCTAATGCTACACCATCTCCCTCTAACATTAATCCAGTTTGCCCGGTAGCCAGAAACTTTGTCCGTAAACCGCGCTTTCTAGATGCCCAATGTAACTCTAGGCTAGTTGACATTTTACCCACTGACATGTCCGTACCCACCGTCAACACCCGACGACAGGTAAGGTTTTGTGCCATAGCGCTAGCCACATCCAAATTCGGGGGTTCTTTACGTACATCCCAAATTAATTGCCCTGGTTGCAGCAATGTCTGTAATTCTGGGATGTTTGCCAAGGGTGTATGCAAACCATTGACTATGGACATCCCAGCTTTTAGGGCATCCTTAAGTTCGTGCCAGTAATCATCGGGTAAAACGCCACCTTTGGGAGCGATGCCAATTACCAGCACTTCTGGCTTGTATTCCAAGGCTGCAGCAACCGAAGCCACAATGGGCACATCACGCTGAATACCTGTTAATTCTGGTAAAGACTTACCCGCACAATCACGGTCAATTGCTACTGCAATGGGGGATTCACTATAGCGTAAAAGTGATAACCCTGTTTTTCCGTGAGTTCCCTTAATTCCCTCATGTAAAAGGATTGCTACTCGTTGATTAAGCGCCAGACGCACTGTGTTGTACCCCCAAACCTGGTAAATTATTTGGCAAGATTCTGCCTTGTTGTACAGATGCACCCACAAAGGGGTCGTCAATTAAATTCAGGTGACTGTCTAAATCCAGATAGTCTGCTAATGGTGCTAACTGCGCTGCTGCTGTATTTGCCAGCACGCTGTCAGAATAACAACCGAACATCACTTGTAATCCATGTGCCCGGGCTGTATGCACCATCCGCATTGCCTCTGTTAAGCCCCCTGATTTCATCAGCTTGATGTTAACACCATCAATACTATTTGCAAGTGGAGGAATGTCAGTGCTGGTGAAGCAACTTTCATCCACAAAAATGGGTAGGGGCGAATTTTGCTGGAGCTGTGCTAAATTTTTTTCGTCGCCTCGCTTTAGGGGTTGTTCTACATATTTAATACCCAAATCTGCTAGCCAATAGCACATTTCCATTGCATCCTCCAAACTCCAACCCCCGTTTGCATCAACATATAATTCTGGTGTGGGTGCTTCTTGTCGCACCGCCATCAACATTTTTTTATCTGCCTCAATGCCATCCGTACTACCTAATTTCACCTTGAAAATCTGCACATCAGTAAATTGCAACCAATCCCGCACCCGTTTCTTTGCCCCTTGTGGGGTATTAATTCCAATTGTCACCGAAGTTGGGACAATATTGTGAATATCGAGTCCCAAAATCTGCCAAATTGGCAATCCCACATGCTTTCCCAGCCAGTCATGCATAGCCATATCTAGGGCTGCTTGGGCAGCGGAAGGCAGTTTTTGTTCCATTGCAACTTGTTCAATTTGCTGGCGCTGTAAGGGATGAAAGGCTGCTAATTTTGGGGTAACTTGCTGTAGGGCATCCACAATCATTTCTGTGGATTGACGATGATTACCGACACCAAATGGCGATGCTTCTCCCCAGCCCTCAATCCCATCTGCTGTAATTTTTACCCAGACATTGGTTGTTTGTGCTGTAGTACCGCGACTGATCGTCAGAGGGAAACGCTTGTTAACAGTAAATATTGTGACGAATACTTCCATAAATGTACTTAAAAATTAAACCATTGTATTCACTTGATTTCCAGGCTGAGACTGGAAACCCATGCATTACAAGGTTTTACCTTGTAACGAGGGACGAGGGAATAATGAGGGGAAAACGCTTGTTAACAGTAAATATTGTGACTATTATTTGCATAAAAGTACTTTGTATTTGGTTGATTTTAATCCTACCTAAATCCTAGTACTCCACCAAGTAAACTATGCGGGGTTAATAAGGAAAGAACAAAGTTTTTTATCCCCCCTCTCCCCCCTCTCTGCCTTTACCCGGCAAAGTTGGTGTGGTGGACTACTAGTGGTTTGTCCCATAAAATATGATGGGGTTTCCATCACACCCACCTGGGACTATAAGTCCCAGTCTAATAGTCAAAGTCATATAAATATGACTATAAAACTAGCCATC
>JASJCY010000042.1 GCA_030065825.1 Nostocaceae cyanobacterium | reverse complement strand
TATAAATATAGCGGTTTTCACTTGGATAGAATACAGATGAACCTCACCCCCTTCCCCTCTCCTTAGTAAGGAGAGGGGTGTCCGCAGGACGGGGTGAGGTTTCGAGTGTATTGGACTCAACTGAAAAGCGCTATATAGTACTTACACAAGCGTCACAAAATAATGGCAACTGGCACACACAAAATGTGATGTCAAAGTTTATCAGCTTTGATTTATAGACATTAAAGGCAAATCAATGCTTATGTGACAGTTTTCAGATAAATGTGCCAAAAGAAACCGGGTTTCTATAGGTGGAAAACCGAGAATTTGAGTATGTATGCCAAAAGAAACCCGGTTTCTAGACCCTCACGGGAGTTTTATATTTATTAGACATAGGTGTGAAAATTAAATATGCGTTGTCCAAAACCCTTGTTCCAGACGTTGCACTTGCTAGTCTGGAACACCCAGATTCATACTTCAAATCAGCAACACCACAAATCCCATTCAACTCCCTGCGGGAGAGGGAATAGGGAACGGGCAACAGGCAACAGGGGGGAAATAGGGTTGGGAGGCAAGACTTGTTGCAGGTTCTTTCCCTCTCCCCACCCTTGGGTTTAAATCCCCCATCACAGACATTCCCCTGTTCCCTATTAAGAGTTCCCTGTTCCCCGTTAATGAGCTATATTTAGATATCTGCGATTTATCTAGATGTATGATTAACATCGATGGTTCCTGGGGTGAAGGTGGTGGTCAGATTCTCCGTACCTGCCTTAGTTTGGCGACTATTACAGGTCAACCTGTGCGCATTGATCGCATTCGCGCAAATCGCAAAAAACCAGGATTAGCAGCACAACATTTGACCTCAGTAAGGGCAGCAGCTACTATTTGCCAAGCCCAAGTAAACGGAGATACATTGGGTTCAATGACCCTAGAATTTATACCTAATTGTCCTCCTCAAGCAGGACAGTACAGCTTTGATGTGACCCAGGCAAGGTCAGGAGGTTCAGCAGGAGCTGTAACCTTGATTTTACAGACCATTCTCATTCCCTTAGCACTAGCCAATGGCAGTTCCCAAGTGATTCTCAAAGGGGGAACTCATGTCCCTTGGAGTCCTCCCGTAACTTATATTCAAGAAGTATATTTGCCTACTATCAGTCACCTAGGGGTTCAAGCTAAAGTCAAGTTAAATGCTTGGGGGTGGTATCCCCAAGGCGGTGGTGAGGTAAAATTGGAGGTAACTGGCAGTAAACAACCTCTGGGTACTCTGCAATTACTAGAGCGAGGAGCTTTACGGCAGGTACGAGGTTTGGCAGTGGTGACAGAATTACCCTCCCATATTCCCCAACGTATGGCTAACCGTGCAGACAATTTGTTGCAACAAGCTCATATCCCAACCCAAATCAAACCAGTACGGGAGCGAGGACTAGCACCAGGAGCAGGTATCTTTCTCACCGCTGAATACGAACACAGTTGTGCTGGATTCAGCGCTTTAGGTCGTCGGGGAATACCAGCAGAACAGGTGGCAGAAACCGCTGTTGAGGAACTACTAAGTTTTCACGCTCAAGCTCTACCAGTAGATCCATTCCTAGGAGATCAATTACTTTTGCCCCTAACTTTCACCAATAACACAAGTCAGTATCGCGTAGCAAGCATTAGTAAGCATCTGACTACCAATGCCTGGGTAATTGAACAATTTAAACTGGCTCATATTACTATAGAACAAGACCAAAAGTTAGTTCGCATTACCCCCCAAATTGAATCGGGGTTTTGGTAGCAATTGGGGATAAATACTGATTTTTCTGTATTTTAATATCTTTCAACAAGACCAGAAAAACCGCATTTCCAAACCTAAAATTTGGGTTTTCAGAGACGATTTATAAAGTAAGTATTAAGTCTATGGGTGTAGTTAGAAACCGGGTTTCTTCGAGAATAAGTACGATAATATTTGATACTTCACCTAGAGAAACCCGGTTTCTTGGGTCTTAAGGTTTACTTTATAAATAACCTCTCAGCATTAGTCATTCTCAAGAAAACCAGTTTTTGGTTTTGGCATATGAGAAAATTTGTTTATTTCAACCTTTCTAAAGGCTATTGCAAAGGATGCTCCCGAAAATTGAGTTGAAACTAGATATTATTATAATAGCAGGTGTATTAGCTACAATTGCTTCTGGTTGTAGTTTCAATCCACAAACAGAAATTCACTCCCATTTACCAGAGTCTACATGTCCACCGGAAAAAAATGCCATTGAAGATTTTCGCATTTTAGGTAGCCGAGATTGGTCTAGGGGTAAGATAGTTGTTTACGAAGCAATTTGCCGCAGCAAAGATCCATCTCAACCGAGTATGCAGCTTTTTGGTCATCAAATCTTTGTACGCTCTTTATTTAGGTGGCAATTTATTAGCGGTGGCACTAGTGGTAGCAGTCTCAACGCGCAACCATCGCCAAAACAGCTTGTGGATTATAGTTCAGGCAGTGGAGGAAGTGGGAATTATCAGCGAGCTGTCGTTTCTGGTCGCATTTTGAACCCTGAAGTTACTGCCGTAATAGCCATTTTCAACAACGGAAGAATTATCCGCGATTCCGGTGCTGACGGTATTTTTGCAATGGTTTCATCAGGTGCAAGTGAAGTTTGCGAATTACGAGTCCTGGGAGCAAATGGTAAAGTGTTACAAAAATATAAACCCGGATCTCTCAATGGTGATCTTCCTGGCTGTAAATGATTTGACCTAGGGGTCAGGAACCCCATGCCTAAAGGCTAGGGGCTTGTAAAAAGCCCAAACCTGACCAGACTCAGTACTTCAAGTACAAAGTTTTCGATCTACTGACTGCTTCTAAATACCTACCCATACTTGTACATATTTGGACAAAAGGGTAGAAAAACTGGCAGTATAAAGTTTTTTCTACTAGAAGTGCCTTGCGGCTTGGTTCCGTTGTTAAAATAACTCTAGTTCCTTGACCTCTAGCAGGCAGTTAGCCACATTATCCACTGATAATGGAGTTAAAAGATATTCAATTAAGTCCAGATGGCAACTTGCCGTGCTTTCCCCACTTCATGTAAGGCTAGGCGGTCAAGTTGGTAGAACTTATTTTCTAGCGTACCACATACAATCAAACATTGATATCCATTTAAAAGTCTTGTATATTGCTGCAAGACATTATATGGACATTGCGGTAACTTTATCTAACTATTTCCAAGTATTTAGTTACAGTAACTAACCCTTCATATTGCCCAACATTTCTATGGACTCCTCGCACCATCTAATCCATTCTTGTTCGCAAATAATTCCCCGTCGCAAAGTCATATATTTACACAGTTCATCTGCCAATAGTTTCTCTGGAGAATGATCAAATTTCTTGGCAATATCTTCGTATACTGCCAATTTTTTCATATGCTGACGGCGATGCTTTTCTAGCTGTTGTAGCAGTATATTCTTAGACACTAAATATCCAGAAAATATCTTAACCAAGATATCTTCTCTAATAGAGCCTAATTCACATTCTTGGTCTATCCATTCAATTAAATTTTGCCGCCCTAGTTCAGTTAGGTGGTATACTTTTTTATCTAATGTTTTTCCTTGGGGAATAACCTCCACACTTACCCAACCTTGTTTTTCCAGCTTTTTTAACTCTCGATATATCTGTTGGTGAGTTGCTTGCCAGAAATAACCAATACTACCTTCAAACTCCTTGGCTATCTCATAACCAGTGTAAGCTTTATGAGCTAATAAGCTCATAACAGCGTGTGCTAACGCCATAATCCTGACTCTTGACATCCACTATATATTAAATCTATATTATCAAACAAGTAGTATGCAACTTTTTTCATGCTATTTTTTGAAAATAGAGGTTGAATATCTTTGCCTGCTTGACTATTTGATAGGGGATGGAAGCTATGAAAGAAGAAATGGCTGGAAAACAAAATCTGCCTTTGTCTTTAGAGGACAGTAATTTTACAAAAGTCTTGCCTCGTACCCGATTAAGATTATGGGGATTAGCCTCAGCAACTGGCATATTTCTGGTATCTGGCTTTGCCACTGGATTCTTACATTTACCCAATCAAAAATCCCCAGTTCAGGTAGCTAATGCGACCAATATTCTGCCCGTAACAACTACAAAAATCGCCGCAGTCAAGTCATATTCAGTAGTTCAAACATATACAGGAGAAGTGGCAGCAATCCGTACTAGCGAGTTAGGTTTTGAGCGATCGGGTAGGGTAATATGGTTAAAAGTTGATCGCGGCGATCGCGTCACCACTGGTACTCCCATAGCTAAACTTGATACTAGTAATTTAGAGGCACAACGACAACAATTCCTGGCAAGGAGAACTCAAGCGATCGCAGTTTTGGATGAGTTGAAAGCCGGACCGAGAAAAGAACAGATTGCGGCTGCTACTGCCCAAGTTGAAGATTTAGAGCAACAGTTAAAGCTAGAAGAGATTAAACGGGTCAGAAGAAAAAATTTATACACAGAAGGCGCAATTTCCAGAGAGCAGTATGATGAGGTGGCATTTAATGCCAATGCTTTGTCAAGACGTTTAGCTGCTGCTCAAAGTAATTTACAGGAATTGAGAGCAGGAACCCGCAGGGAACAGATAGCTGCTCAACAAGCGGTAGTTAAACAACTGGATGCTCAGATTAGCGATTTAGAGATTACCATCGCTAAGAGTACTATTAAAGCCCCCTTTGCTGGAATCATTGCCAAACGCCAATTGGATGAGGGGACTGTGGTGAATCCAGGACAGTCGGTGGTGCGCTTGGTGGAAAATGCCCAACCAGAAGTAGAAATTGGAGTTCCCTTGCAGTTAATTGGCAAAATTACACCTGGTAGTCGCAAACAGGTAGAAATTGGAGGAAAGAGCTACCCAGCCAAAGTTACATCAATTTTGCCAGAGGTTAACCCAACTACCAGGACTCGCACAGTCATCCTCAAGGTGGAAACATCACAACCACAATCTATAGCTCCAGGGCAAATTGCTAGGTTGCAATTGTCTCAAAAATTACCTACTAATGGTTACTGGTTGCCAATTCAAGCTTTAGTGCGCGGTGAAAAGGGTTTGTGGTCTAGTTATGTCTTAGGTGAAACAAAGCAACAGGAATCCCCAACCAAAGCATATTTGGTGGAAAAAAGAGACGTAGAAATTTTACATACAGAGAGTGATCGGGTTTTGGTGCGGGGAGCTATTAAATCTGGTGACAGAGTTATTACTGAGGGCACGCAAAGAATTGTTACTGGTCAGTTAGTTCGCCCTGTGACTGATTTGTAGGCAGACAAGTGTCACTGATTATACGGATTTCTTTGATTTCACTGATTATATAGATTGCTTAGATTACTTAGATGATTGAGATTACATAGATTATACATATCCGTGCAATCCGGAAATCCGCGATCTAATTAGCTGGGGAATAAATAATCATGTCTAAACTTTTATACAAAAATTTTCGATTGTTGATCCTGACAATTTTTCTAATTATTGTTTGGGGAGTTACATCTTATTTGAGTTTACCCCGACTAGAAGATCCTGAATTGGTTTCCCGCGTTGGCTTAGTAACGACATTCTATCCTGGAGCTACAGCGGAAAGGGTAGAGGCATTAGTGACGGAAAAAATAGAAAATAAAATTGCTGAAATTGAGGAAATCAAAACCTATGAATCCACTTCCCGAAACGGAACATCTATTATTTCCATTGAATTACTGGATCGGATGAAAAGTACCGAAGTAGATGGAGTATGGTCGAGGGTACGCGATCGCTTGCGGGAAGTCAAGCCAGAGTTACCTCCAGAAGCAACTGAGCCAGATTTGGAGAAGGTTCAGGTGAGGGCTTATGCTTTAATTGCAGCTTTAAGTTGGGAACAGGATGATTCTCTAAACTTAGCCATTCTCCAGCGTAAAGCTAAGTTACTGCAAGATGAGTTGAGAACTATCGGTGGTACGGAAAAGGTAGAGATTTTTGGCGCTCCTGATGAGGAAGTTAGGGTTACTGTCAATACTGCTGATTTAGCTGCATTAGGATTGACTGCAACCGATGTATCGCGGCAAATTCAACAGAGTGATTCCAAGAGTTCTGCCGGACAATTACGAAGTAATAATAATGACTTGTTAATTGAGGTGAAAGGGGAATTAGATTCCCTGAAAAGATTGCGTCAAATACCTATTCGTTGCAATACCTGTGGCTCGACAGACAGTCAATTTAAGCGTTTGGGTGATTTAGCAAGGATAGAAAAAGGGATTGTGGAACCACCCAATGAACTGGCTTTTGCTAGCGGACATCCAGCAGTGACTGTGGCAGTATTTGTGGAGTCTCAACAACGTATTGATATATGGGCAAAGCAAGCTCATCAAAAGCTGGAAAAGTTCCGCCAAGACTTACCTAGTAGTATGAAACTGAAGGTACTGTTGGAGCAGAATCAATATGTGACAGCACGCTTGAATAACTTGATATTTAGCTTGTTGTTAGGAGCAGTATTATTATTTGCAGTCACATTATTGATGATGGGTTGGGAATTATCCCTAGCCATGCAAATAGTCTTACCACTGACGGTGTTGATAGTAGTTGGTTGTATGAACTTTTTGGGAGTTCCCCTACACCAAATGTCGGTTACAGGACTAATTGTGGCGTTAGGTATTATGATTGACAACGCCATTATTGTTACGGATGAAGTACACAACCGTTTGAAAGCGGGACTTAAGCCTGTAGCAGCGATTCAAGCAAGTGTAAAGTATTTAATCCCTCCTCTAACAGCAGCTAGTTTTACAACCATCCTGTCTTTTCTTCCCATTGTTTTACTACCGGGTAATACTGGCGAATTTGTAGGCACAATCGGCTTAAATGTTATTTTAGCTGTGGCAGCATCCTTAGTAGTAGCTCTAACTATCACTCCTGTCATTACAGTAAAAATACTGAAATATTATCATCGTCGCCGTCAGTTGAAACAATCCCGTTCTATACCAAAGTGGTGGCAAGAAGGATTTTCTTCCCCTAAACTAACGCAGATATATAGCCTTTCCTTAAAATGGACTTTCGCTAAACCAGTTATGGGAATCCTATTGTGTTTAAGTATTCCCCTATCTGGATTTATTCTTGGTGCAACGCAATTAGAGTTACAATTTTTTCCTACCGCAGACCGGAATCAATTGCAGGTACAATTGGAATTACCATCCTCGGCTTCTCTAGAGCAAACTCAATCGATTGTACAGCAGATAAGGGAACGTTTTATTGCCCATCCAGAGATTACCGATGTCCATTGGTATGTTGGTAGGAGTGCGCCGAATTTTTACTACAACTTAATTAATAATAGGCAAAACCAAGCGAATTATGCTAATGCCTTAGTGCAAATGAAAGGCATAGCTAGCGATGATTTAGTGAAACAGTTGCAATCAGAAGTAGATGTCGAATTTCCTCAAGCACAGGTATTAGTAAGACCATTAGAACAGGGACCCCCAGTTGACGCACCTATCGAAATGCGGATTTATGGTAATGATATTCAACGTCTGCAAGAATTAGGAGAAAAAGCCAGAACCCTGTTAGTAAATGTTAATCATGTCACCCATACCCGTGCTAGTTTGAATGAGGTTCTACCCCAGTTAGAATTCCGCGTAGATGAAGAACAAGCGCGTTTAGCAGGATTGGACAATACCAAAATAGCCCAACAATTGAATACTACCCTAGAAGGCATTACAGGGGGTTCGATTTTGGAGTCTACGGAAGAATTACCTGTAAGGGTGCGTTTATCAAATGCCGATCGAGGTAATTTGCAGCGGATAACAACCTTAGATTTACAGACTGCTACTAGTAATTCTCAGTCTTTAAATTCTACTCCCTTGTCAGCACTAGGTGAGGTAAAATTAGCTCCAAAATTGGCTGCAATTACTAGATATAATGGACTGCGGGTAAATACCGTCCAAGGCTTTATTACTGCTGGAAACCTCCCAGCAACCATTCTTACTGAATTTCAAAAGCAATTGAATAGCAATTTGCAACTACCCCCTGGTTATTCCTTTGAGTTTGGAGGAGAAGATGAGAATCGTAGCGACGCTGTGGGAAATTTATTTTCCAGTATTGCCTTAATTGCAGTTAGTATGTTTGCAATCCTAGTTTTATCCTTAGGTTCCTTTAGGTTAGCAAGTTTAATTGTTGTCATTGCTATCCTCTCAGCTGGTTTAGGATTATTCTCAGTGTGGCTGTTTGGATATCCCTATGGTTTTAACCCGATTATTGGTACAGTTGGTTTGATTGGTGTTGCTGTCAATGATTCCATTACCGTTCTTTCTGCGCTCAACAGTAACCCAGCAGCACGCACCGGAAATAAAAAAGCAGTGCGGGAGATAGTTATCCACTCTACCCGTCATGTACTAACAACTACCTTAACTACGATGTTTGGCTTTTTGCCTTTAATCCTTGCTGGTGGTGGATTTTGGCCTCCCCTCGCGGTGGTGATTGCTGGTGGTGTTGGTGGTGCTACAATGTTATCGCTTTATTTCATTCCTTCTGTGTATATACTGATAACTCGTAAGGGGACTAATATCTCGCACCTATCCGTATAAACCAGGAAAAACTTAAAAGCAGTAGACATCTGCTGAAAAAGAATGTTCCAGACGTAAAATTTTACGTCTGGAACAAGGGTTTTGGACAACGCATATTTAATTTCCACGCCTATGTCTAATGGGCATTGCTGAATTAAGGGATGAATATGAGTGGGGTAGGCATCTTGCCTGCCTGGTGAAATACAGAAAACGCGCTGCTCTCCGTTCCACAAAGCACAAAACCATCAAAATCATCCCGCATTTATGCAACGCCGAAAAACCGGGTTTATTTATTTACCAGTAATCTTGCCTTTCTCAAGATAAATGTGATTAAAGTTTCTTTTTTGGCAAAAATCTCAGCTTTGACTTCCATTCCCGGTTTGAGAGGATATTGCTGTTTTCCTTTCTGCAAGTAAGATTTCTCTGGTTCGATAGTCACTTCATAGTATGATTGCACAGAAGGTAGGGACGCGGTTTCCCCACCCCTACCAGATGCATTAGATAGTGCAATTGTATCCGCAGTAATGGCAGTAACAGCACCTTTAAGGATGCCGTAATCTGGATAAGGATACGCAGATATACGCATTTTCACTTTACCAGTTTGACAGTTTGCAACCTGAGCAACTTTGCATAATTTTACCTTGCCAATGTCTTGGGGGCTAACACGGGCTTTAACTACTAAATTACTATTGCTAGGGGCAATTTGGGCGATCGCATCTCCAGAACTCACCACTTGTCCGGGATTTCTCAGTTCTAGTTTGAGGATGGTACCTGGTTGTGTAGTGCGAATTATGGTTTTTTGCAAGTCTGTTTGGATTTGTTGTAGTTCTTGGCGATCGCTACTGATGTGATTTTCTAGTTGAATGCGTTGCTGTTGCAAGCTTTGCTGTTCTTTTTGCAGAGATGCAATGGTAGACTCACCCCTAGCTTTTTGTTGGGCAATATTTTCTTGGGCAATTGCCATATTTGCATTTGTGGGGTTAAGTCCGACTTGAGCACGTTTTAATCTAGCTTGGGCTGCTTTGAGGGTTTGTTGTTTCTGTTTAAGTTGCAGAGAGGAAATTGCCCCTGTATGACTAAGTTGTTGATATCTTTGCATTTCTTCTCTAGCTAATTCTAACTCGGCTAAGGCTTCTTGCACTTGTGCTTGAGCAATTAGTTGTTTGTCTTGATATTCCCGTTGACTGCGACTGAGTTCAGCTTGTGCAGATGCAATTGCCCTGTTCATGGCATTTTTTTCGGCAATAATTTGAGTTTGTAACGCTTGTAATTGAGCATCAATTTGGGTTAGTTGTAATGAGTTTTGCTGAATTTTGAGAATCATTTGCTTGTTTTTAGTCTGGAGTTGGTAATCTTCAATAGCTGCTATTTTTTCGCCTTTGGTAACAATTTGATTTTCTTTGACAAAGATATCACTGATAATTCCAGAAGTAGCTGCCTCTACAATTCGTAATTCTCCAACAGGACGGATAATTGCTGATGTTTTGACAACGATGGGATAGGGAATGATGGCAGCAAGGGCAATCATTAAGGCACCAGTGGATGGTAATATTACTCCTCCTAGTTTTACCCAATTACTGATATTAGGAAATATATCCTCTGTGGTGTTATCAATGGATGTATTCATGGAAAATATGACTAAATAAGAACCTGTTGAGAAAGAATAACTACTCTTTGCTAGAAGATTACTGAATTGAGTCAGACGGGGAAGAGGGGGAAGAGGGGGAAGAGGGGGAAGAGGGGAAAGAGGGGGAAGAGTGGGAAGAGGGGGAAGAGTGGGAAGAGGGGGAAGAGGGGGAAGAGGGGGAAGAGTGGGAAGAGGGGGAAGAGGGGGAAGAGTGGGAAGAGGGGGAAGAGGGGGAAGAGGGGGAAGAGGGGGAAGAGGGGGAAGAGGGGGAGAAATTTTTATAGGTAATCTTAGAATGGGAAGGGAGTAGTCAAGCACTGGTCTTTGGGGGGTATCCCAAGTTTTGAATAGTCTATTGACGGTCACTGCCTATCATCTTGATAAATTCGCAAAATTGGCATGTTTCCAGAACTGGGTTAATTGAGACTAAAAGAATAAGTAACTAATCTGTGTGAACTCGATTTGCTTCATTGTTTTATTATTACAAATAATTCACAATGATTATAGCAGGCTCAAAATATCTTTATCTTTTATGAACATATGTTTTTAAATGTAATTAGTAATTGTACATATTTTTCAGGATAACCCATGACATTTCACAAAAGGGGTTGCCTATGATATATCAATGCAACCTAATTTACAATTAGTTTTATGTCCTCAAAAATCAATATTATTCAAACATTATCTAACCGGGCTTTTACATTGTTTTTGGGGACATAAGGCAAAGAAAAAAAGTATTTTTTGAGATATTAGTATTCATATTTAAAATTTGTGATTACATTTTTTTTATGTCAACATAAAAACAAAGTTAAATGAATGACTGGATAAATAATAAATTACGGTTGTTGATTTAAATTTAAAAAGTTCTAATTGATATAAGACAAGTACATCGATTTTGAGTACTTTAATGATGGGTTAAATAAGTAAACATAATTAAATGATACTTCAATTTGGAGATTTATAATTTTCTAGTCTCCTAGTATCAGAAATTATGCTTATTTATAACAACCAATTTGCAAATGTAAAAACGGAGTTATACAATGATTAATCGTCAAAATGAAGAAAATATTCTCAAAAAATTATCCCCAGAGGAAGAATCAACAATTGTAGGTGGTTATGGCTATAGTCGTGGTCGTTGGGGTGGTTGGCGTCATCGTCGTTGGGGTGGCTGGCGTGGTAGAAGACGCTGGTGGGGTCACCACGGTCACCACCGTGGTGGTCACCACCATGGCTATGATCACTACTATCATTAATGTTGTCTTTAAATGGAATATTTCAAAATTCATCCATTTTATTGGCAATAATTAACATGACTTAAGAGACCATTTATAAAGTAAATATTAAGTCTATGGATGTAGTTAGAAACTGGGTTTCTTCGAGACTAAGTATGATAATATTTGATACTTCATTCAGAAAAACTCGGTTTCTTGGGTCTTAAGGTTTACTTTATAAATAAGCTCTAATACTGTTTCACTTTATTGGTGATACAAATCATTAATTTGGGCGCAATCCAAAGCGCCCTTACATATGTATCAATATTTTCGTGAATTGGTATAAGTCAAAATTACTGGTGATAATTAACCACTAAATGATTGTCACTCAGGGTGATTTCATTGATAATTTTTCGATGAATATCACCTTATTTTTGTCTGGTTTTAGATAATAAAAATAGCGGTTTTCGGGTGTAGGAGGAGCCTACTTACAGAAGCCACGACCTGTCTACCCGGAGGGTGTAAAATACAAAGGCTGAAATTAGGACGGGCAAGGATGCCCATCCCACAAAAATGTATTTTATACCCTACGGGTTCTCATACCATTTCCATATGAAGATGCACATTATTAGCCTGCGTAGGCAGGTTTGGTATGTATGGACTCCAGGCTTACATGCGGGAATTATATGCAGCCTCATAAAGAATTAGTATCAGAAGTACGCTTATACCAAATCAAAAAATGTTTGCAACACATTTAATTGTAGGGGTGCGGTTTCTGCACCCCTACCAACCAACTATCTGTCGCATTCTTTTTTCAAATTGGTATTACAAGTTAAAACCGCTATAGATTGACTCAATTAAATTGAAAATTATTTGAGGTGAGATTTTTTGTGTTAACCCTTTTTGGAGTATAAACTAGCAAATGAAATATAAGTTTGTGAAACAGTCTAGTGAAGAAGACTGTGGGGCTGCTTGTGTTGCTTCTATTGCCAAATATTATGGGCGAAATGTTGCCCTTAATCGTATTCGTGAAGCAATAGGTACTGGGCAACAAGGAACTACTTTGCTAGGTTTAAGACGTGGTACAGAAGCTTTAGGATTTAATTCCCAATCCTATCAAATTTCACCGGCTTTAGTAGATAAACTCCAGGAGGAACAACTACCAGCAATTATCCACTGGAAGGGCAATCACTGGGTTGTTTTATATGGTCGCAGGGCTAATAATTATATCATTGCTGATACAGCTATAGGTATTCGCTACATTGACAAACAGGAATTAATAGAAAATTGGCAAGATGGGGTATTTTTATTACTCAAACCAGACAAAAATCGCTTTGATACACAACCAGAACACCAAGAAAATAACTTTCGCAAATATCTTCAAGATATCTTACCTTATCGGGGTATTATTTTCGAGGCTTTACTATGTTCTTTAGTTATTGGTTTACTTTCTTTAACATATCCTTTCTTTTTGCAAATTCTCACTGATGATGTCTTAGTTAGGGGTGATACAGAATTTATGACCGCTGTGGTGTTAGCGGTAATTATAATGTATATTGTCACCCGTTGCATCGGTCTTATAGAAAATATTTTAATTGGTTATTTTGCCCAACGTTTTCAATTAAATCTGATGTTAGAATTTGGGCAACAAATTTTACGTTTACCTTTAACTTATTATGAATCTCGGCGCAGTGGTGAAATTGTTAGCCGACTTCAAGATATTGAAGAAATTAATCAATTAATATCCCAAGCCATTATTAATTTTCCCGTTAGGTTATTGATTGCAGGTGTTTGTTTAGTTTTGATGTTATTTTATAGTTGGAGTTTAACCATATTAGCATTAGTAATTGCTAGCATTATGACCATATCTACAATTATGTTTCTGCCTATACTCCAGCAAAAGACTCGTACTTTGATGGTTTTAGAAGCAGAAACTCAAGGTGTGTTGGTAGAAACTTTTAAAGGTGCATTAACATTAAAAACAACTACTTCTGCTTTCCAATTTTGGCAAGAGTTTCAAAAAAGATTTAGTACTATCGCTCGCTTAGCCTTAAATAAAATTCAAATAGAAATTATTAATAAACAATTCTCGGGGTTAGTATCTGATATTGGTATTATCATCTTACTGTGGACTGGTAGTGGTTTAGTGTTTACTCAAAAATTAAGCATTGGTCAATTACTAGCATTTATTAGTCTTAATCGAAATGTAGTTAGTTTACTTGATTTTATTATTGATTTTATAGACGAATTTATTAATGCTCAAACAGCTTTATCCAGGCTGCAAGAAGTTTTAACCTTTACACCTGAAACTCAAGATAATTCCAAGGATAAAATTGAAGTATTTCCAATTACAGGAACCGTAGATATCCTTTGCGAAAATATCAACTTTCATTATCCTGGTAGAGAGGAATTACTAGCAGATTTTTCCCTGAAAATCCCTGGTGGTCAAGTGATTGCACTGGTTGGTAAATCAGGTTGTGGTAAAAGTACCTTGGCAAAATTAATTGCAGGTTTATATCAACCGCAATCGGGAAATATTTACTTTGGGAACTGCAATCAACAAGATATTCCCTTAGATGATTTACGTAGACATGTTGCATTAGTACCCCAAAACCCTCATTTTTGGAGTCGTTCAATTACAGAAAACTTCAGCTTAGGAAATCCCAATGTGACTGAGGAACAAATTAAAAAAGCCTGTAAAATTGCCCAAATTGATACTTTTATTGACAAACTACCCGCAAAATATGCAACGGTTTTAGGTGAATTTGGTGTTAACCTCTCTGGAGGTCAATTGCAAAGATTAGCGATCGCTCGTGCTATAGTTCACGATCCACCCATCCTGATTTTAGATGAATCCAGCGCTGGACTAGACCCAGTGAGTGAAAATGAGGTGTTTCAAGCACTGTTACAATATCGCTGTGGTCAAACTACAATCCTGATTAGCCACCGTCGGGGGGTAAATAATCGTGCTGATTGGATTGTCCTACTTGAAGAGGGTAAAGTCAAAAGACAAGGTACAAAAGAAGACTTGCACCCTTTACAAGATGTTTATTGGCAATATTGACCAAATAATTGGTAATTGGTGATTAGTAATTGGTAATTGGTGATTAGTAATTGGTGATTAGTAATTGGTGATTAGTAATTGGTAATTGGTAATTGGTGATTAAGTAAATCGGCGAAAATAAATATAACTATGTTACGAAACGTAAATAGCCCTGAAACCTTTACCAATGACCAATGACCAATGACAAATGACGACCCTAAATGCTTCGCTTTATTTGTACCGACCTACTTAGTAATTGGTATTTATGAAAATTTGGGATGCTCCCTCGCGTAGCGCAACGCACCATCAATGATTTAAGGTGCGGTACACCTGAGGGTACCACACCCTACATCAAATTTATATTTCTTCATATGCATTGAATTTTTCTCGCGGACTTACTTAGAGGTTGTTATAACTTTAGAAACCGGGTTGATTTTGGCATAAATACTCAAATTCTCGATTTTTCAGCCATAGAAACCTACTCCCTTCCCCTTCAAACATCACCTATAAAAATTTCTCCCCTTCTTCCCCCTCTTCCCCCTCTTCCCCTTCTTCCCCATCTTCCCCTTCTTCCCCCTCTTCCCCTTCTTCCCCCTCTTCCCCTTCTTCCCCCTCTTCCCCCTCTTCCCC
Organism: Nostocaceae cyanobacterium; assembly: GCA_030065825.1. Classification (GTDB taxonomy): domain Bacteria; phylum Cyanobacteriota; class Cyanobacteriia; order Cyanobacteriales; family Nostocaceae; genus JASJCY01. The sequence continues at coordinate 23,231 of JASJCY010000042.1, read as the reverse complement.
TTCTTCCCCCTCTTCCCCTTCTTCCCCCTCTTCCCCTTCTTCCCCCTCTTCCCCTTCTTCCCCCTCTTCCCCCTCTTCCCCCTCTTCCCCCTCTTCCCCGTTTCACTCAATTCGGTAGGTAATCTTCTAGCGAAGAGTAGTTTCTGGCACAGGTGCAAGATGTGTGTTCAGTTCAGCAATACCCAAATTTGGGATATTCCCATGAGTTTTCATACTTGTGGAGTATTTGGTCTTGACAATACCAGATGGACTGAACTATATTAATAGTACATTAGTACTAAATAAATAGAGCTAGGTGTGCAGTCAGAGAAACTAGGTTTTTAAGTTCACCTTGAAATGGTTAAGGTGCGTTCAGCCTAGCTTAGTTATGACATCAAATATTCATGGTATTTGGAGGTAGTATGGCTACATTTTCAACATCACAAGATAACAAGGAACAAATAATGCAATCCTTCCAGAAAATTGTTGCAGTTCAGAAAAATTTGGCATCGAAAATAGCAACAAAAGAACAGGAAGCAGAGAAGGCAAAAAATCAAGAAATCTTGGAAGTTGCTTCTACATATACTGTTGATAGTATTGTCAAAGGTATAGCTGATTTACAATTGGAGTTTGGTAGTATTGTTAAAGAATTATCTGAAAAATTAAGTCAAGAAAATTCTAAGTTAGATGAATTAAATCGGGCGATAGAAGTTGAAACTCAACGTCTACAAGAACTGCAAAAAGTGAGAGTTGTTGCAGATGTAGTTGATATTTTAACGAAAGAACATCAAGAAAAAATTAAAATTTTAGAGCAAGATATTGCTAACAAGGAAGAGATATTGGAGAAAGAAATTAGTCAAAAGCGTAAAGAATGGGAAAAAGAGCAATCAGATTTTGAAGAGAAGGTAGAAGTTTATAACAACGCCTTAGTAAAAGAGCGTAATTTAGAAGCTGAAGAATATCAATATAAATTAGAAAATACTTGCAAGATTAATGCAAATGCCTACGAGGCGAAAAAACGTAATCTAGAAAGAGAATTACAAGAAACTACTCAGTTAAAATCAAAAGATTGGACAGAAAGGGAAAAGCAATTAAATGACAATCAGGATTTATTTGCTGAATATCAACAAAAAGTTGCGTCTTTCCCCAATGAATTGCAAGAAGCATTTAAGAAAGCGAAAGAAGAAGCCATTAGAGATGCCAGTCAAAAGGCAAAAGTTGAGGCTGATTTATATGAGAAAGAATGGCAAGGTACAAAACAAAGTTATGAGTTAAAAATCCAAGGGCTAGAAGAGAATATTCAGAAACAAGCAGAACAAATAGAAAGTATTTCTGCTCAGCTAGAATCTGCTTTACAACAGGCTCAAGATTTGGCAATGAAAGCGTTTCAATCTTCTGCAAAATAATCGGGTATTTGCTGTTGAATAAAAAATAATAAATATTTGGAGGTTTAATTATGGCAACTAGAAAACCAAATGCCAAGAATACCAAAGCTGAAATTCTCCAAGCTTATGAAGAGTTACTTAAAGAAAAAGCTGCACTCAAATCACAAATTGACCAAAAAGCGAAGAATAGTGCTAGTAACCAAACTCCTAAACCTGAGGTAAAAATGTCTACAAATCAGCCTAGTAATGTGCAACAAAAAATGAATTTTATCATTGATGGTTTAGGAAAAATTCAGTTAGGTTTTGGTAGTGCAGCCAGTGAATTATCAGAACAACTCAGTACCCAAGCTTCTAAATTAGCAGCTATTCAAGAAAACGTGGGTAATGAAGTAGAAGGGTTAAAAACTCTGCATAATTTAGAGATGTCAGAAAATACCTTGGATAATCTTATCCAAACTTATGAAGAGAATTCTAAGGTATATGAAGAAGAATTTAACAACCGTTCGGAAACTCTATTACAAGAGTTGGAATCACAAAAGGATTCTTGGTTCAAAGAACAGGAAGAATATCAACGAAATATCAAAGAAAGAAATGATAACCTGAATAAGACTCGTCAAAGAGATGCAGCAGAATATAAATATGATTTAGAACTCCAGCGCAAACTGGAAATGGATGAATACGAACAACAGCAGAAAGAATTATATCAACAATTGCAAGAATATCAGCAGGAAATAGAAAAACAATGGACAGAAAGAGAAAAAGCAATTTCTGAACGAGAAAAACAATATGAAGAATATAAATCTCAGGTAGAAGCGTTTCCGAAAGAAAAGGAAGCAGCTATCAAGAAAGCTACAGAACAAGGCAAAGGAATTGCTCACTATCAAGCAAAAGTTAAGGCTGATTTATATGCCACAGAAGTGGAAGGACAAAAGCGTTTCTATGAACAAAGATTGCAGTCTTTAGAAACAACAATTACTAATCAAGAAACAAGGATTAAAAATCTATCTACACAATTAGAATCTGCCCTGAAACAAGTCCAAGATTTGGCTGTGAAAGCAATTGAAGGTTCTGCTAATGTGAATTCATATCAGGCAATGAAAGAAATTGCTTTAGAACAAGCCAAGGGACAAAGTAAAAATAAATAAATAAATAAATAAATAAGTCAGTCAATTACTTCATATCTGACAAATCTTGTGGGGTAGGCATCCTTGCCTGCCCACTCATACAGGCAAGGATGCCTGTAGGACTATCAAATTTTGGGATATTTTTTTATTTGTCAGTCCCCACATATCTTGTACCTTCTCAATAAGGGTAAAGTAGGCAGTGCCCACCCTACGGAAATATAATAATTTCAGGCTCTGATTTTCTCAATAATTTTGTGGTGCAAGATGTGAATCCCTTAATTCATATCTTGCACTATCAGCAGAAACCGGGTTTCTTAAGAATGAGTAATCATCAAAACCTAATTTTTCGTTGAGAATCAGCAGAAACCGGGTTTCTTAAGAATGAGTAATCATCAAAACCTAATTTTTCGTTGAGAATCAGCAGAAACCGGGTTTCTTAAGAATGAGTAATCATCAAAACCTAATTTTTCGTTGAGAAACCCGGTTTCTTTGGCAAGATGTCAGTTAAAGTAGCTTAGCAAAACTTCATCAGCTTATATAGATATCAAAGTCTCCCAACAAACATCTTTAAGAGTAAAGCATAAGATAAATTGTATTTTTTTCAATAAACCTTTTATATTTCTAATGGCTTTGCCAAAATAATTGAGAATTATTCTGATTTATTTCACGCATTTGGGTTATTTCAGAGATTTTGTGCTAAATTTAAAAATGAACGTAAGTTGTATGATGTTCTCTTTTTAACCAATTTTAAGCACAATTTTCATTTCATTATCCATAATCCCTATTCTTACGTTGATGATTGACGATCACCACTAATTTCAATTTCTAAAAAAATTGCCCCAAAAAGACAATTTTTTTAGCAGTAAATGTACTTAAGTATTTATATGGATTGACATTCGTTGATGATTATGTATTAAAGAGTAATTTATATTTTGTACCATTCTCAACAATACCTAAAAAAAACCGGGTTTATCAACTCCTAAGAAACACAGGGAATAGGGAATAGGGAATAGGGAATAGGGAATAGGGAATAGGGAATAGGGAATAGGGTAAGAGGATGTTGTGTTTCTTTTATTCGTTGCGGGGAATTCAAAATTGACGCATTCACGCAATAAAATTAGGTATCTGTAGGGTGCGTTATGACTTTAGTCTAACGCACCATCTTGTAAAGGCAGCGCTGCGCGACACCACAACGGCAATAAAGCGGGAGGAAAATCCACACCCGGACACTTGCTACAACTTTGAAAAAGCAACGCAGTGTCCTCCCTTTTTGCCTTCCCTACGTATTTTTAAGCGCAAGCGCAGGCTACGCCCTCTTCCCACTCTTCCCACTCTTCCCCCTCTTCCTCCTCTTCCCCCTCTTCCCCCTCTGACTCAATTCGGTAATCTTCTAGCGAAGAGTAGTTAGGAGGTAAAGAATGTTAATCAATGGTTATAGACTGAGGTCCATTGGATTTACCATTATGCGCTTGAGTTGTCGTAGATGTATTGGCATTAGAACCAAGTTGTTGATTTAGCCAACTTTTTACAGGATCATCATTTAGATTAAGTCGCAGCGCACCGGATACGAAACCACCCATAAATGAAATAGGATGCTGGCTGAGTTGTTGAAATAGTGGTTTTAACTCATCTAAAAACATAATTAACCTCTTGCCATTCAAGAATTACCAATCCCTAATTTATCCTAACTTGTGGAAGCAAAATCTGGTAAGCGGTGATGTAGCCTCCTGTACATTCACCGCTGTGATTCTAGATTAATTATCTGGGAGTTTCTTCCGGTAGCATACACTTATCAGAGTCACAACCAGCGGGTCCTGCTTCCATTAATTCACCATTATCATAGCGACTTAAAGCAGCATGAAAATCATCGGTTTGACGACGCATTTTCACTTCTTGCATGAGTTTTTCATACTCCTGTTTGCTAATTGGTTCAAAAGGTAAGCGAGGAAAGGTTTGTAAATCATCAAACCGTGCTAGTAGTGCTGCACTGATATAGCCTTCATGATCGCGGATAGCTTCGTAAATGCGGGTTCCTAAAGCTTCCACCTCATTTTCCCGTAATTCTATGGTAGCTGAGGTATTATGGGCAGTGTAGAACTTTTGCACCTGCATGTAGAAATCCATTTGAGCAAGGGCACTAAATTTACTAATATCGATTTGATCTGCACCTGGTAAATCAGCCCAAGATACTGCTACAGGGATTTCCAGCAGCCATTCCGTACACCGGGGATCGAAGGGATCGTTTAACAAGTTGCCATTTTCATCCTTGTCGGATTGGGAAGGCACCACATTGTAACCGTAGTCAATGCCAGCTAAAGCTACAGGGTCATTTTTGCGACAGGTAATCCGACGAATAAACCTTTGTGCCTTGGGGGGATGCCAGCCAGGAGAAGCACCAGTTAACAGGGATTTCGTCCCGCTTGGTTGGACGGTGGTGCAACGGTTGGGAGGTTTTAAACCATGGCGATTGCAATAATCCCCAACTACGCGATGGACGATCTGTTTCCAGCGACTGAGATATTCTTGTTCTTGGTGTTTAAAGGTTAAACCTTGGGGATTTTCGGGTCTACCTTCTGCCCACCATTGTAACCATTCAACCCCAAAAGCATGGACAAAGAAATCAAATAAGCCAGTGAAGGAAACACCGACAATGGGGTCTAATTCCCGGCTATATTGATAGCGGGGTTCGATGAATTTGTGGTTTAACAGTACGGCTACAGATAATGCTCCGGCAGTGAATGCTTCTTCTTGTTCTTTGTAATTTTGGGGGTCAATTTGGTTTAAGTGAATTTCTGCAAGATTGCAGTTTCCTGTGAGAGTATTACCAAAAACTCCTTTGTGATATTCAGGTTCATTGAAGCAGTAAGTGTCGTGTAATCCTGGCAATTCTTCTACAGTTGTGATGACTTGCGATTGACCTTTGTGTTTGGCTTGTTTATTTTTGCTAACATGCAAACGCTGACAAGGAATTTCTCCACAGTCAGTAATTTGTAAATAGTACAAATCTTGATGAAGACAAAGATGAACAGAAGAACGAATACCACATTTAGTTAATAGTAACTGAATTCGGTAAGCACCTTTGTAATCAGAAAGATAAATCCTGATTCCATTGCTGTGAGTATTAGAACCATTTGTATCAGCTAAACCAGCAACAAAATGCAAAATAGCTTGACGGTTCCAACTTGCAATCACATTTAAAGTTTCTGAATTGGTTTTTAAACTCTTTAAAAACTCTCCAGAAAAATCAAGGTCAGTGACATCTTTAAAAGCAGGTAGGTAATTATATCTTCTTTGAGAAGACTTATTCCCTGCTATTAGACCTCTTTGGAAATTAAATATGCGTTGTCCAAAACCCTTGTAGAGACGTTGCATTGCAACGTCTCTACATTCTTTTCCGGAGATGTCTATTGCTAAAGCGGCTTTTTGTTTGTATAAACTGACTTTAGCATTATTTTTTTGCTCTGTAGTTTTATCACCTACAGCTACTCCCAAAGTATAGGCATAATTTGGGTCAATATTTATTCCATCTTCATACTCAATAGTGAAAGGTTCAGTATGAATGGAATATTGACTCACATCCATCAAATCTTTCGTTTGGACTTCTTTATATTCTTTGCCAAATCTATCCTTGACAAAAAAACGATGGTGTTCAGTTACATCAAGATAAGTTCCATCTCCAAACCTAACTCTATAAAGTTTGCGGTTACTACCAGTTTTGAATGGTGTAACTTGACTCCATTTTTTCCCATTCCAAATTTCAACTTCGCAGCCAATTAAATCTTTAATTTTGTGCATTCCATCCTTTGTGATTAGCAAAGTTTCAGCACTAACACAGTGGAAGTCCGCACCAATGATTTCCCCACAATTGTGAGCGACAATTCCATTAGCATCGAATCTTGATACTCCCGGAACAGTGCAGTCATAAACAGCTGATTCTCCATCAGGAATAATCGCAGTAATTTCAACAGCAAATCTCTCACAATTCAACTTGCCTTCAAAGCCAGATAGTAAGGTTTCTAGTAACTCGGCTTTCTTTGGTTCTTGAAACCCAATTACTTGTTGAAAGACATAGACACTGTCCTTAGCAATTACTAACTCATGGGATGTTTTACAGAAGTCTTCTGGCAAATTTTTCTGGCTATCAGCTAACATTCTCAAGCCTGCTGCTTGGCGATTTTGATATATTCTAGAAGCAATACCTAAACGTAGCAGCATCCTTTGCACAGCTTCTAGATTCGATAAGTTACTCTGAGATAATCTGATGCTAATTTCTTGTGGCTGACTTCCTTGAACAATTCCATCAGCATCAAATAAACCTCTAAGAAAACCGCGATAAAATTCATAGCTAGCTTGCTCAATTTCGGGAGTAATTACCTTTACCTGATGATGTAAGCCAAAGGAATTAGCCAGCATTGCTAAACTTAAAGAACTTACCTCATAATATCTGTTATTACCATTGTTAGCATCATAAAATCCTGGCAAATCTTGAGAGTATTCAGGGAACTTAGGTAGCTGATTCATCAAAGTTAAAGCACAATACCGTTCAGTTAAGCCTAAAAACCAAAAATACTGTAGGTTGGGTTGTAGCTTGCTTCCCCGGAGGGGTGGGACGAAACCCAACAAAGTCCTGAAAATGTTGGGTTTCGCTATCGCTCTACCCAACCTACAATTCTCCTTAACTGAACCGTATTGAGTTAAAGCATACTCTTTTATTTCAACTTGAGTATCCCCCGAATATCTCAATTTACCTTCATAGCTATAATTAGCTTCCTGAACACAGAAACAACCATCTCCTAAGAAATTACCCAACAACCATCCTTCATCAAAACTACCCACACCATCCCAAGGTTCTAGATTACGGTGATTGTGAATCAGAATGCGATCGCCACTTTTAAGATTACCAGCCTCACACCATTCTGAATACTGCTTTTTCTGGGTTTGTGCTGTTACTTTTAAAAGTTGATGATTCTCTGTCAACCTTAAACTATAACCCTCCTTAGTTTGTACTTTAACTACTGGTTTAACTCCAGTGAAAAAGAAACCTTCCGGGGTAGTGCTAAAAAGTTCTCCATTGACATAAACAGCTTGTTGTATTCCGATTAAATCTTTAACTTGTCGCGCACCCTTTTCTGTATGAATCCAAGTATCAGCAGTAATACAAGGATTTAACCCATACCTTCCTAAACGATGTTCTAATTCCTTCCCATCCAAATTAGGATATTTTTCCTGCAACCACTGTTTTGCTTCCCCTCCTTCGTAAACTTGCAAAAATTCAGCTTTTAACTCAGGAGTAAACAACAAATCATTATTTGCTCTCACTAAAGCTTCACCAGCCCATTGAATCGCACCTTCACCGCTGTAATATTGTTTACGTACAGCATCAATACATTCTTGTAGTGTGGGTTTATGGTGAAATACCCGACTGTGGTTCGCCATCCGTAGAGCATCCCGTTCTGGGTCGATTCGCCAATTGCCTTGTGCATCTTGTTGCCAGAGATTTGTCTTCGCATCAGCAAACAGATTGTCTTCACTTATACCTTGACGCATCCCGGCACTGTTAGAGACCAAAATACCTTCACAGACAAATTCGTGAACAGTGGCAACTTCAATATCATAAGTAGGTGCAGAGCGTACATTTAGTTCAACTCCTAAAACTTTGACTGGAACTAAATCAGTTGCTTCAGGAACATATTTTTTCCGGGTGGGTAAAATCATCTGCTGGTGAATAGCACCCGAGTGATATTGAGTCCTGTTAATAATAGGACCAACCATAGCTTTCAAAAAGCCGTGGTCTGGAAATGATTTCGGGGTCTGGCGTTTTTGGCTAGAAAACTGAATAGAATCTTGTGATAAAAAGTTTTCAACAGCTGTGAATGCTGCTCCATCGACTGTTACTAATTCACCTTCCCATTTACCACTACCCTTGCCAATTGAACCACCCAATCGTACTGTGATTCCCAAAGATGCGTACAGTGCTTGGACTTGCTGCAAAAACCGCTGATGAACTGAAGCAACTATTACCCCCTGAGAATGACACCCATTAGCATCAGCAAGACCCGCTAGGTAAGCTTTACGAATATCGGCTGTACCTAATAAGATACAATCAGGAATATTTAATGGCTGGAATGCTGGCTTAAATAATTTGAGATATTGATTCAAAGCTGATGAGTTGAATTGTAACTCATAGGCTTTAGCTCGGCACTGTTCCGGTGTTCGCACTGTATAAGTTTCTAAACCAAATTTGTGCCCAACTGCAATCAGATGTTCTAAAATCTTAGGGCTATCTTCATCAACTCGAAATCTAACTCTTGAGTCGTCAGAACTAACTGACCCATCACCGTGCAAATAGCCTATAAAGTAAGCAACATCAGGAGTTAAAGCGGGAACACTAATCCCTTTAGCCTTACTTTCTACTTTAGCTCTAAACTCAGGCAGTTCTGTAGGTGTACCTGGTATGGCTTGTGGTACAAACACCAAGCGATCTCCAGATTGCAAATCTTCAGCCTTGAGCATTTTGTAGTTACCATACACATCTGTGAAAACAGCAACTTTATGATCGGCTGTGCATTCAAAAAAGCCATCTTCAGTTTTAATGCGACAAAGGGATTGCTCACCTTGAATAAACAAGTTAGTAACTGGATAAAAGCCTTTACTGCTCAGGACGCGATCGCCTATACGCACTTTAGCAATGGGGACTAAACCTGCTTCTGTATGAACTAAAGCATCTTCTGGTAGACAGCGACGAATATTTCCTGCCACTATACACACAGCAGCTTCATCAATTAACAAACAGCATTCTACAGAATTTAACCGTCTTCCTACCGCTTTATTCAGAATCGCTGCACAACGAGCATATAATCCCGGCAATTTCACCGGATTAGCCACACCACCAAACCCCTTAAGAGTTTCCCCAGCTTGACGCACATCGCTGAGATTGACAATTACCTCAACATCCCCACTAAATCTGTCATCGCTTGAGAGTTCTAACAGGGTTTGATAGGACTTCACCCAACCTTGACGGCTATCCCCCACATAAATTGTCACCTGATTCCCGTCAATTTTGACCTCTGTGGCTTCTCGACGCTGTTCAATAGGTGTACTACCAATTTCCCCCTCTATCCTCACCTCCACGCGATTACGGATGACAGGTAACTGATCGATGTATTGTGGTTCTAAAACTGCTCCCGTACCGCTACCCATCATCGCCAAATCCATCATCAACCCAAAGGATCTCCAATCCACCAGGTTGGTAGAAGTGCAATTATAAGCACCAGAAAAATTCTTCTGCTGCGCTAACCAATCTGTACCACCCACCCACAACCAGCGTCCACTGGGTAGAGATTTTAAGTTACGCTGCATCCGTTCCACAATAGCAGCCTCCTGGGCAGTTAACTTACCCAATTCCACTAACCCTTGGAGAGTGCGATCGCACACCTGTTCCCATGTTTCCCGTAAGCCTTCTTTGCTGCGACGGCTATAGGTTCTAAAAAATACGGGATTTGCAGCTGGAGCGGATTCTGGAAATTTTGCACCCTGGCGTTGTCTCTCAAGCTCTCGAACCATAATCACAAATTTAGACTTTTATTCCTTCCTCAAAATATTTAGGACTTGCGCACTGGACATAAATACATAAATGTGCTTCATAAAATGGTGCGTAAGTCCTAAGATTAAGACTATAACGCGAACTTACTCTCAAGACAAAAATGTAATTTTTTCAACTTTCAATTTAGTATTTTTACTAAGGTAAATATAATCAAAAAAATGGCTAAATTTACTGTAACTATGGTCATAGTCTAGAAACCGGGTTTCCATGGTTCTAAAACCGATAATCTGGAGAACATCCTTTTATACAATACCCTAAAACGGTATAGCTACAGGGTCAAAGCCCCTTTGGGTCTAAAACCTGCGCGCTTTTTCAGAAAATGGGATGCTCCGGAATCAGAGTATGTACACCAAAATAATTAGATTTATGTCTATTGCTCCGTGGCGATCGCCTCTTAAACGTGCCCTCCATCGTAATCGTAATCAACCCCACTCCCGCTACTTCCAGCTGGCGACCGTGCAAATTAATGGACGTCCTACTAATCGTACTGTAGTTTTTCGCGGTTTTCTGGGTCAGACAAATAAATTAAAAATTATTACAGACAGACGTAGTGACAAATTTGAGCAAATTCGTCAACAGCCTTGGGGAGAAATTTGTTGGTATTTTACCAAAACCCGGGAACAATTTCGTCTGAGTGGGAAAATTATTTTAGTTGATAGTAATAATTCCGATCAGGAATTACAAACAGCCCGTCAATTAGTTTGGCAAGAAATATCAGATAATGCTCGCATCCAATTTGCTTGGGCACATCCAGGGGAAAAACGAGCTAATCCAGAGGCTTTTTCCCCATCACTTCCTGACGCAATTGTGCCATTAGATAATTTTTGTTTGTTATTATTTGAGCCAGTAAAAGTTGACCATTTAGAGTTAAGAGGAGAGCCGCAAAATCGTTGGATTTATATGATAAACGAACTAGGTAATTGGGAAGCTTTAGAAGTTAATCCTTGATGGATGAATAAATATAAAACTCCATGAGGGTCGAGAAACCGGATTTCTTTTGGTTTATATACTCTGATTATCAGTTACCCAGCTATAGAAACCCGGTTTCTTTAACGAGTATAATTTTGCCCCCCAACCCCCAATTTTGGGGGATTTAGAGGGTTAATCAAGAACTCTAATTACAGTATTCATACTTTGATTTAGCAACGTCATTATTCGTATCTAATGAATGCTAAAAATATAGACTGTCTTGAACAGAAGCTTGCGCGACCTTTATTCGTTCACTGCTAACAGAAAAATTTTAGCCAACAAATAACCTAAAAACATCGCTACAGAATATTTTATGAATTCAACACATTCGCAAAAAGTGCTAAAAATGCTCAACGACAAGTTACTTGCAGCTTATGAAAGATACTACGGGGACTTGAGGATTGGGGATATGTCTCCCGAAGAATTTATCAATACCTACGGACGCATTGAGGATAGAGTTAATGGTAATTTAAAACTAGGAGTTATAGTTCCCGATGAATCCACTTCAACCTTGTCTACAAACTCAAATAATGCCGCTTGTAGTTCCTCCTCATCCAATGATTCCCAAAATGTAGCTTGAGAAGCAATCGCTATTTTCCTCTTAGCATTCTCAAAGCCATCCCTATCAACAATTCTGGTAGGGGTTGATAGGGTATTAATGGTTGCTTCTATTTTAGTTATTGCCTCAATTATATCTGGGTTAGAACTGCAAAGTCCCCGGAGAACCGACAATTCGTTGGTTAATTTTTCAATTTCTTTAGTATTAACAACTTCTGTTGTCCCCGACTGATTTTCTAAATGTCCGATTAATTTGGGTGCATTTTTACACAAGTCTGCAATAGTTTGAGCTATTATTTCCCGCAGTCGGGTACATTTGGAATTTTCGCAGCGATACTTTCCTGGTTTGCTGTAATTAACACAGCGCATATACTCAGTTCTGGTTTTGTGTCGGGAAAAGTTGCGATACATACTCCCCCCACAATGAACACATTTAATTAAACCTGCAAGTGGGTATTTTCCACGAGTTGATTTAGCTGAACTTCTGTATTTGCGATTCGCTGACAACTTACGTTGAATTGCGTCCAATGTGGCTGGAGTAATTAAGGCTTCGTGCGTGTTAAAATTAATAATTGGTTCCCGGTTAATACCTTTTTTTCGCTTGACAAAATAAGCTGTATGTCCCTGTAGTGCTAGGTTTTTCACCCAATCTCGCAACCCAGAGACAGAAAAAACTACTTCATATTCAGTGTAAATATAATCGCAAACATCTTTAAGCGATCCCATTTCCAAAATTAAATCAATAATAATCTTGGCTACTTCAAAGTAAGTTTTACCAGACTTTTCGTGAATATTTTGATTTGGGGTTAAGCGATGATTTTCGTCTTTGGTATAGCCAAATGGAGGAATGCAAAACTTTAGTTGTTGGCGAAAATATTCGTTACCTTGTTTAATCCTTTGAGATAATAATCTGGATTCAAATTCAGCTAATCCCGACATTTGATTGATACTAAACCAACCAAAAGGGCTATTAGGATCCACTGGTGCATCCAATACCCGCAAATTAACATTATGTTTGACAAAAATCTCAATTGCCTTATGAATAGTAATTACACTCCTACCCAGACGATCAACCCTAGTTATAATAATTTCATTAACTTGATTTTGTTGCACCAACTTCAGCAACTCGTTAAATTGCTTTCTAGCATCGCTACGTCCCGATTCAATATCTATCAATACTTCCGTCGCACCCGCACCTTTTAACCTCGCTATTTGCTGATTTAACGCATCGAACTCCTCAGCTTGTTCTTGGGTACTAACGCGCGCATAACCGTAAACTCTCATGAGAATCTGTTCAAATCAGTCTCAAAATCATATCATAAAAGGTGTTGTTCTAATTGTTTTGGTTCACCAGTTCCCACAACATAATCTAATAAAGCTTCACCACCGATACGATTTCCTAAGTTTTTGCTACCAACAAACCCTGCGGAATGTACGGGGATTACAGGCAGACCAATTTTCTTAGCAGCAACCTTACAAACGGCATCAATATCATCGCCAATTAAAGCAGTAACACAGGTTGCATAAACAAATACTGCTGCTGGATTATATCGCTTAGCAATTTCCCCAATCGCCTTATACAGACGCTTTTCACCACCAAAGATGACATCATTCTCACTCAAGTCCGTGGTAAAGCCCATTTTATACAGCATTGGACCAGAAGAGAAACTACCGCGACTCCCCCAGGAATTACCAGAACAAGCGATGGGACCGTGAACCAAATGTGCCGCATCAGTAATTGGTACCAGAGCAATCATCGCTCCATCAAAAGCACAACCCCCTTGAGCTGCACCTGGTTGAGCCTGTTGTTTACAAGCTTTATTTTTCTTTCCCTGATCTTTTTGTTGATTATGCTCGCATCCTGGCTCAGTGAGCAGTTGATTAATTTTGCCTTGACTGCCAATCATAGTTTAATTAGTTAATCGCTAATTGCTAATTTGATAACTAATATTTGATAATTGGTAACTATTAAAAGTAAAAGTTGTGAGATGTGAGTCGTGAACTAACACTTTCTGCAACTCATAACTCAGAACTTTTATTACCCCTTAGCAAATATATTTTCTGACATTATTTCTCAGATTAATCTTCATAGAAACCGGATTTTGTGCCCTGGAATATTGTCAGATTTAATTCATAAAAACCCGGTTTCTTAAGGACACAAAAAAAGAAAAAGGTAGAAGCTAAAAGGTAAAATCTTATTTCCATTTTCCTTCAGCCCTTTCCTTTTCCTAAACTGGCACGCCATTGAGTAAGACTAGGTTAAACCTAATCTTACCGTTATCCAATTCCTAGCGAATCAAGTCGAAGGAAATATCAGTCTTACCAGCAATGTTGCTGACGCGATCCATCTCATCTAACAGGGTGTTAACAATCCAGTTGAGGAGGTTGATACCACCTTTGTAACCGAGAGTAGCGTAGCGATGTAAGTGGTGACGGTCAAACAGAGGATAACCGATGCGAACCATAGGAATCTTAGTATCGCGCCACAGGTACTTACCGTAGGAATTACCAACGAAGAAGTCTACTGGCTCGGTGAACAACAAGCTGCGTAAGTGCCACAAGTCTTTCTTAATCCAGACTTTGCCTTGCTTACCAAAGGGGCTAGCAGCGAGCATAGCTTCCATTTCTTCCTGGAATGGCTTTTCACCGTTGTTACACAGAATGTGTACAGGTTCAGCACCCAATTCTAACAAGAAGCTGGTAACACCATGGATTAGGTCAGGATCGCCGTAGATAGCGAATTTCTTACCGTGAATCCACGCATAGGAGTCAGTCATTGCGTCAACTAAGCGACCGCGCTCGATTTCTAACTCCTCAGGAATGGGCTTACCAGTCATTTCTGACAATGCCATCAAGAATTCATCAGTACCCTTAACACCCCAAGGACGGAGAACCTTGGTTTTTTGATCCCAGTTCTTCTTAACAAAGTCTTGGGTTTTAACGGTAGAGTAGTGCTGTAAGAAGATGGTATCTTCAGCATTGCAAGCATCTGCTGCATCTTCCAACTTAGTACCACCGGGGTACATATCGAACTGACCGTTGTTGGGAGAATCCAGATAATCGCTGTTGTCAGAGAGAATTGTGTAGTCAATTCCCATTAAACCGAGCATCCGCTTGATTTCGCGGTTGTTTTCGGTGTAGGTATCAAAACCAGGAATGACGTTCAGTTTACCATTGCTCTTGCTCTTCTTCTTACCGTCAGTCAGGTTAGAAAGAATACCCTTCATCATGTTGTCGTAGCCAGTGATGTGAGAGCCTACGAAACTGGGAGTATGAGCAAAGGGAACGGGAAGTTCTTTAGGTACAGCACCTGCATTCTTAGCGTTGGTGATGAATGCACCCAAGTCATCACCGATAACCTCAGCCATACAGGTGGTAGAAACAGCAATCATCTTGGGCTTGTAGAGCTGGTAAGAGTTCTGCAAACCATCAATCATGTTGTTCAAACCACCGAAAACCGCTGCGTCTTCAGTCATAGAAGAAGATACGGCAGAAAATGGCTCTTTGTAGTGACGGCTAAGGTGGGTACGGAAGTAAGCAACGCAACCTTGAGAACCTTGAACGAAAGGTAAAGTACCTTCAAAACCAACTGCAGCAAAGATAGCACCTAGGGGTTGACAACCTTTAGCGGGGTTAACGGTTAAAGCTTCACGAGCAAAGTTCTTTTCCCGGTATTCCCAGCTTTTTGTCCATTCAGAAACCCGCTCAACTTCTGATTGGGGGTGCGCACCTTCAAACTGTTCCCGCTTATTCTTGAACAGTTCGCTATATTCCGGTTGTTGGAATAGTTCTACGTGGTCTACAATTCTTTCTGGATTCTGAGGCATTGGTGTATCTCTCTAGTTTCTGGGTGGGAAAAGTAGTGAAGAGGATAGCTAGGAGGGGTTTTTCACCCCCGGAGGGAGTTACCAATGATGAATTATGAATAATGAATGAAATTATTCATCCAGCATTCAGCATTCACCATTCCTCCCTCACTTCCTGGGGTGAACACCCCAGGCTATCCACATATTTCAAGAATTAGGCAGCCTTAGCTTTTGCAGCAGTTTTCTTCCAAGGAGTAGCGACTAAGTCCCAAGTGGGGCTGTTGAGTGCCATATCCATGTCACGAGCGAAGATAGCAAATCCGTCATAACCGTGGTAAGGACCGGAGTAATTCTTTTTATGGTTTAATGGCTTTTAGTGGCTTAATGTTATCAGTAAGCAGTGTTTGTCATAAGCATTGTTTACTGATAACACAATTATTTTTAGGCTAAATATAGGCTAATACTATAGCGATGCATAACCAGGGTGAAGACAAATATCAACAAGCATTTGCAGATATGGAGCCAATTCCATCTACCGACGGCAGTTTTTGGGGTTCATGTCTGCAAGCACAGCAGCAAAGGGAACATATGAGAGCGAAAGTATTAACAGAATTGTCACAAATAAATCTGCGTTTGAAGTCTGCAAAGACAAAGGTGACAATTCGGGAGTCAAATGGAAGTTTGCAATTACGAGCGACTTTACCAATTAAACCGGGAGATAAGGATACAAAGGGAACTGGGAAAAAACAATATAATCTCAGTTTGAATATTCCGGCAAATTTGGATGGTTTAAAAACTGCGGAGGAAGAAGCTTATGAATTAGGGAAGTTAATTGCTAGAAAGACTTTTGTTTGGAATGATAAATATTTAGGAAATGAAGCAATTAAAAAAGATTTTCAAACTATCGGTGAGTTGCTGGAAAAATTTGAAGATGAGTATTTTAAAACCCATAAACGCACCACAAAAAGTGAGCATACTTTTTTCTATTATTTTTCTCGAACTAAGCGGTTTACGAATCCGAAAGATTTAGCAACTGCTGATAATTTAATTAGTGCAATTGAGAAAATAGATAAAGAATGGGCAAGATATAATGCAGCTAGGGCAATATCGGCATTTTGTATGACATTCAAAATCGAAATTGATTTATCTCAGTATGCTAAAATGCCGGATAAAAATTCCCGGAATATACCAAGTGATGAAGAAATTATTGCTGGATTTATCAAGTTTGCAGATTATTTAAATAATAGAGGTAAACAAGTTAATCAAAATGTTAAAGATAGCTGGCAACTTTGGCGATGGACTTATGGAATGTTAGCAGTTTTCGGTTTACGTCCGCGAGAACTTTTTATTAATCCTGATATTAATTGGTGGTTAAGTCAAGAAAATGTAGATTTGACATGGAAGGTGGATAAAGATTGTAAGACGGGGGAAAGACAAGCTTTACCTTTACATAAACAATGGATTGAAGAATTTGATTTAAGAAATCCGAAGTATTTAGAGATGTTGGCGACTGCTATTAGTAAGAAAAATAAGAATAATCACGCAGAAATTACAGCATTAACCCAAAGAGTGAGTTGGTGGTTTAGGAAAATTGGATTAGATTTTAAGCCCTATGATTTGCGTCATGCTTGGGCAATTCGAGCGCATATTTTGGGAATTCCTATTAAAGCAGCAGCAGATAATTTAGGGCATAGCGTGCAAGTTCATACCCAAACTTATCAGCGTTGGTTTTCGTTAGATATGCGGAAGTTAGCAATTAATCAGGCTTTGAGTAAAAAGAGTGAAATTGAGGTGATTAAGGAAGAAAATGCAAGGTTAAAAGTGGAGAATGAAAGGTTAAAAATGGAGGTGAAAAAGTTGAGAATGGAATTGGTTTATAGGGGGAGTTGAATTTGTTGAAAAAATGAATTTGGTGCGTTGCGCTGTGCCACAACACACCTTACCATGAGGATTGATTAAGAATATTAATTTTCCTCATATATAATTGTAGAATTTGAGAATTTAGAATATTTTATTTTTTAATTTTATGCATTCTTTGATGTGCTATCATTTATTAATGAAAATACATCAATAAAATTATGCCAGCTATTGATATTGGAACATTAATTATTAAGTCACCTGAAACTCTGGGCAATCGTCCTCGCATTGCTGGAACTAGAGTTTCTGTGCAACGCATTGCAGCTTGGTACAAACTTGGTTTTAATGCGGAGGAAATTTCTGAACGCATGGGAAATGTAAATCTTGCACAGGTTTATGCTGCTCTAACTTATTATCACGCTAATCGAGAAGAAATTGAAGCATATCTTGCTGCTGAAAAAGCAGATTATCAACGATTAGCTACAGAAATGGGACAAGCAATATGAGTCCAATTCGATTATTCATTGATGAAGATTCAATGGATCAGCGATTTATCAAAGCCTTGAGAGCTAGGGGAGTAGATGTTATCACTGTTGGTGAGGTGGAAACAATTAGTTCCAGTGATAATGAACAATTGATTTTAGCGACTAAACTCCAAAGGGTTTTATATACATTCAATGTTGGTGATTTTTGTCGATTACATAGTGTCTATATAGAAGAAAAACTAAGTCATGCAGGAATCATAATTTCATTGCAGGATTATTCTATTGGTGAACAAATGCGGAGAGTACTCAAATTAATGACAACTAAATCAGCCGAAGAGATGATAAATCAGTTGGTGTTTCTAAGTAGTTATTCTGGGGAAATCTAAATGAAAGGTTAAAGATAGAGGTGGAAAAGTTGAGGATAGAGATGGTTTATAGAGGGAGTTTAATGTGAGATGTGGTGTGTTACGGTGCGGATAACACACCCTACTTCCTAAACCATTACTAATTCATTATTTTCTCTCAAGGCATCCCGTAGCTGAGATATTGTTGTTTTACCCGGTGATTCTATAATGATATCCACGACAAAGTTTTGATGTCGAACAATAGTCCTACGTATATCCATAACAGTTGCATTAAATGAAAAAACCTCATTTGTTAGTTCATTATTTTTTTTAACTCCCACTTTCCAATCTTCAATTTTTACTGTATCTCCTATTGCTAACTTCGGATCAAAAGTGTAGGTATCAACTAGTAATTCACCACCTGTTGTGCTATTTCCAACATTAATAAGCAGTTGGATATTATAATCAATTGTGCTTACTGACTGATGCATAGGTATCAACCCCCTTTAAATTGATATTAGACTGGAAAACCATAAGTAAATATGCCAACACTTTTTGGAGTGTTTAGAAGTATAACTACAGCAATACAACCAAATGGTAATTGTGATAGAAAAGGTACAAACTCAGAAACTTATCTATAGTTGTACTATTCTTTTATAAAAATAAAATTTTTTGATGACAACCGTACTAGCACATAAGACAAAAAAAACTATTGAATAATTCTATGTAAAAACACTCAAACAAGTTTCTGGAGCAGAGCAAGTGCATTGGGCTGCGCGACAACACACACTACTTCCTGCTAAAATAAAATCATCTAATAGATTTTTTTAAAAAAGAGCTTTTGTTATGATTAATATCAAATTTGGTGGTATCACATTTGGTAATTACCCACCTTCGCAGCCAGGTAAAGATTACAAGTTTGAGATTCTAAATTCTGGTCAGATTATTGCGACTGCTTACGTCAAATCTATGCAGAATCAACAGGGAAAGTTTTGGCATCTAGATGACTTGTTCGTTCAAAAGAACAATCGTAGTCAAGGCTATGGAACTCAACTGCTCGATCATCTTCGCAAGTACCTTTGGAAGATTGATAGACTCAAAATTCGAGTCCACCCAGCTAATGAAGAGCAAGTAGAGGAGTTCTCTGAGATATATAAACACAATAACGAACAATACACCGATGAAGAACTAGATGCTATCGATAGAGAAACAGAGCAGGCAATACAGCAACCAGGTTTTTGGAACCAGCTAGCAGAGAAAAGTGAGAACAGAGATAGTGAACGATTAAAGAACTGGTATCGCAAGAGAGGATTTACACATGATGACCCGGATGGAAAGCATTTATGGTGTTATCCTGACTAAACTGTAATCGCACCTTCCTAAATCCCAACACCAAAAAACGCTTAAATAAAGCAAGTAACCTGTAGGGTGCGTTGCGCTGCGCGACAACGCACCTCATACATCCTAAATAGTTTATTCTAAAAATCTAATGTGATTAGCAAAATCCACCATCAATTGTTGGATTGGGACAATTGCATAATATCTAAGTAAAGAGTAACCATTAGTCCTATGACTCGAACACCAATCCAAACAAAGCAATATATCGAACAGCGAGATCAAGGGTATTGGATTGCAGGGACACGTATTTCTCTAGATTCAATTGTATATAGTTTTCTCAATGGAGAATCTCCTGAAAGTATCGTCCAAAACTTTCCTTTGCTTTCACTGGAACAAATTTATGGTGCGATCGCTTTCTATCTTGCTAACCGAGAACTAGTTGATGCATACTTAAAGCAAGGTGAAGTAGAGTTTGAAAAATTGCAACAATCTGTGAGAGAAAAAAATCCGCTTCTGTATCAAAAATTAAAAACTGCCCAAGCACAAAAGCAAAACAATGTATGACAGCAATTCGATTTCAAGCCGATGCTGACCTCAAACAAGCAATTGTTACTGGTACAATACGTAGGCAAGCAAACATTGATTTTCAGTCAGCCTATACAGCAGGACTTGAAGGCAAGAAAGATTCAGAGGTATTGGCGATCGCAGCACAGGAAGGCAGAGTTCTTGTAACCCATGATAGAAAAACAATGCCTGCTGAGTTTGGTGAGTTCATAATGTCACAAACCAGTTCTGGAGTTTTGATTATTTCCCAAAGTTTGCCAATCAGTGATGCCATTGACGCACTCATCCTGGTTTGGGAAGCTTCTACTCCAGAGGAATGGGTTAATCAGATAATGTCGATCCCATTCTAAGGAACTAGAGACAAGGAGCAAAGTTTGTTGTTGTAATCCCCTATTCCCACCAAAACCATTTTACTCAAAAACAACACCACGATAAATTTCCGCCATTGGCAATTCAATCTTAACTGACTCCAAGGAAATAGATTGTTCTAAACTGTTAAAATCACTAAGTAACCAACCTTCAGCTTTCTTGCTATAGCGTTCTACAAACGGTTCATCCTGTTCCACTAATAAATATTCCCTAAAACTCTCAATCGATCTATATATGCGAAATTTCCCCTGTCGGTCGTAATCTGCGGTGGAAGGAGATAAAACTTCAACAATCACAATGGGATTCAAAACTTCATCGTTGCGATTATCATTTAACTGCGGTTCACCTTCAAAAATCATTACATCTGCATATACTCCCCGTCGATATTCAGGAATCCACAATCGCAAATCGCTGTTAATTGGCTCGAATTGAGTATCCCGCAGCAAAAACTTAAGAAAGGCAAAAATATTCCCACCGATACGGCTGTGTTTGAGAGTTCCTCCAGGTATAGCTACGATTTCTCCATTTCGATATTCTCTGCGTCCTTCTGCTTTCTCTTCGATGACGCGGTATTCATCCAAACTGTAGCGACGCTCAGTAGAAATCATAGGTCGTAGCCGCTCACATTAGCAATAGCACAACAATACTATTTTGTCACAGATTTGGCTATCAGGTGATGTCATACTGTGATGCGATCGCAATCTTAGAGTGTGTTTATAGATAAAAGCTAAAAACCAAAGAAACCGGATTTCTATAGGTGGAGAACCGAAAATTTGAGTATGTATGCCAAAAGAAACCCGGTTTCTCGACCCTCACGAGAGTTTTATATTTGTTTTATAAACACTCTCTTAGAGATTTTGCCATCAATTTTGGGAACTATAAACTAACGTCACACTATCAGCATTCCCAGAAATGAATCCTCACAAGCTATTGCCTACTTTACCTGCAATCACCACCTCCCAACAGTGGTATACCTACTACAAAGCTAATGCTGAATTTCAATTAGAAATTCCTTGGGAACGTGGTGCAGAAATTACCGAAGGAAGATGAACGGAATGCGATCGCAACTTCCCTCGCAGCTTGGCAATTAGGAGAAACATCAGATGGTTTACACTTATTAGCTGCTGGCAAAAACACTTACTTTCTACAGCGAATTCTTTTCTATATTCCTGTAATTCTCGTGTGGATAGGTCATTTTCGTGCCCTGAAAGCAGGAGGTTATAATTTCAAAAGTTACTGGCGAGATGCTTGGGTAAAAATGAACTTTGCATGGGAGCGAATGAAACCAGAACGCTATCAGTGGTAACTTCATCGGTATAATTTAACAAGTTCACCCAATTACAGTAAAAATTCCTTATTTGAGCAATTTAATCTAATAAAAATTCCATGGAAAAAGTTGTGATATTTACAGATTTTACCCAACGCAAATTTGATTAAATCTTTAACCATAGACAGGATAAAACTTCTATCTTTCTGTTCATTAAAAACTTATTATTATTAGCAGGTCATACAATTCATATTTATTAGGCATTAGACTAAAAATAGACTATTTTTATTTCAGAGCAAAAAAACTTGATTTACTCTAGTACAACAAGGCATAAATAAACCAACCATTTTAAACAGTCCAAAAGCCTGCTATGTAAGCATTTTGCATTTTTGATTTTTCATTTTTAATTCCCCACAGCAGTACTAGTTTCGCTCCCCCTTTCCAAGTTCGGAGTAATCCCAAGAGTGCATTTGACGGAAAGGAAGACCCATCTTGTGGAAGACGTACTTCTCTTTGATACCAGCAGCAACCATATCAGGATGCTTGTGCTTCACGAACTCCTCGAATTCGTAAGCGGTTACGTCATCATAGATGATGGTAGCGTTGTCAATGTAGTGGGTGGTACGCTTATAGTCGTCGTTGTGAGCGAACTCGTAGCCAGTACCGATAACTTTGATACCCAGGTCTTCAAATGCGGGGACAACGTGACGAGGACGCAGACCACCAACATACAGCATTACAGTCTTACCTTCCAATCTGGGACGGTACTTCTCAAGTACCTCATTCATGATTGGAGTGTACTTAGCGATTACCTTCTCAGCGTTTTCTTGGATCTTCTCGTCGAAACGAGCTGCGATCGCACGCAAGGATTCAGCAATCTTATTGGGACCGAAGAAATTGAACTCCATCCATGGCATTCCGTATGCTTCCTCTAAACTACGGCAGATGTAGTTCATGGAACGGTAGCAGTGGATTAAAGTTAACTTAGCAGCAGGACCTTGTACCAACTCATTGATAGTACCGTCACCAGACCACTGAGCGACTACGCGCAAGCCGATTTCTTCCAACAGCATACGGCTAGACCAAGCGTCACCACCGATGTTATAGTCACCAATTAAGGATACATCGTAGGGACCGGGTTCAAAGTCAAGCTTATCGTTTTTCTTAGCTTCGTCGTACTTAGGAAATACCCAGTCACGAATAGCGTCGTTAGCAATGTGGTGACCCAAGGACTGGGATACACCCCGGAAACCTTCGCAACGTAGGGGAATTACAGGCTTACCAATTTCCTTAGAAGTTTTCTTAGCTACAGCTTCGATATCATCACCAATCAGACCGATGGGACACTCAGACTGGATAGAAACACCGTTGTTGAGGGGGAATAGTTCCTCAATTTCCTTGATGATTTTGACGAGTTTTTTGTCACCACCGAAAACGATATCACGCTCTTGGAAGTCAGAGGTGAAGTGCATAGTACCGAAGCTATCGACACCAGTTACACCAACATAGTAGTTACGACGACCAGACCAAGACCAGTAACCACAACCAACAGGACCATGGCTGATGTGGATCATGTCTTTGAC
>JASJCY010000251.1 GCA_030065825.1 Nostocaceae cyanobacterium | reverse complement strand
CGCAGTTTTTCTGCGGGAAGTCGGTAAGAAGGATCGACGGCGTCCGCTCTAGATTTAAGGAGTGTCAATGAACCAAGAATCCTCGTCCTTATAGGACGATGGAGTGTCAAAATGGTACTTGAATATAATTACCCAAAAGTGCCACATTCTTAAATCTGATAACTTGCACCATTCTCAAGAAGAGCCAGAGGTCACTATGTTCTAGTTACCAGCGTGACGCTGGTAACTAGGGGAGTTGAGGCTCTGCCTCCTGGTTATTGCAATTGGTGCAAGTTGTTAGTAAATAGGAAATATTAAAAATTGGTGTCAAATTTAAGACTATTTATTTTGGGTAGTTATAACCCCCTTTATCTCCAGTTATTTTTTTTGTAAATTCAGCTATGAAGACTGGTTGTTTCTAGGAATCCAGTGCAATTATAGACATGTTAATAACTGCAAGACTGAACAAAATATCAAAAATAGATAGAGGAAACAACAATGACAATTGAAATCAGTAATATTTTGCAGGTTTTCTTAATTGCAGCTGTAGCTAGTACTGTATTATCATCAGGAATTTGTTTGACACTACCCAAACAGAAGAAAGTCGAAGTAGAAATATAGCGTGATTAAACCCTACCCCCATCCCCTCTCATGATTAATTAACCTCACCCCCATCCCCTCTCCTTGTTAAGGAGAGGGGTGTATTGCCTAGGGAATACCAAAAAAGAAATTATCCCCAATTGTAGGGGCGCGGTTTCCGCGCCCCTACCAATGATATGATTGATAATGCAGAAATTTAAAATTGGGATATTTTTGATTTATTTGCAAATCTCCTATGGGATTGAGGTGAAAGTCCTCAATTTTCAATTTACAATTCATTTAGAATTACGACGGGCAACAGGTGATATGATTGCCACTGCATATGTAAATTAAAAGACTGTAGAACCCATTGTAATGGCGTGTCTACAGGCAAAAGCAATAGCTTTATGTCAACTAATACCTGGAATCGTCACCACGTTCTTTCCCTAGCTGATTTTACCGTTAGCGAATATGATACCGTCCTGCAAACCGCTGCTAGTTTTCGGGAAGTGTTATCACGACGGACAAAAAAAGTACCAGCCTTACAGGGACATGTAGTAGCAAATTTATTTTTTGAACCTTCTACCCGTACCCGCAGTAGCTTTGAACTTGCAGCCAAGCGTTTAAGCGCAGATACCCTCAATTTTGCTGCTTCCACTTCTTCCCTGACCAAAGGAGAAACAATTCTGGATACAGCCAAGACCTATTTGGCAATGGGAACTGATATTATGGTGATTCGCCATCGAGAAGCAGGGGTACCAGATGCGATCGCCTCGGAAATGGATCGTCTTGGTGTCCATGTCAGCGTCCTCAATGCTGGAGACGGTCAACACGAGCATCCATCCCAAGGACTGTTAGACTTATTTACAATTACCACCCTCCTTGACTCTGAAAATCCCCGATTGGAGTTGTTAAAAGGGAAAAAAATTGCTATTGTAGGTGATATACTGCACTCCCGTGTAGCTAGGTCAAATATTTGGAGTATTACCGCTAGCGGTGCAGAATTGCATTTAGCTGCACCACCGACTTTATTGCCGAAATTGTTCGCAGATTGTGGTAAAGACAGACCAGGGAAACTATTTTTGCACTGGGAACTAGAACCAGCTTTAGCAGATGCAGATTTTGTGATGACATTACGGCTGCAAAAAGAACGTATGACTGGTCATTTATTGCCTAGTCTGAGAGAATATCATCAACGCTTCGGTATTACCCGCGCTAAACTGAACAATTGCAAGGCTAACGTCAAAGTATTGCATCCTGGTCCTGTGAATCGTGGTGTAGAAATTAGTTCAGACTTAATGGACGATCCAGAATTTAGCCTCATTCAAAATCAAGTTACAAGCGGTGTTGCGGTGCGGATGGCATTATTGTACTTAATTGGCAGTGGAAAGGCTTAAAACCTGCTTGTAGGTGCTAGTAATTAGATAAATGCAAGTTAAATCCTAGCAATACATTTTCACCAGATAGTTCTGTAGGTAGATTTCGTACTTCCACCTCCTGTCCTAGTCGATAAATTTCCACCTGCTGCTGTTGGGGATTAATCAACCATGCCAATTGTACCCCTGCATTCATATATTCTTGCATTTTTTGTCGTAGGGGTTCCAAATCGTCAGTTACTGACCTTAACTCTATAACAAAATCCGGTGCAATGGGAGGAAATTTGCGTCTTTGTTCGGGAGTGAGTGCTTCCCAACGTTGTTTTTGAATCCAAGCAGCATCAGGGGAACGGTCACCCCCGTTTGGTAATTTAAATATAGTAGAAGAACTAAAAGTATAACCGAGTCCCGTTTGTCGATTCCAGATTCCCAAATCGATAATTAAATCAGCTTCTCGATTACCGCTTTCTCCTCCCACAGGGGACATAATAATTAATTTTCCTTTGATAGTACGTTCAAATTTCAACTCCTGGTTATTTTGACATAGTTGATAGAATTGTTCGTCTGTGAGGTGAACGGTGTCTAAGTTTAATGTCAAAGGACTGATAACCATATAGTTAAGGGGAGTATTGATGGTGATATTACCATTTTAAAGCGATCGCTCCTCCATAGACATCCAGCAAAAAGAAAAACCCTACACTAAAAGGTAGTGAAGGGTGAAGCAATTTTATATTTTAGATTGACCTTTACTCCCCAGTAATAGAAAGTCCTTCTACCCAAATCCGGGGACAAACACCACCAGGGGTTAATTCTGGTTCTTTTTCTACATAAACAATGGATTTAAGAACTTCCAGGAAATCTCCCGCAACGGTTGCAGAATCAATACTAGTTTTTACACCTTTATTGACAATCCAACCATCAAATGGGAGAGAAAAGGAACCTTGTAAAGATTTTACTCCCGCATGTAATGCTTGCAAATCATCAATAAAAATCACATTTTCTGCGGTTTCTAGACTTAATTCTTTTTCCGCAGGTGTACCAGCAAAAACGTGATAAAAATTCGCACCAACGGTAACTTTTGCCCCAATATTAGCATTACCAGTGGGTTGGGCATTCATTCTTTTTGCAGTTCCAGCACTGTGGAGAAAACCGCTTAAAACTCCATTTTCAATTAGAGAAACCTTGCGGGTAGGAGTACCTTCTCCATCAAAAGTTTCTGCACCAACATTAGCAGGATGCAGTGCATCATCACATACTGAAATTAAGGGAGAAGCAAGTTGTTTACCTAAATCATCAGCAGTAGAAAGACTTTGATTGTCAAGAATACTTTGGGCATTAAATAAATTAGAAAAAGCATCCAAAAGACTTAAGAAAGCATCAGGAGAAAAAACAACTGTATACTTACCAGTTTTCACCTTTTCATAATTCAAGTGACTGATAGTTTTCTCGACAGTTTCCTTGATGCATCCATCAACATCTAAATCTTTTAAACCGTGGCTAATTCTAAAAGCACCAGCACTGCGGGGTTTTTTCCCTTCCTCCTCAGTTTTGCTGTTAAGAGAAATATAAGCCACAGAGTGAGATTCAGCTCTCATTGCACCTTCACTATTGAGATAAAATCTATCAATATCTCTTTGTGATAAAGCATTATAAGGTACAGCTTGAATTGCTGGATGAGCAGCTTTTACTTCCTTTTCAGCTGTTAATAAACTTTCGATTAATTCAGGAACTGCTGCTGGTGTTACTTTTTCCTCAGAGGGATGACTAATAGGAATAGTAGCTTCCGGACTAAAGTCTGGAACATTTTCCTTTACACCAAAAAAACTGGCTTCATAAGCCGTTTTTAAAGCTAATTCCAACCCCCTAGGATCTACATCAGTGGTGCTAGTAACACCCATAGTATTATCTTCATTCCAAACCCGCACAGTCACACCAGAAAGATTCGAGGCTTTAACTTGTTTTGGTTCTCCTTGATCTACTTGTACACTAGTAGAATCAGCCGCAGAACCATAGATATCAAACTTCTTTATGCCAAGTTTACTAGCACTTTCCTTGGCATTACTTGCAATCTCATTAATATTCGCCATAGTCAATTTTAGATTTTGGATTTTGGATTTTGGATTGAGGAATTTTAGATTTTGGATTGAGGAATTAAGGAAAATTTACAGCAATTTCCAAGTAAATAAAGTACAAAACTAAATTATGAAAACAAGAAAAGAGTGGGATGGGCATCCTTGCCCGTCCAATCGTACTTCACCAAGATAAAATATGCTGTAAAATCTAAAATCCAAAATTATTATCTGCCACCAACAGTAATAGAATCAACTTTGATATGTGGTTGTCCAACAGTAACGTAAACACTCCCACTCACAGAACCACAAAAACCAGGTGCTAAAGACAAATCTTGAGAACACATGGAAATTTTATTCATAATTTCCTTCGCTTCACCAATCAGAATTGCTCCCTTTAGTGGCTTAGTAATTTTGCCATTTTCAATCAAATAAGCTTCATCTACACCAAAGTTAAATTCTCCAGTAGCACCAACACTACCACCACCCATTTTTTTACAGTAAATACCTTTATCAACGGAAGCAAATAAATCGTCAACACTGTATTCACCGGGAGCAATATAAGTATTTCGCATCCGACTAGCAGCAGGGAAAGCAAAACTCTGTCTTCTACCACTACCTGTTCTCGGATGTCCAGTGAGGAATGAACCAGTTCTATCTGCTAAGAAATTCTTGAGAACACCTTTTTCAATTAATAATGTTCTTTGTGCTGGCATACCTTCATCATCCATATCAATAGCGCCGAAGGTATTTTCTGTACGTCCTTCATCCCAAGCCGTTAAACTTTCGTGGGCAATTTTTTCGCCTTTTTTATTAGCAAATGGTGTGGTATTCCGTTCAATTTGAGTAGTTTCTAAAAGGTGTCCACAAGCTTCATGAAAAATGACTCCCCCAAAGTGATTTGCCATAATTATGGGGTAAGTGCCAGACTCTACATAATCTGCATACAGCATTTTACCCGCAGATTCAGCAATTTGTTCTGCAGCTTGTTGATAATCCCAAGTTTTGAGGAAATTTGGATCGCTAGTGTTACCAGCACGTTCCCCAATTGAAGTACGATGGTCACCATCAGCACATAATAGATTAAATCCTACAGACTGGGTGAGACGAATATCCCGCGCGAAGGTACCATCACTTGCAGCAACTAATACTTCTTGCCAATGTCGGAAATAGGTAGCGCGACGAGATTGTACGTGACTGGCTTTTTGTTGTAGTTTAGTGGTACCATCCAGGAGAATTTCCCCCATTTCCCGCATAGAACTACACAGAGGTAACCATGCATCCTTACCCCGTTTGCTGGCATAATCCCGCAGTAATTCCAGGTTAATTTCGGGGACAAAAGAATTGGGACCAGGTAATTGCAATCCCATGATTCCCAAGGCTTTTTCTAGCGCTGCTTTTAAGCCAGAAAATGAAAGATCATTGGTGCTAACGTAGCAGTAAGCTTTACCCAGGAATACCCTCACCCCTGCACCAGTAGAGAGACGGGGGGTAATACTGGTAATTCTATCATCTTCTGCCAGACAGCTGATATAGTTAACACGCTCTAGAAAAAATTCGATAAAATCAGCACCCGCAGCGCGTCCTAATCCCAGGAGGGTTGATAGAGGTGCTTCCCAGGTGTCATCAAACCTTTCTGGGGTGGAGGAATATTGTAATGTCGGAAGTTGTTGAGATAAAAGTAGAGTATTTGTAAGCATGAATAGTCCTCGTCTGCTGACTAAAGGTGGATTTGATGGAAAATATCCTGGTGTGATTAGTCTAACAAATCCCTGGAAGTCGCAGATGGCATTTAGGCATCCTCACGTTGTTACTTTTCCCTATTCATGCTTAAATTCAGCGTTTCCTGTTTATATATTGTCTAATTGTTGTTTAGTTATTTCACTCAATTTTTCATTTTCAAGCAGATATTGATTAGTCTGAGTTTCTTCTAAAGAATCAGAATCCGGGTATTTTGATAAGACCTTAGAACACCAAGCAAATATAGTTCTCAGGGATGCACAAGTATCACTACGAGATAAAACATGTTCAACATTCAAATGGTCAAGTATTTTACCCCCGTCTTCTTTTTCATCAAAACCAGGATATATTTTTTTTAAATCATTTTTAGGATGGGGGATAGTTTCAACATCTCCTGAGTAATCTGTTTCAGAAGTGCCTAACACTGAGTTAATAGCATTGGAGTCAGCAAAGTAATAAGCTTCAATCATATTTACCAGGAAATGAACAGAAGCACGTTCTTTTTGTTTGCCTAAGATAGTATCTAGAGCTAATCTATATCTTGCAAATACTTGTTGTGCTTGATTAGTTCTATCTTTTTCTAAGTCATCTACCAACAACAAATATCCACAGGGATTTTTAGATAAATACTGTCTTGCTGGAATACCAATTTCGTCTACATCTTTCTGAGGAATAATTTTCTCTGTTCCAGTGACTTTCAACTTTCTTTTTGATGAAGTTCTTGGTGAGCGCTGGTTAATACGACGTACTACTTTAAAGGTACATATACCACTCTTAGTTAGACTTTTGAATAACTTAGGCAAATGCTCTGCTTCAGTTTCACCTGTAACCATCAATCCAAACTCAAAGAAATAGCATGGCTGATTGCTATCATTTTCATCTAAACTCATCTAATTGTTTCCTCAGAAGTAGACTTACTTTGAGGAGCTATTGCTTCAGCCATATAAAGTGAACCCGTAGCATAATCCTCCAATAAATCTTGGATATCTGGGATATCGCTAACTCGTTTCATCACTGTTTTGCCATCTGCATCCAACTCAGCAGTCCATATATTTTCTATTTCAAATTGACTCAAAAGTACAGGTGAATGAGTAGCTATAAATACTTGTTTATTCCATTGTTCTGTGGCAAGTTTTACTGCTTTGGCAAACACTGCTAATGCCCAAGGATGAAGAGAAATTTCTGGTTCATCAAGTAAAACTAAAGAATAACGATTTGGTCCTTCGGAAAATAAAGCCGTGAGATTTATTAACATCTGGAGATGACCATCAGATACTCCCGATGCTTGAATTGGTTTACGACGGGGTCTTGTATCTATAAAATTTGTATAAACTATGTTACGACTTGTTTGTTCAAAAAATAAACCCTTGAAATATGGAAAGGTTTCTTTCATGAAATTGATAATTGTGTCATACCTTTCATCAATCATTCTCCGGTCGTGTAAATTCCTCAACACTGACCATAAATTTTCACATCTATCTTGTAATCTATCCCCTGAATCTACTTCAGAACCATAGCGTCTCAAATTATATAGGGGAACATTTCTGAAGTGGTAAAAACGTAAACTACGAAGTAAATTATCTAATTCAATAGCCACAGAATCACTATTTTGTAATCCTACGTAGCTAGTGAGTGCCAGCTTCTCCGGTTCTCTCAGATTTATGGCAGACTCTGTTTTTGTGTCAATATTATAAAATGTTGCCTTGTCGCTGCCAACTTTTCTATCAATTAATACATTGCCATTGTCTTTTGTAACTAGTTTCTCACCAACAAAAGGTTCTATTCTCCCCGCAGAAAATCCAAATAAAACTTCATATTTAGTAAAATTATCTTCAATAATAATCGCTATATTTTCTGATTCCTTTACCCCATACCACAAAATACCAATTCCATGGTCTCTATATGAAGATGCTGAATCTACACCTCTAATTGCACAATCTCTCAGAAACCATATTGTATCCAAAAAAGTTGATTTTCCAGCGCCATTAGGTCCGAATAAAACATTTAGGGAACCTACTTTCATAGAAACATCTACAAGGGAACGAAAATTTTTGATTTGTAAATGATTCAATTTATTCGGCATGATGGAATTTCCTTTCATAACTCATTGGGTTCAATACCCAATTCTCGCAATTTAGCCGCTAAACGTTCTGCTTTTGCTTCTGCCTCTTCTGCTCGTTGACGTTCTTGTATTACTAGTTCTGCTTCCGCTTCTGCTGGGGTTAGCATCCAATTTCCATCGGCATCATACCACCGTAACCATAACCGCTCAATGCCTTGGTAACTACCTTGCCATAGTCCCAAACCCAATTCTAAAGTCGGCATCCAAATACGCGGTTCTTCTAGACTAAGCTCAGTGTAGCGGTCTGCTTGCAAAATAAATATTCGTAATGTGTCTGTGTAGCGGTCAAATATGATATAATAAGGAACACGTAAAATTTGCTCATAAACCTGCCATTTTGTTGGAGGTTGATCCGCATCCCTTAAACTTTGCCCCAAATCTTCCTTTTCCGTACCAGGGGAAAGTAACTCCACCACAACAAAGGGATTAACTCCCTCTTGCCAAACTACATAACTCAAACGTAAATCTTTCTCTTCATAAAGCCTGGAATTACCAACCACTGCAAACCAATCAGGTCTTTTGTACCACAGAGTATGGTGAGAATCATAGTAAAGATTTAAATCGCTAGCGACAAAAACCCGCTCTTGCGAATATGTGGGTGGACGAAAAGTGTCCCCCAGCAAACGAGGTTGATATATATGAAATTCGTCAGGCAAACCAGGGTCATTTGGATCTTCACTCTTAAGATCATACATCGTAGGGAGCGTTTCTTTGGGAGAAAGAGGAGGATCTGTTTGGTACATGAGCGGATTCCTGACCGACTAGATTTAGGTTAGCTAATGCCAGGAATTTTTGCTACTCTAATACAAACACTTAGGACTTACGCATTGTACATAAGTACTATACGAGATTTAGTTATTTCAGCCATTTATAGAACCTAACACAGCAAAAAAAGCGAGTGAATTAGGGTTATGCAAAACGCGTGAAACAACTGAATTGCCTGATACATATT
>JASJCY010000250.1 GCA_030065825.1 Nostocaceae cyanobacterium | reverse complement strand
GGAAGCGACGGGGAGTATCACACGCGATACTCTAGTTGGCACAGGACGAAGCAGAAAACCAGCATCGCAAGGTGTTGGAATCCCCTCCCTCAAAGCGACTGAGCATAGCGAGGTTGCTTAGGGAGGGGAGGATGTCAATTAAGTGGTGCAGAAATGAGGTTACCTATAATGCCCCAATATGAAGAAACAGACGAAGATTTTTGAACCTGGCATTTTGTAATTGTTCAGTATTTCCTTTAGAACTGGGTGGATTGGGATTTGACTAGTTTTGCGCAGCTTTGCGGGTACGGGCTTTAAAAGTGATTTCTTCCCGTGGTTCTCCGTTTGATTGGTAAACGTCTTCGACTTCTAATTGGATTAACGCTCCCCACCGTTCCCCGGTGTACCAAGCCAGGTCAAATAGTAATCTATATTTATCGCTGCGGAACTGACGGCGAATTTTTGCGTAATCCGCATCAGTTAAAATAGCAGTTTGACCATTTCTGTTAACTTTCATTTAAAGGTAGATTTATAACTTGTTTACTTTCTTGTTTTACCTTTGTAATGGGTAAAACAAGAAAGTTTTTGTTTTTGGTAGATGCTAAAACTAAGCTCAATTGTATGAGTGGTAAGTCTTGTAGCGGTTCAGTGAACTTACCTGTTTTATGTAAAACAAGAATGTTTACGTTTTTTTGATAAAAGCTTAAAACATATTTATAAATTATTTGAATTTGAGAAATTAATTATGGCAGAACTAACTTTGTCAGAAGTATTTGGAACTGGAAGTACAAAACTAGCGAGTGGGGAAACCGTTTCGGAATCTGGTTTGTTTATTCCGGACTCGGTATTGTCTGCCGTTGGTTTAGATTCACCATCTACAGCTACAGCGGATGCGCACGCAACAGCTATTCTGCTTGTTTTAGAAAGCAATTTAACTCAAGAAGCTTTTGATGCAGACGTTGACAAATCAATTTATGCTGAGCGCTGTTTTCCCCAATTTATTAGTAGAGGAACAGAACGTACCCCTTACAGGTTTGATTTTATTACTTTTAATATTGCAAAACTTGATTTTGGTGCCATATTAAATCCCAACGACTATTAATAAATGGCAAGTTATTGCAACATTGTTGATATAGCTAGGGTTACTTTACCTGATGGGAGTGTTCGAGATTTTAAAGATACTCCTATTACTATTTCTTGTGAACCCCAATATCCTGAATGTTCAGGTGCTACAGTCTATTTTTATTACAGTGAATTTAACGGATATTCACTTAAAGAAAATGTTTATGGATACCAAAGAGTTTTATTACCTTTCTCTGAAATAAGAATCAATCCAGATAGCAACACAATTATAGAAGCTTATTGTAGAGGCAAAACTTCTTGTCAATCTTTAGGCTGGCATTCACTAGCAAGGCGTAGATTTGGGGGTTATTTTACAAGTTTTCAATTTGATAAACTTGTTCCTGATGAAGAATCCACAAACAATAGATTAACTATTGCTGGATATTCAGGAACAATTTTATATGACGAAGTAGTAAGTAATTGTGATTACCTTGTTGAATGTATAGAAGGATGTCCCGAAGGGAGTTTAGATTGTGGTGATTGTTGTCTTCCTTGCGATTAAATTTTTAATAAGATAAGTGATTTAAGGCAACTTGTAGCGTCAAAAAGATAAAAATTATGAGTAGTTGTTCTCAAATATCTCAACAATTAGAAGATTTAAAACAAGAGATTGAAAGTTTAGTCTTTAGTCCACCGATTGAACAATTGCAAGATGTTCAGCAACAAAATAATTATTTGTTAAAGCGAGTAATTGCAATTGAAAATTATATAAATAGGCTTGATGCCGCTGGTAATCAAATTTTTGAAACTATTGAACTTTTTAAAAGTTTTGTTGAAATAATGGTTAATTTGATTATTAAAATGGTCAAAGCTACTACTATCACCGCATTTCTTGACGATTAATAAAAAGTTTCAAGTTGTTAGTCCAAATGCTTTTAAATGGATGCCAGAACAGGTTAACAGTAAATCTTTATGGCTACAAAGATTAGAAAGTTTAGGAGAGAAAGCAAGCGCATTGGAAACAGTAACTAGTGAAATTAAAAGTGTTACTGAAAATATAGGTGAAATTAAAAAACAATCAGAAGATTTTATCAAAACTGTATCTGATTCTCCAAAGAAATCTCAAACTGAAAATACAGCAGTTAAAGAAGATGAGAAAAAGCAAAAATATGTAAGCATATTCCCTGCAATTACTAACAAAATTACTGAAGCAGATAAGGAGGCTGATGAGTAATTATGGCATTACCAGATAATTTTAATGAAACTGAACATTTAATGGATTTGTTTAGAATAGAATATAACAAACAAGTCCAAAAATACTTTAAAAATCAAGCTGATGATGATGTTTCTACTCCTAAAGCTTCTTTAAAACATGGATGTAGAGTTAAAGACTCTGACAGCATGTTAATGGCATTGTGTCGTGCATTTTTGTTTGAAATTACCGTAGGATATGCTCAATCTGTACAAGCTCCTATATATGGAACTCCTGTACAAGAATTATAAAGAGTAACTAAATTCAAACCTCAAATAAAATTATATTTTAAAGAACCTTACAACTACGAAAAACACAATGATGGAACAGAACAAGTTAGAGGTGAAATTAGTTTTAGAATCATGAATAAAAATTCAGATACAATATCTCGTGCTGATGCCGAACAATACGCTCGTGCTATTAAAAATGAATTTGGTAATCCTATTTATACATGGAGAAAAGGTAAATTTAAATGCACATATTTAGATTTAGATAATGGTTATGATTTACGAATTTTGTGTATATCTAAACAAGAAGGACAAATGATATATGGGGATTTCATACACCTAAAACATGTAGAGACGTTGCATTGCAACGTCTCTACAAAGTTTCACAGTTCCCTATTCCCTATTCCCTATTCCCTATTCCCTATTCCCTATTCCCGACCTCACGCAAGAAGTGCAATATCGAAATTTAGATGTTAATAAAAGCACTCTCTGTCAATTCACTAGGCTTTACTCCAGGGAGAACAGCCAATGTCTGATTTTCCCAACTGATTATTGTTTTAGCGCGATCGCGTTCAATTGATAACTGTCCAAAGCTTAAATCCCCAGCTAAACCAATCAGGTCTCCCTGTTTAGGATTAAAGCCATAAATTGTATCTGTTCCTTCCCCAACAGCTAAAACAAAGGTATCAGCACCATAATTACCAACTACCTTGTCATTACCACCACCTCCAAAAATGAGGTCATCACCACGACCACCAACGATAAAATCGTCTCCACCACGACCATGGATAGTGTTATCACCTCGAGTACCAATTAATCGTTCCCTATTTGATGTTCCCCAAAGCACTTCCTGTGGTATGGGTAGGTTAAATCTGCCTAAGAGTGGATCGTGGTCGCTGGCTGAATTTGCTTGTCCTGTGTTGACATGAACGATATCAAATTCTGCACCCGTAGTTAGACTATCGCTGACTAAAATATGGTCGAGTTGTTGGGAATTACCTTGGAAAATGAAAGAGTAACGCTCATTATCTGGTAGACTAAAAGTCAGATTTGTGAGGTTACCTGCCTGTAAAATTTCTAAGGGAGAAAAGAACTCAAACTCATTCAAGTCTCCCAATACTACCACATTGGCATTGGCATCGGTGGCAAGGATATCATCTACAAAAGCTTTGACAGCTTCAGCTTGACCTTGTCTTTGTTCTAGTTGACCATTGCTTGGTGGTTGGATAGCACCAAATAAGGGGTCACTACCACCCTTAGAAGCAAAGTGATTATCAATTACATTGACTTCTTGACCGTTGAATAGGAACTTAGCAAATAAAGACTTGCGACTGTCGTCAAAAGCAGGATTACCTTCTCCAATTCTAGTGACAGAATCTGCAATCAGGTCAACTCGCTGGGAATTGTAGAGATATCCGACACGAATATTGCCTCCCGGTTGACCACCATCCTGATTATTGACGGGATTCTCTTGGACAAAACTGTAAGTAGGACCACCAGCAGCTGCGATCGCATCAATCAGGGTTTGAAAGGTGAGGTCAGCATCAACTGTACCATCATTTACAGACCCGTTGTTATCCTGTACTTCCTGTAGGGCAATAATATCAGGACTTTGCAGGTTATTGACAATTTGATTTGCAATCTGGGCAAATTGACCATCAGTAATATCAGCACTGCCATCACTATCATTGGGGTCAAGGTTTAAGACATTGTAGCTGGCAATGGTTAACTGAGTGTCAGTGCTGGATAAATTAGTAGTTTCGGTAGTCAGGTTACCAGAGGTAACTGTGGGAGACACCGTTGGTAGTAATTCAAAGTTACCAAAGCTATAGCTAATTACTCCAGTTACGTCACCTAGTCTATCACCCATATTCACAGTAGGTGAATTTCCTGGTAGCAGAGTGTCATCAATTTGAATTCTTTCGGGGTTAAAATCCCCATCGCTGATGGTAATTCCACCACGAGAATGCAAACCGGTCACATTAGCACCGTTATCTCCCACCACCCAAATTTCTCCAAATCTATTGGTGGGTGCAACAGCAACAGCATCATTGACTTGGACTAACATCCCTTCTAGACTTTCGTAGAAGTCGATACCATCTTCTGTGGGGTCAAAAACGCTAAAGTTGTCGTTATCAATGATTTCCGTGGGGGGAGTAATTACTACCGCAGTGGGTAAATTATTATCTGCGGATAGAGTCACAATGGTGGGACTAACAATTTGAGTAATAGAAAGGTTACCAGTAGCAGCACCACCGGGAATAAACTCAGAAACCGTTCCCTCTACTTTTAATTCATCACCAATATTGACGCTAGGTGCTGAACTTGTAAAGACAAAAATTGCATCAGATGTAGAATTATTACCATCTCCGTTGGGGTCTTGTAAGTAAAAACCGTTAGATGCAACCGCAGTAACAATCCCGGTGGTACTGACTTCTTGACCAACCAAAGCTGAAGTATGACTTGCCCCTTGGATTTCATAGATGGGAGTGGGAGTTACAGTTACAGTCTGATTTTCTGTGCCAGGAGTTGGTGTTTGTGCTATAAAACTATCAGTATTACGGGCACCACCTGTACCGTTGGGAATCCGCTGGATAGAGTCATTAGTGCTACCATTCGCACCACCACCTTCGTTTACTTGGGGTTGACCTGAATTTAGTAGAGGTAACAATTCAGGGTCATCATCATCATTGGTATCGTAGACAACTGCATCAATGAGGTTGCCATCAATAGTAACTGCCGTGCCATCAGGAAAATCACTAGCATTACCTATATATAAAGCAACTGCATCAGCCCCATTTTGCAGACCATTGGTGGTAAATTCTACTAAGTCTACATTGGGTACGTTAGCACTACCAATAACAAAGTAACCATCAGCATCTGTAGATTGACCGTCTAAGTCAATTGCATCGTAAACTGTATTGCTGCTACCGTTATAGAGGACAACAACCAGACCATTTAGAGAGGTATTCCCCGCACCACCGTCATATAACTCGATGAATTCTGCGGAATCGGTGCTTGTCTGGTCAGCATCAATTTCATTAATCAGGACGTTGGTAGCAGGACCACCACCACTTGCAAAAGTTTGACCATTATTCACTGCACCTGGTGAGTCATCACTAGGAGTACTCCAGATGAAATCCTCAAACATAGTACCCGTACCCGTCAGTTGCAAGGAGAAACCGACGGGGGTGGAACTCGATTCGCTAACACCAATATCAATACTAGTTAAACCAGCAGCTGCACCATCAATAGCAGTAAAACTACCCTCATAACTGAGGAATTGAACAACACTGCCGTTATTGTCTACTAAAGCAATACCATCTGGTGAACCATTTTGAATCCCATCGGTAGGGTAATTCACCACTACAGTACCAAACCCGCTGCCTAAATCAGGAATGGTACTACTTAAGGTTTGGGTATTGTAAACACTATTATTACTACCGTTATACAGAACCAGACTCCAACCTGTTAAATCGGTGCCTGCTGAACCAGCAATTTCGATAAATTCACCTGTATCTGAACCACTATTGTCGTAGTGAAACTCATTGATAAATACTTCAGTTGTCATAACAGTCTCGATTGATATGTAAATATGAACTGATAAAGGGGGGGTTTAATTGAAGTTAGTTAAAGTTGATTAAACTTCGACAAAAATTAATATCAAGCTGCCGCAAACACCCTGAAGAATAATTCAAATAACCCTAAATTAAGAAGACATTACTGGATTATTGCTACATAAATCCAGTAAGTATATTATCAACTACGGCTATAGTTTCAATCAGTATTAAATCAATTGTTTATGTATTATTAAACCTAAAGAAAACCTATTGTTTAACTTCTGTTTAACTGGTTTTAACCTGAGTTATTTTTATCCTTAGTAGAATATTTGTGAATTTGAAAATTATTATATACTTGTTTGTTAGATAAAATTGTATTCACATCCCAATAGCCATTTAATATAAATAATCCACTGGAATATATATGCATTTTGATAGATTTGACATCGCTGCTGCTTACTACCACTTTACAAATTTACCGATTTATCGCGGAATGCCTTATGACTTTTATAAAATTCTTCAGTATCAAATCCAAAAAGCAACCCAATTACAATCAATGAGATATCGTCCAGTTTCATTTGATAGAAAACTTTCCAAATTATCCCCAAATGCCAAACAAATTTACATGAATCTAGTTAAAACTTATTTGGGTATTTTTGGTAGATAAATCTTGATAATTTGCTATTCAAAAATATGCTAATAATTTCGTAGGTTGGGTTACGCTAACGCTAACCCAACATCTACAGGAATCCTATTTGATTCTTGAACTAGTTTTGACCTATTGCAGGGGTTTATGTTTATTTTTTATATAGCAATCCTATTTGAATTGTGAGAATTGTTCCCCCCCAGATCCCCGACTTCTCCAAGAAGTCGGGGATCTTATTTCTCACAAATAGACCTCTGTTGGAAATTAAATATGCGTTGTCTAAAACCCTTGTTCCAGACGTTGCAATGCAACGTCTCTACATTCTTTTCCAACAGATGTCTAATGATTTGGGATTGCTATAGTCAATCTATTATCTATAAATTACAACCACTGACCACCACGGAAACGCCAGCGAACAAATATAATTCGCATCAGACTTTGAGAAGCGATAAAAATTGCCAGCCATACCAAACTATAGTGTTGAAAAAAAGCTCCCCAAACTAGATTATCTTTAGGTATTGGTAATGGTAAAAAACCGAAAATTTTTAATCCACACCAAACAAATATCATTTCCCAAATACCAGCAAATAATTGATAAACAGCTGGCCAATCTCTATCCCATCGGTACTTTTGAATTCTATCATATAACACATCCCAGCCTAAACCAAAAATAGCTATGTAGCCAAGTATCCAGAAATAGACTGAACGAGCACCAATACCAATTATACCCATAGCAAAAGGCAGGGTTATTAATACACCTACAGTTGCAAATAGTAATAATCGAGTTTGCCAACGACCAAATAAAGTTGGAGTCATATTAATTTTGTTTGAATAGTTATCGTAGTTGTGAAGATAGGTAATAGGTAATAGGTAATGGGTAATTGGTAATTGGTTAATTATTTACCCTTTCTCCTATCTTGCACCATTTTCAATAAACACCGAGAAACCGGGTTTATAAACTAAAAATTAGGGTTTTAACAGGTCAATATTCCGAAATTACCCGGTTTCTGATATAGTTGCAAAATGTCAGCTTTACCATTTACCATAAATGCAAATCTAGTTATATGAGTTATGATTACTTTAGTTGATAGGAATAACTGGAATTATAGGGTGCGATTGCATCCCAATGGATAACATCTTCTAACAATGATTGATAACCCAGAGTATTGGGATGCAAACCATCTGGAGTTAAACGCTTCAGTCTCCAATTTTCCCCCCGTTGCATCCAACTATCAAAAATATCCAAATAGGGAATTCCCCGTTGAGAACAAGCAATTTTAGTAGCTTCTTTATAACGGTATTGGTCAGCGTGGTTATAATAAAAGCAATTCAAAAATGGCATCTTTGCCTCATCCACGGGCACCATACCTACAAATAATACCGGACAAAGTTGTTGTGCCAGGTCTAGTAAAGCAGCAGTTTGCTGTTCAAAAACTTGAAAATCCGTGTAATTCCTGCCATTAAGACGACCCAAACGCGCAGAATCGTTGACACCAGCAGCAAGAATTATCAAGTCTGGTACTTGGTTTCGCAGTTCCCCACGATGGCGAAATTCCACCTCTAGCCTTTGGGCTACCTGCTGGATGCGATTGCCCCGCACTCCTAAATTATAAAGCACATGACCAGCAC
Organism: Nostocaceae cyanobacterium; assembly: GCA_030065825.1. Lineage (GTDB taxonomy): Bacteria > Cyanobacteriota > Cyanobacteriia > Cyanobacteriales > Nostocaceae > JASJCY01. The sequence goes on along the minus strand of JASJCY010000250.1, from coordinate 410 downwards.
TATCCGGTGACATCCACCACCGTCGTAGTCTTTCTACCCAACCACCACCTTCTGGATCGCCAAATCCATATACTAAACTATCTCCCAGTGCGACAATCTTTAATGGTTGACTTTGAGTAGGTCTAGTAGATAGCTGCATCTTGGAAGCTGTTACAAGTGTCTGCATGTTAAAGGACTATATTTTATATCTCTCAATAATTCTATACATTTCTACACCGTTTCGATGTATCTGATATTGGAAAAATAGAAAAACTAACATAAGTCATATCTTGCACCATTGAGAAACCGGGTTTATGAAGGAAAAATTAGGGTTTTGATGGGTAAACCTTTTCAATAAACCCGGTTTCTGACGGTTTATGAAGGAAAAATTAGGGTTTTGATGGGTAAACCTTTTCAATAAACCCGGTTTC
>JASJCY010000249.1 GCA_030065825.1 Nostocaceae cyanobacterium | reverse complement strand
CCACCCGCAGGTTTTCCCCACCCGCAGGTTTTCCCCACCCGCAGGTTTTCCCCACCCGCAGGTTTTCCCCACCCGCAGGTTTTCCCCACCCGCAGGTTTTCCCCACCCGTAGGTTTTCCCCACCCGCAGGTTTTCCCCACCCGCAGGTTTTCCCCACCCGCAGGTTTTCCCCGCCAGAAGTAGGCGAAGAATAATAAATCCGCGTCTTGGTGTCTTTTGGGTGCAAGCATTGCACCCCTACCTGTATTGGTTGGTTTTGGGTGCAAGCATTGCACCCCCACCTGTATTGGTTGGTTTTGGGTGCAAGCATTGCACCCCCACCTGTATTGGTTGGTTTTGGGTGCAAGCATTGCACCCCTACCTGTATTGGTTGGTTTTGGGTGCAAGCATTGCACCCCTACCTGTCTTTGTGCCTCTTAACTCTCTGGTTTTTGTTGTTGATGAAAGGGTTTAGCAACAGAAATTGCATAGTTAAATGCTAACAACCGTAACCATAGTCCAGGATTGCGCTGTTCTAGCCAAGGTTGTATTTGACGCAAGAAAGAGGAAAACCACCCACCCAATAAGGTACACACTAGTGCATAGCGAGTAAAACTAACATAGTTCTTCATCCACCGTAGCAAATCTTTAGTACCTGCCATTTCCCAAATCCATGGTAGCAATAAAGGGTTTCTACGAGCTGCTTTTAATGCTAGACGATTAAAGGTAGACCAGTTAAATCTATCCTTAATAAAAGTATCTGCCACCTCCGGGGATTCATCAGCTAATAAACCAAAGAAGTTATTCAACATCGAGTTAATCCGCTGGGGTGGAAGAAATTTCCCCGTGGGAACCATCATCCCTTTAGAAAACATCCAAGTTACAGCAATATTACTTTGGAAGGCACGAATTTGATTTAGGTGTTGGAAACTTAATAAGTCATGTTTGAGAGCAATATCTAAAAGCACCGTTAACCGTTCCAGATTACGCACCAAAGAACCAAAACCAGTAAAAACTAAGGGAGATTGCAACGAAGCTGCATCACCAATCGCTAGCAATCGATCAAATGCGACTTGGCGATCGCTACTGTCAAGGCTAAAGTGTCCCGGTATATAGCCAAAGGTGGGTTTTTTCCACACTAACTTGTCCATGTCGCAGCGTCTATATTCTGGCAAAATGGTGAAAAAGTCTTCATACATCTCCAGCAAAGAACCGGGATTTTGGGGATGGACTTGGTGATAATGAAATAAATAAATTGCCAGTTCCTTATTGTCACCGGGAAACAGTTCCCAAATTAACTGTCGTCCCCGAGAAATATCCCCATGACTGTTGAGAACATCTCCATAGTCAGAGTCCCAAACTCCAGGTTCAAAGCCGCTTTTAACCACCGCTCCCACCGTGGGACAAACACTGTCAAAAGCGCGACTACCATTTAATTGCCATGCAATCGGTGATGCAGTTCCCATGGCATCTAACAGCAGTCTGCCACTGATTTGTTTCTCTTCTTGGGTAGATAGATTTTTGACTGTAACCAGAACTTGCGAGCTATCTACATCAGCACGAATAAACTCTGTCTCATCTAATATTTTACCTCCTGCATCTCGAAACTTCTGACCGCACACCGACAGTAATCTTTCGGAATCACAAGCAAGATTTAATACTGTAGGTGTATGAAGTATCGGCGCTCTTAAATGCTGGGGATTATTACCGTCAAAAAACTTATTAAATCCATCTTTATACTCCCGTGCAATAATGTATTCCACCTCAGCATTTGTTAACAAACCCAGATTAATCAAACTTTGAATTTCCTTACGGGAAATATTCCATTCCCGATTCATGCGTCCAAAGGGTAAACGTTCTACCAGCAGCACTTTATAGCCCAATTGTGCCATCACCGCCGCATGAATTACCCCCAATGCGCCACCAATATAAATCAAGTCATAATCCAATTTGGGATTTTCCTGTTTAGAATTTGGATTAGCAAACACCACCTGCTTCGGCTGTTGCGGGTTCCTCACACCTTCACGCCAACGCTGCTCCCACCAGTAAACCCGTTTCAAGTCATATTCACCGTTAGGAATTTTTTGAAAATATTTGGCGGTGAGAGGATAATAGGGAGCTAGAGCATCGAAAATGGATTCCTCAGATAAATCAATCTTTGGAGGTTCTGGGTAATCATAAGGAAAACGACTTCTAATAGCAGCGGTGAGTTTTTGCAAGATTTTCCGCTGATCACGAAAGGGTCGAACCCCCCAACAAAAGACCTTCAGATAAGTGGTACGCTGCACAGACCAGACAAACACGGAAAGTTCATTCGCTAAATCTTCCGGAATATCTGTCTTGCTAGCTGTAGTCTCAGCCATTCTCAGCCGAAACCCTGCTGGAGTCAGCACTTTTTCCCCAACCCCCGGCTCAAAATCTGTTTGCAACCAAGTGCAAACCCCTGCTGTATCCGGAGTCGGAATTTCTAAGTACAGTATCTCTCTCATATTTGTTTGCTATCTCCGCTAAATATACTCATTAAGACAGATTTAAGAAAGGAATAAATTACGTTAGACTCCGCCCTATCACTTGAATTTCAACTTTAGTTAAGAAATATTAAGAAGTTTTCATATTTTTTAGGTTCCCTATTGCTTTCACACACACCCCATGAATTATCCCATTCCAGACAACCCCCAAGAAATATTTGCCCTCAGACAACAACCTGTGGACGAGGAATTAGTAGCTTCTGCGATCGCAGGTGTAATTAAAATTGTCCGCGCTCAAGGTCAATCTTTAGAAGAGTTAACCGCTCAATTGCTAGCAGAAGACAGCGTCTTGGATCGGCAACAGCGACGCTGGTTGAGTAAATTGGTTGCTCAAGCTTGGGAAAAATTTTCTTGAGTTATGAGTTATGAATTATGAGAAAAGTAGGTTGGGTTGAGCGACAGCAAAACCCAACAGCGTCAGGACTTTGTTGAGATTCTTTTTCCCACATCCTAATGGCGATTAGCTGATCTCTAGTGAAGCGTGTTTTTTGAGGGATTGTGACCATTACTCTAGCGCTAGAGTTTTTGCCAGGGTAAGACCATAACTAAGGGCGAAGGGTGTTTTTAGTGGGATTTTGACCATTACTCTAGCGCTAGAGTTTTTGCCAGGGTCAGACCACAACTAAGCGCGAAGGTTTTTAGTGGGGTTGTGACCATTACTCTAGCGAAGCGTGTTTTTGCCAGGGTAAAACCATAACTAAGGGCGAAGGGTTTTTAGTGGGGTTGTGACCATTACTCTAGCGAAGCGTGTTTTTGCCAGGGTAAAACCATAACTGTGGCGAAGGGTGTTTTTAGTGGGGTTGTGACCATTACTCTAGCGAAGCGTGTTTTTGCCAGGGTAAAACCACAACTAAGGGCGAAGGGTTTTTAGTGGGATTGTGACCATTACTCTAGCGCTAGAGTTTTTGCCAGGGTAAGACCACAACTGTGGCGAAGGGTTTTTAGTGGGTTGTGACCATTACTAAGCGCGAAGCGTGTTTTTGCCAGGGTAAGACCGTTGTGCTTTCACATTCCCTATTTTCACTTTAGTACTAAATGTTGGTCAATTCCTGAACCAAATGCTTGAAAAGTAGCTGAACTCCTTTTGCTGAGGTTCTTGCCCTGACTAACTGGACGGGTTTACCTTGTGCTTTTTGTTCATCAAGGTAATCCCCCAGGGCTTTCCCAATTTCATTATCCAAGCGGCAACGTTTAACCTCAATCCTGGTAAAAACCCACTGCCACAAGGATTTTCGACACAGGGCACTCCCCCCCACAATTTTGATTCTTCGCATATCCCCAGATGATTCTTGGGACGGTGCTACACCCAAAGCTTTCTGAAATCTCCGTAGAGATAAATGACGTTTGGTAAGATTTCCTGATACTCTCCCCCGTAATTTCCGCACTTCTGGCATCCCTTCTAAAAGAAAATCTTCCAGCGGGAATACCTGAGAAAGAATTACACAGCGCAACCTTAAACCGAAACCAAATTTGTTAAAGACGCGCTGGTAAGGTGAAAAAGCCCTTTCAAGCAGCAGTTCCGACAATTCTAACTCAATGGCAGCTTCTTCCCTGGAAATACTGCAAAGCCTTTGAGCGTGCAGCCTTACCGTGCCAGATATTCCTAACCCGCAACTTTCAGCGTATTTGCGATCGTACATTGTTGATTGCCGCTCTCCCGCTAACCATGCCCAAAGCAAAGGGGTGTCCTTAGTTCGGCGTTCGCTCCTTACTCCTGCCACCTCTGGGAATTGCCACGCCAAATCTTGCCGCGCACGGTTGATAATAGGAGATTGTACACGGTTGAGGTGTTGCAATCTCAGCACGAGTTCCCGAATTCGTGCAATGATAGGTGAACGACGCTTTAAAAAACGCCCGCTGTCTTCCCCATAATCCAAACCATAACAAGCCAGGGCTAGGGCGTCAGCGTCGTCATCTTTATCCGGTAAGCCCAGGTGATACGAGCGGTAGTTTCTCAATTCCTTGTGCCCTACCAACCGCACTTCTACCCCGGCACGCTCCAGGTGGGTTATCCAAATTTTGGAGTAGTTGGTGCCTGTGGGTTCCATAATTGCAATATCTCCACCCAACCCCAGGAGCGATCGCACACCAGAACTATTGGCATCAAATTTATCAAAGGAATAAGTGTAGTAAAATTGACGTGGGTTTGCTGGTCGTTCTTTTAGACAGCAGACAGCTACTGAGGCTTTGCTAACATCAATGCCCAGTATTAATTTTGGTTGAGTTTTCATGGATTCGCTTATGAATCTCCCAAGGGCGCAATAGCCCGCTTCACTTTCAAAGCTAAAAAGGGCATTTTTTAGCAACAGCTTACGAAATCAATTGAGCAATAAAGCTCATTTCACTTTTAAAAGCCATGTACTAAAATTTGCCCTTTGCGAACTGCTTTGGACACAATCCGCGACCTGGTTTAACCCAGGTTTCGCCGGGGTGTCAATCCGGCTCATCAGGCGTCCATTTGTGCATATACATTAGCAAATTCTTTTATTATGATGTCAATTTGTTCAGGTCGGTTTTTCTCTATATCTGCTAATTGTTCATCAACTTTTTCAATAAAAAAAAGCATCCATTGTTCAGACGAAAACCCAGAAGAATTGGCAAGAATTTCCACGGCATAACCAAAGGATAAAATATTTGCTACAAGCTCTTTTTTGTTAACAATAACTTTGTCTCCTTCAATTTTCATTTTAAAATCTCCTTAAAAAGATTAAACCTCAAAAATTAAAATTTTGCCGGGGTGTCAATTCGGTTCATCAGACGATTTCATTTTTTACTTTCATTGCGGTTCAATGAATTCAGCATCATCAACAGTTTCTAACTCTTGTGCAGCAGCAAGCAAATTGCCAAACTGCGGCATTGATGGTGATTCTGGTTTAATACCTTGCGACCGCAAGAATTGCGCCGTAGCATTCCATTCTTTACGCAATTTAGCAAGTCTTTCGGTGAGGGAATGGACTTCCCGTTCCAATGAATCTTTTTTGTAATACAATTGTTGGGCATTTTCGCCAATGATAGAAGCTGCTTTATCTCTTAAAATTTTTGCCACTTCTTCTGAAGTTTCGCCATCTTCAAGTTTTACTTCAAATCCGATTTTTTCGTGAGAATAATTGTCAAGGGTAATTACAGCTTCAAAGTGAAAAGTTATGATTTCCATAGTTAGTTTAATTTTAGTGGAAGGTGTCAATTTAATCTGTCAAAAACATTCTAAGCATCAAGAAGCTATGTCTTCGTCTTAGTATGTGTATTCGTCTTCGTCTTCGTATTCGTCTTCGTATTCGTATTCGTCTTCGTCTTCGTCTTCGTCTTCGTCTTCATAGTCATCGAAAGAATTTAAGCTCATCGCTTGGTAAGTTTTTCTTGGTATTTGAGCTTTGAAAGCACACAAAAATTCATCAAACAAAAAATTATCAAGATTATTACAATAGATTTCCATCATGGAACAGTCGTAATATCTTTCATATTTATACCTAGGAAGATTTGCTAATTGGTTAATTTTTGCTGTTTGAATTATCATAAAACACTCCTAAAATTTGGGTTACTCAGCAAGTTTTTTAGAATGATACATCACACATTCATTAAACATTTACTGTTGCGTAAATTTTAGCAACCATTTTTAACTGAAAATTAGGAGCGTATTTTTTCATGAAACTAACATAAACTTCCGCGTCCCCCCTTCTTTCAAAAGTTTTGTGTACAACCCAACGACCGTTTTTTGATTGTCGGTAAACATGCCAGGGCAAATTTGTGTCTATGTTCATACTTTAAACACCCAACTTTTTTACTGCTGCTTTTTGATTGTCAAGAAATACCAGCAATACCAGGATTGCTGGCAGTAAAAGACGGCAATTTAATACATTAATGTGGCTTCAATCCAAAAAAATTATGTTTTTATAGGCAATCCTTCCAATAACAACTAAATTTGTAACCCTATGTAGCGTGAGTTGTGGTTAAAACTTGTGTTATACTCAAAAACAAGTACAGCCTCTTAAATCCACCAAATTCCCGCTGTATGTGGTGGTTTGTCTTTGTTATTAGCATTAAGAAACAGTCAAAACAAAGTCATTTGACCAGAGTGGGAATTGGTACTTTCCCACTCACGCCACCACTGCTTAATTGAATTGGGCGTTTGTTTCTGAATTTGGAAGCTAAACAATGCCCCATTAATATCTATACTGAATCCTTCATCATCAAAAAATACTAAAAAACAGTCACCAATAATATGTTCCGCAGAATCTGGAGCGCGAAAATCCTCGGTTAAACCTACGTATTCATAACCAATTTTAATCAGTTTTTCAGCGATAAATACGTGTACAGGTAACAACCAACAAGGTAAATTATTGTTCATTAGCCTTCATTTTTTCAAAAGCAGTTGTGGCTTCATCAAACGCAACCAAAGCATCAGTTAAAGTAAAGTCTACGCTGCTGTAATGTTCGTCGTTGACAAGTTATTGATATTGTTCAGACTTAACCAAAATATTAACTAAGTCAGACAAGTTGGTTAACATTGTCAAAAACTCTTCTGAAGCAAAGTCAGTTTTCATATTATTCTCCATGGGCTAACTTCATTGCATAAGCATCTTTAGCTTGCTCCAATTTTTGTAGAGCATTATTTAAGTTACAAGTTAGTCTGTTGTAATAACGGCTAGCTTTAAACTCTTGGTATTGCTGAGAATTAATTACAACTTCAAGCAGTGTAGACAAACATACTAATGTAGACAAAAAATCTTTTTCACTGAAACTAGTGCTCATAAGCTATTTACCAATTCTTTCAATACTTGAATCGCTTCATCCATATCATCAACTAAATCCCGAGTAAAACGGTTAGCTAATGCATAAAGTTCATCTTTATGTTCATAAAGATGCTGGTCTTCCAAATCTTGAGCAAGACTGAAAATCAAAAATATCTTCTCCTCATTACTTAGCTTTTTAAAGGTAGAACCATAAGTTTATTTCATCTTCTCAAGTATTGGAATTGTGTGGTTATTGGTTGGGTTCATTGTTTTTTCTCCACAACGGACAATTGAACAGCTTGAATACTGCAATAATCCCAAAAATTAGCCGCATTTTTACCTACAAGATGTATGTTCTGCCCTCCTCTAGTCAGAAAAATAGTTAGCCCTTCAACATAGAAAACATTACATTCTTCTACAGAATCCATTTGCTTGTAATTACTTCAGCTTTAGAAATGTGAGAAATATGTTCGAGATTAATTATCCATTCTTTCTCATTAATATCCACAACTTGCAAAAATTTGCTCACAAGTTAACCGTGCTCCTTCGCTCCAAACATTTACCTCTTCAACTCCGAACATTTACCTCTTCAACTCCGAACATTTACCTCTTCAACTCCGAACATTTCCATCTCCCTGTCTCCCCTATTTCCCCCGGCGTTGTTCTTCGAGGTTGCCGTGTCTCGTAATTTGGGTAATGGGTATTGGGCTGTCGCACTGCAATCCCCTAGCAGGTCGTTGTTCTACGGGGCTGCTATCTCCCGGTGTTGTGGGGTGCGTTGCAAAAACTATTGTACCTATGTACAACTAGATATATTGTAATAGTACATAGGTTAAAAAATCAAGATACCACATAGGTACAATAGAAGGAGATACTACATGGGTACAATAAATGAGGAAGCCGTTGCACGGTCAAAGGAAGAAGAACACAATGTTTACTCTGTCTCCAGAAGGACTCGAAATCCTGGAGGACAAAGCGAAAGTGATGGGAGTGAGCAAGAGCGAGCTGATAGAACGCATGGCTCGTGGGATGCAAACCTTACCATCGGCAATAGAGAAAAAATTACTGGGGGAATTCTCCGCCAACTGATTGAAGATTGCCGCAATCAGGAGGCTATAAAACTAGAGGAATTAAAATCTATTCGTAATAGGCTTCAACATTTAGAGGACTTATTAGAAGAATTGGAGCAACCCGAATAAACCGCTCACCCTTGGGGTGTGGCGGTTATTTTAATGCACTCATCCCTTGATGCGGTGCTGATAGTCCTGCTTGTGAACACGGATAAAGATAATGGCATATACCGCACATCTTAAACCCGATTCTTTCTTATGGGAGTTTTTCCCAAATGGTGAAGTCCCCATTGAATCCGTATTTCCCATTACCCCCAAAAACAAAAAGGCACCACCCTGCTTAAAGATTGATACAAAGCGGCTTACGGGTGACCAAATAGAAGGGTTGGCTTTGGAGTTGTATCAAACTTGGAAACAAGATATGGATTTGGATTATGCCAGAACTTACGTAAAAACTG
>JASJCY010000248.1 GCA_030065825.1 Nostocaceae cyanobacterium | reverse complement strand
GTTTACTTGGTGGAGTACTAGTGGTTTGTCCCATAAAATATGATGGGGTTTCCATCACACCCACCTGGGACTATAAGTCCCAGTCTAATAGTCAAAGTCATATAAATATGACTATAAAACTAGCCATCAAAACTAATGGGACACAACACTAGGAATAAATTCCCAGGAACCGATAAATAAAGTCTGATAAATCATACTGAGTCAGGGTTCCAGCGCGTTTTAACCTGCTTGGTTTATAAGAAAAAGAAATTTATTTCCAAGCGGTTGACAAGGCTCAACGACATTGGTACAAATTATCAGTAAGTAAGTCGGTACAAATAAAACGAAGCAGTTAGGGTCGTCATTTGTCATTGGTCATTGGTAAAGGTTTCAGAGCTATATTTACGTTTCGTAACATAGTTATATTTATTCCCGCCGATTTAGTTATAAAGATACTTTCTATTAAATCCTCTTTTCAGTGAAAAAAAAATAAGGTAAGTATCAATTTTTTCTAAATTATTGAAAATAAAGTTCCTTTTTTCTACGTATTTATGCTGAGTAGAATGCTTTCTCATCTACTCATAATTAAATGTAAAAAAAATACATAAAAAAGCAGTAAATTCCGATAGTAGAGACACGGCATCACAACAAAGAAATCTTTGGGAATTGGTTGACGACGTTGAACATGTCTATGGAGTTGTGTATAAATATGTTGCAAAAAAATCTTCGGATTTGCAAAAAATTACTAAGCAATACTTGTGGGGGAAAGAGAATAGTTTAGTAATTTATTTCCTAGACATACCTACATTGATGAGAAATTTATATTGGCAACAATTAATACTTGGTTAGCAAAAATGGCGAATCGCTACGACGTGGAGTTGATTTATCTGCGAACAAAGCATATCCGTGTAAGAATATGCCGTGAAAATATCATGAAATCTTTGTAAAATTGTTTTATTTGCTACCTTCATAGGAGACTATAATAATTATCGAGACTACTACTTACGCTTTTTATAATCAGGTGCATCGTGTCAGTAAGAACAGAGCTGTTACTTCGCCTTAGACAAGAAGTTCTTGGACCAAGAGAATTTTGCTACGAGGTTTTGTCAAACGAACAAGACCCTCGTAACGAATTTATTACTGGTGTCCTTATTCCCAAAGATGTTAGTGATGAAGAAGCGAAGGAGATTGAGGGAGAAGCAGAAACCTTGGGTACTGGTATAGATGAGTACGGTGACGATGACTCAGATGAAGAAGCTCCTGTTGTTGCAGCAGCTCCGGTACTCGACCCAAAATCCCAACCTCGTTCTATGGGAATTTCCTTTGTTGTCAGGGCAACAAATGAGGGAGAACCAAAAATAGAAATTTGTGCAACTTGGGCAAGGTATGTAAGTGAAAAAAATCCACAAGAGCAGCAAGTATTCAGACGAGTTCCCAAATACTACGTTACACCTGACCCGATTTGTGTCAGTGAAAATACTGTTATTGCTGAAATAGATAAAGTTAAAATCAGCCTTCGCAGTGTACACCGATTTGATAATACTTATAAGGTATCGATTTATCTTGTCAATGAAACTTCTTTAGTTGACCCATTGGCAGAGTCTGGAAAAAGACGCTTGCAGACACCTGACATGATTTTTCAGCCGCAAATTAGGGTAGTTTGTGGCGAAAAGACAGAACTTTTACCTTTTGATAGTTTCGAGCCTTCTATTGAAGAACCAGAGCCAGGAAGCCTTGAAGAAGAAGACGAATCTTTAGCACTAATATATCGAGAGTATCAAGCTTATGCGCGGGGTCATTTATGCACTGCTATGTGGAAGGAAATAGACCCCGAACGCCCTTGTCAAGCAGAAAACCAAAATCCCCTAAAGTGGATTGATGGCGAAGTTATTGAAGAAAAACTTGGAAAAGAACAATGGCAGAAGTTTACTTTACCCGACTGTAGGACGGAATATGTACCTTGTTACCCAGTTCAATCTCCGGAAATTAATTGGGATTTAGAACAAATGGGACAGGCTCCTGAACTGGGCGCTTTGATGCTTGCAGAAAATTGGGATGCAAATGCAATGCAAGCAGCACTACAACCCCTTGTTGATGGATATGGAGCCTGGATTAATAAACAAAAAACTACAGTTAGTGAGTTAGATTCAAAGTATCATCGAGCGACTAATAGACATTTAATAAGTTGTGAACAAGCAAAGCAAAGAATTCAGGAAGCAATAGATTTAATTGCTCAAAATGATGAAGTTAGACTTGCTTTTTGTTTTGCGAATCAAGCAATAAATTTACAAGCTTCTTGGAGAAGAAAAGGGCAAGAATTTAAGTGGCGACCTTTCCAACTTGCGTTTGTTTTAATGAATATTCCGGCTATTGCCAATCCTTTACATCCCGAACGCCAAATTTGTGATTTACTGGCTTTTGCAACAGGTGGCGGTAAGACAGAGGCTTATTTGGGTTTAGCCGCTTTTACAATGGGATTAAGAAGGCTCCGTTCCGAAAAAGATACAAATGGCGATCGCACAGGACATGGTGTTAGTGTCATTTCCAGATATACGCTACGATTATTAACCATTCAACAGTTTCGTCGGGCATTGGGTTTAATAGTTGCTTGTGAAGTATTACGAGTAGAAAATTTAGGTACAAGTCATGCTACTGGCTGGCGACCTGGAAATTGTAAACTAAAAGATCATCATATTTGGGGAACTTCTCGCTTTTCTACAGGTTTGTGGGTTGGTGGAAACGTGACACCAAATAGTCTAAAAGGACTACCACACTTGAGAATTACTGGTGCAATTGATGCACTTAAAGGTCAAAAATCAGAGGGAGAACCTGCTCAAATTCTGAATTGTCCTTGCTGTGGGTCGATTTTAGCAATTCCTAAAGATGGATTAGGAGCGAATCAAGACGGACATACAATTCATTTGGTCATGAAAGGAGATATAGATCCACAATCCCTTTCTAGAGAGGTTATTCCATTAGAGGAAATGGAATCTTCTCCAAACTTTCAAGTTTCCTCCAACAGTACTGCCAATAAATATATAACTTTATCCATGACTTTCAAGTTGAAAGGAGGTTTAAGAATATCAGCAGAAAAATTACCCGTTTAGCTTTTGAGCCAAGAGCAGGTGCTATTTTTGGTAATATTAATCGTTATTGCAGTAGAGAAGGCTACTATCGTGAAAATGCAGGAGTGGAGCCAAAATCTCCTCAGAAACACAAAAAGGATGTAAATCAACTTTTACCACCAGACCTCATTTTGCAAGACGAACTTCATTTGATTGAAGGACCTCTTGGTAGTATGGTTGGGCTTTATGAGACAGCTGTTGATACTTTATGCGAACAAATCTATGCAGGTAAAACAGTCAGTCCTAAATATATAGCTTCTACTGCAACGGTTCGCCAATCACAATCACAGGTGCAATGTTTATTTGACCGTACTGTATTTCAGTTTCCACCTCTGAGCCTATCAGCAGGAGACACTTTTTTTGCCAGAACAACAGCAAATATTCACCCAATAGAAACAGACGCAAATGGTCAGCATCTTGGAGGTCGTCTTTACGTTGCCATTTGCGCTCCTGGGAAAGGCGCTCAAACTCCAATTGTCCGCCTTTACTCGTCAATGCTGCAAAATATTTGGGAACTAAGACAAAACGAGTATAGTGATAGCGATTGTGACCCATTTTGGACGCTGGTAGGCTATTTTAATGCGATTAGAGAGTTAGCTGGAGCATTAACTCTTTACCGTCAGGACATACCTGAGAGATTGAGATATGTTGCAAATGCTAGAGGTGTTTCTGAGCGAGATTTAGGAGAAGCAATAGAACTTTCCAGCCGCAAAGATTCGACTGAGTTACCCGGTTTGTTAAGTAGCCTTTCCCAAGAATTACCCGAAGCCAAAGACATTGTTTTGAGTACATCAATGTTTGGTACAGGCGTTGATATTGACCGCTTGGGATTAATGATTGTTAATGGTCAACCCAAAACCACTTCATCTTACATTCAAGCTACAGGTCGCGTGGGTCGGAAACAAGGAGGAATTGTAATTACTTTCTTTAGAGCAAGTCGCCCCAGAGACTTAGACCATTACGAATTTTTTACTGGCTACCACCGGGCAATTTATCGCTACGTTGAACCAATAACTGTTACACCATTTGCAGCAAGAGCTAGAGAAAGAGGAATGGGACCAGTAGCTGTGGCTCTGTTACGACAAGCCAGAGAAATTAAAGGTGTCCCAGTTCCATCAAATTGGGTAGCCAAAACCAGTGCAGCTTATATGCAAGGTGTTCGTAATTCAGCCCCTGAATTACAGGTGGTTAATCAGGTAATTAACGAGCGATCGCAAATTCAACTATAAATCCGTCGTCCTCCAGAAGACCAAGTTGTTGACGTACTCACTGGGCTAAAGCCACAGTGATTCTCAAAGGATATTACGAGGCAGGATAAATCCGTGCTTCTTCACCTTTTTTCCTGCTTCTTAGACTCTTAACTAGACTGTTGCCAGTCCCCATCAGAACGTCTCCACAGGCAATTTGCTCCACGCTGCGTCCCAGCGCGTTGATCCCTCTATTACGAATCACTTGTGCTGCTGCGACATCTCTATGGGTTGTGTAGCCGCATGACCGACAAAAATGAATCCTGTCCTTTAAGTCTTTTTTCCCAGTGTGGGTATCACATTGGGGGCAAACTTGAGATGTGTAATCCTTATTTACCTTGGCAAAGTATACACCCCTCTTCCAACATACCCATTGCAAGATTGAGACAAATTGCCCAAATCCAGCATCAAGGGTGTGCTTACAAAACATTCCCCTAGCCCACACACGAAAATCAATATCCTCAACAAAAATCATTCCTGTGTTATCGCAAAGCTTATGAGCTAACTTAAAATGCCAGTCTTTACGAGTATCACAAATGCGTTGATGTAATCTGGCAATCTTTCGATTTAATTTGTGCCTATTGTTTGAATCCTTGTGTTTTTTCTTTAACCTACGTTGCAGCAATTTCAGCTTGCGGTGTAGGGTTTGAAGAAATCTAGGACGTTCAATTAAAGCACCTTCAGAAGTTGCAACAAATTTGTCCAACCCCAAATCTAATCCCACAGGATGGCCACCAGGAAAAATATCAGGAACCTTGGCATTACATTCAAGGGTGAACATTAAAAAATATCCAGATGCTTTGCGAACAACACGAACCTGTTTGATAACAAAACCATCAGGTATTTCCCGGGACTTCACATACTCCATCCATCCAATTTGAGGCAATTTAATTTGATTACCCCTTAATAGCTCTCCTCTACCAAGTTGAGGATAAACATAAGAGCGCATTCTGTACCAATTTTTAAAACGAGGGAATCCCATTCCCTTGCGTTTCATGTCAATAAATGCTGTCTCCAGTTTCCTTAATACTTGTTGTAGTACTTGAGCATTAACAGTTGTCAGTTCCGGATAATGTTTTTTGGCTTGGGTGAGGGATTTAGCTTGCTTGTTGTAGTTTGGGTAAGGTGCATCTGCACTCATGATGTACTCGCAAGCGATTGAACAAGCGTTAACAGGTGACTTTCGAGAATTAATCCAATCCTTGCGTTCACACAAAGCAAAATTCCAAACTTTGCGGCATATATTTAATGTATGTTCGATTAATTGAATTTGCTCTGGTGTAGGATTGGCTTTGTATTCGTAAGTTAAAGTTAACACTGTTGATTACCTCCTACAAGATAATATCATATTTTGTAGTCATGATATCTTGCAGGGAAACAAAGGGATAAATCCCTTTGAGTCGGGTTTCATCCCCTGGTTAAAAACCCAAGGGTTCTCACCCTCCCATTATGTTTTGATAGAGAAGTTAGAGGGGGGTTTGACACGTTTCAGTAGTATTCCTTCTAATCAAAACTTAACTAAGAAAAATTTCTTGTCTATGAAGACTTATAAAATCACGATTAGGTTGAAATTTTTGAGGTAAACATATTTGCTTTCCGCCATACTTAACAAAGTTAAGCTCTAATGTTTCGTCAGGTAGAAAACTTTCAATATATCTACTAATGACTAATCTATAATTTTCATCAAATGTAATCAAACCTTTATCAAAAGCTGCATCATGAGTACTATTCAAACACAAACCATTATGAGGATTAAGCCGATGTTCTGGGTAAATACTCCAAGGTAGTATATGGCTTGCAATCAAAAGTTCGGGAATAGGATTACCAGTAATACAGCAGCGACTTTCGTAGTTAGCTAGAACAGTTTGCCTAAAAAAATTCTGTCCAATTCTTTTTTTTGCAGTGACTTCTACTTCTGTTGCTCCAGTAGGCTGATTTCTGGGTGCTTTTATTAATTCACCTCTTTTAGATTTACCTTGAATGGGTTGTTGATTCTCTTCACTCATTACATTATCAAATAGTGCTTGGAAATGTTCTTCGCTTTCTTCTCCCAATTGTTCCCAATTTGTATGAAATTCTTGCCAAATTTCTCGGTCAATTTTACTGGCACCACGAAGACCTTTAATCCCACGTTCTTGTAGTACAGGATCTAGTGAAGCCAAATTACAAAGTTTCATTGCCAAACTACTTGGTGTTCTTCCCAACTTTTGAGCTACTTCAATAATAATTGGTGTTTTGCGATCAAGTTGTCCAAATGGAAGCTTGCAATATAAATTCATTGCAATAATTAGTTCATATCGTGACCAAGGTCTACCTCTAGACATTGTTGATTATTTCCGTTATTTCACATATTTACCTTCTGCCAAAAGAGGAGGAACTGAATTTCCGACCAATTCAAACATTCTGGTCATTGGAGCATCAAAAATAAAATGGTCTGGAAAACTTTGTAATCTAGCCGCTTCTCTGACAGAAATACTTCTAGTTTGAGTTGGATGAATATATGCTAAACAATCTTTCTGCATATGTGCTGTTAAAGTCCAAGAAGGCTCATCCCACTTCAATCGTTTATATTTATCTTCAAAAATTTTATCACTATAACGTTTAAGTTCATTTGGTATATCTTTATATTTACCACCTTGAGGCATAATGCTGAAAATATACAAATCCTTATGATTATGAACACGGCATATATGATTCATGACACCACCATTTCTATGGTTTTGATTTCTCATTTTTACTTGATATTCTGATTGAGGCTCTGATTCATAAGGCAATAGTTTATCAGTTTGTCTAGGGGCACTACTTTTTGGTTTTAAAGGAATAGATATAGGTTCTAATGCTGGTAAGTCACTAATAGCATCTCCTACAGAAATAGAGGTAATGCTATTTGGCTTAGGGAATTCAAATTTGAAATTAATATTTTGGCGTAAGCCTACAATAAATAAACGTTTCCTAATTTGAGGAACGCCATAATTAGAAGCCGTTAATATTTCTGACTTTATTTCATAGCCAGGGTAGTCATATTGGTGGGCAGGCAAACCATTTTCTAATTCTGTTTGTAGTTGACTAAATATTCTGTGTCCTTTTAAGGTATTAACATTTTCAATCACAAAAACCAAGGGTTTATAATAATTTAAAAAATCAACAAAATATCTATACAATAAATTTCTATGGTCAGTTTCAATATTTTTCCCTAAAGACTTCATTTTACCAAGACCAACAGTCGAAAAAACTTGGCATGGTGGTCCACCAATTAAAATATCAACTTCACCTGGTTTAATTGGTAAGTTGAATAAATCAATCTGTTCTATTTCTTGCGCTGGAAGTTGCAACTTGCTTTTGGGAAAATTGCGATGATGAGTTTTAATAGCATATGGATTTTTGTCAATCCCTCCTAGAATTTCACAGCCAGCATTTTGAAATCCTAGACTCATACCACCAGCACCACAAAATAAATCGAGTACTGTAGGTTTATACACCTTCTTAGTCATTGACCTCCAAATGAAACTGTAACAAATTAGCAAATGCCTTATACAGTTTACCTGTAAAATCAAGCAAAATTTTTGTATTTTACAACTTTTACGTCTAGCAATATTACTTGATGCAAAAAGGTTCAGCATTTCCCATGTAGAGACTAGTATTTCCACAAAATCTGTGTAAATTATATCTAAGTATAGAAGTAATTTAAGGGTTTTATTGTGGTTCTTATGTCTATTTTACTACTCAAACCAAGCTGGTGCTAACTGCTACATAAAGTTATCAAAGGTAACGTAAATTAATAGAGGTTTTTAACTGTTTGTTTTATGACCGTGGTGGATTCTCCTATTTCTCCCACTCGTCAATCACCTTGCTAACAATCCGCACACTCCTCTGATTGTCCAATTATTGAAGAGTGTAAGCGAACAACCAGAATTTACAGCTAATAAAGAAAACCGAAAAATAACTAAGGCAGAAATTACAGAATTACGTAGTGTTTTTTAACAATAATAAACAAATATCTAATCTCACAGAAGATAGGAAGTACATACTCAATTTCCTACCGAATGAATGCTATCAATACTATCAATGTTAGCTTAAATAATTAACATAATTATTTATCAAATTATTTATTATTAGAGTTAGAAGCTTTATTTCTTTTAGCTCCTATTTTTTATGCTATTTTTTATATTTTTTTATGTATAACCATTAGTTTTATCTGAAAAAATCTAGATGAGATATAACACTTTATTATTTATACAGTATCAGGACTTACGCAACTGGCACATTGCGATCGCTAGCTAATAGTATATTAGTACTATTAAAACTCATCGGTAAAATCAACCCTTCTTATAATTGTTAACAGTAATTAATCTGGTAAGTAGTCTTTCAAATTTCATGAGA